>CAWVWS010000014.1:0-32303 GCA_963933905.1 uncultured Sulfitobacter sp.
TTTTGTTACCTTCGGCGTCCTCGTCACAGCCTTTGGCGCCAGCATCGGCCTGACCCAAGACAGCCTTGCCCAGATCGGTGCCGTGATGATGGTCCTCTTTGGCGTGGTGCTGCTGGTCCCGCAACTGTCCTCACGCTTCGAGATGGCGACCGCCGGCATGGCAGGCAGTGCGGATGCCCAAATGAACCAGCTTGATAACTCAGGCCTCAAGGGGCAGTTCGTCGGTGGACTGCTCTTGGGCGCGGTTTGGTCCCCTTGTATCGGGCCGACATTGGGCGGTGCGATTGCGCTGGCCTCCCAAGGTGAGAACCTTGGCTATGTCACACTGATTATGGGGTTCTTCGTACTGGGTGTCTCGACCATCATCATCGGTTTGGGCATGGGCGCGCGTGAGGCGATCCGCAAACGCGCAAACGTGCTGCGCACGCTGGCAGAAAGATCAAAACCGATCCTCGGTGTCACCTTTGTCGCTGTGGGCTTGATGCTCTTTTTCAAAGTGCACCATATCATTGATGCTTGGGCGCTAGAAGTCATGCCGATTTGGCTCCAAGACCTCTCTGTCATTCTTTAACCTCAAGGAGAACTCCATGAAACGTCGCGCCTTTTTGACCACCGCCACGGCCTTTACCCTGCTTCCGATTGCGGCGCAGGCCAGTTTTGTCGACTATACCCCTGGTATGATCGACGCTGCCCTCAAGGAGGGTAAAACCGTCTTTGTCGACTATTCCGCCACGTGGTGCGGCACCTGCAAACGCCAAGAGCATGTGATGGCAGAATTGATGGAAGCAAACCCTGCCTACGCCTCCTCGATGACCTTCGTAAAAGTGGATTGGGATACCTATTCCAAACACGAAGTGACCACGTCACGCAGCATCCCGCGCCGCTCGACCCTGCTGGTGCTAAAAGGAGATCAAGAGTTGGGCCGCATCGTGGCAGGCACCTCTACCTCAGAGATCAAAGGCCTCATGGACTTGGGCCTGTAACTTTACAAAAAGCGTCGCTGCGCACGTCACATCGACTGAGCGGCGATGCGATTACATTTTCTGAATCGCGATTATTGCGCCAATAGCATAGCAGATACTGGGGCCAGTGCGACGGAACCCGCACGGTCCGCCAATCCCCAGACCAAAAGCGCCTCGATTGTCTCGGGGCGCAGACGGCCCAACATGATTACGCCACCCTCCTGACCTGCCTTGAAGGCCGCTTGGTCGAGGAAGCGGCGGATGACGCGAGGTTGCTGGCCTTCGCTGTCAAAGTCTCGGAAGACTGGCGCTGCGGGCACTCCCTCTTTCAGCGCCAGCTTTGGCATCGAGTTCAGCCCCTTGCTTTGTGCAACAAGACCGTGACCGCTGGCCTGCAATATCCGCGTCACCTGATCTGCCACTTCACGCGAGCCTTGTAGCCCCTCACCCGTGCCTTCCATGACACCGACAATCTCTGGCATACCGTTCAGCGCCACGCTCAGCGATACCTCTGCATCACTGGGCCGCGCCCCTTGGGGCAGGTTTACCATGGCCAGAACATCGAACTCTTCGGCGCGGTAGCGCTCCACCCGCTCTGCCGCATCAATCAGGTTTGCGTCCACGGCAAAGCTGACAGGATAGGGAAAGCTGGACAACGCAGGCAGCCCGATGGCATCGGCATCAAGGTCCGCGCCCATGTCCATCAGGACAATGCTCATCAATGGCTTGCCTTCGGGATTTTCAAAAGGCTGCGCATAAGTGCTGATTGGCCGTGTGTCGGGAATTTGCGGGGTGATCTCAACAGGCATCTGTGCAAGTTCGGGCGATCGGTTGATCAGGGTGTTTGCAGGTGTGCCCACGCTTTGCCCCCCGTTGCTTCCAAGGGTGCCGACAGGCCTGCCGGGAACGGTCAATACCCGCGGCTTTGGCGTTGTTTGCACCAAGGAGGCTTGCTCTTGGCTCTCTGCTTCCGCTTCGGTCTCTGGCGCAGGTTCAACCACGATGAAAGTCTCTTCTCCCTCTGGTGCCTGTTCAGCTTCAGGTGCTTCTTGGGCAACGACCTCTGGAGACGTCTCACCCTCTGGCAGCACAATGTCGGTATCCTGACTGTCGTCGGGGATCATCGGCGCCAAGGCCTGAGGATTTGGCAACACCGCAGTGTCTTCGCCTGCACGCGCAATCACACCCTGCGGCAATGGCCGCGGCTGGGTCAGATCAGCCGCAACACCTGTCTGGGGCTGTGGCAATGCAGTGGGCACAGTCGGGGTGCCGTCGGCCGTGCCAATATCTACTGGCGGCAAAGCTGTGGGAACTGTGGCAGTGGCCATAACTTCACTTTGTGGCGAGGTCACAGGCTCGGCCGTGAGCGTGCCAGTATCCACTGTTCCAGTCACATCCGTCGTCGTCTGGGGCGCCAATGCTGCCGCTGCATGCTCTTTCGGCAATTCTCCGCCTTCGGGGGTACGCAAACTCACTTGGGGCTGCACAACAGGCGTCGATCCCTCCCCCCTTACGACCACTTCGGCTTGCGGTGCGGCGGGTTGGGGTGTGACAACTGTCTCTGCTGTGCCCAGTTGCGGAGCCGGTTGCGGCTGCATCGGGACCATCACCGATACCACTCCTGCAACACCCACACTGAACACTCCGCCCAGTGCAATTCCGCTCAATAACCCACGTGCCATAGCTGCCCCGCCCTTGTCCTGTTGCCCTGCATCCCGTGCACACCCGATATTTTGAACCGGTTAATGTGCGGATGCAGCGGCCCTGCCTCTTGACGATACCGTCCAAGACTGACCATCTACTCCCGAACTATATACACCCCACTCGCCCGCCTTCTCTAGTCCTAATGCGAAGTTTTACCAAATGCTCTTGTTGATCGATAACTATGACAGTTTCACCTATAATCTGGTTCACTATCTGGGGACCTTGGGTGCGCAAATGGACATCCGCCGTAATGACACCCTGAGCGTGGATGAAGCGCTGGCATTACGCCCCTCGGGCATCGTCCTGTCACCCGGTCCATGCGATCCGGCGCAGGCGGGGATTTGCCTCGCACTCACCCATGCTGCTGCCGATGCGGGTATTCCGCTGCTGGGCGTTTGTCTGGGGCATCAAACAATTGGTGAGGCTTTTGGCGGCAAAGTGGTGCGCGCAAAAGATATCGTGCACGGCAAGATAGGCCAGATGCACCATACTGGCAAAGGGCTGTTCGCTAACCTGCCCTCGCCCTTTGCCGCCACACGCTACCACTCGCTCATTGTCGAGCGTGAGAGCCTGCCTGATTGCCTCGAGATCACCGCCGAGCTGGAAGATGGCACCATCATGGGTCTGCAACATCGCAGCCTGCCGATCCACGGCGTGCAGTTCCACCCTGAATCAATCCGCTCCGAGCACGGCCATGCCCTGCTCGAAAACTTCCTCAAGGAGGTGAAAGAGCCCGCATGAGTGACCAACTTAAACCCCTCATTGATGCAGCAGCCAATGGTCCGCTGACCCGCGCGCAGGCCGAGGAAGCCTTTGGCATCCTGTTCAACGGTGAAGCTACGCCCAGCCAGATCGGCGGCTTCCTCATGGCGCTGCGCACGCGCGGCGAGACTGTGGATGAATACGCCGCTGCTGCCGCCGTGATGCGTGCAAAATGCAACGCAGTCCGCGCCCCTAAGGGCGCGATGGATATCGTCGGCACGGGCGGCGACGGCAAAGGGACGCTCAATATCTCCACGGCGACTGCCTTTGTCGTGGCAGGTGCGGGTGTCGTCGTGGCAAAGCATGGCAACCGCAACCTAAGCTCCAAATCAGGTGCGGCAGATGCCCTGACCCAGATGGGCCTAAAGACGATGGTCGGCTCACCTGTGGTTGAAAAGGCCCTGAACGAAGTCGGCATCGGCTTTATGATGGCACCGATGCACCATCCTGCGATTGCCCATGTCATGCCGACCCGCGCCGAACTGGGCACGCGCACAATCTTCAACATCCTTGGTCCCCTGACCAATCCCGCAGGCGTGAAACGCCAACTCACCGGCACCTACCGCCGTGACCTCACCCGCCCGATGGCCGAAACGCTCAAAGAGCTGGGGTCGGACGCTGCATGGCTCGTTCACGGCTCGGACGGAACCGACGAGTTGACCATTACAGGCGTCAGCTGGGTCTCTGCCCTGACCGATGGCGCAATTGCCGATATCGAAATCCATCCCGAAGACGCAGGCCTGCCCGTGCACCCCTTCGAGGCGATTGTCGGCGGCACGCCTGAGGAAAACGCGGTTGCCTTTAATGCGCTGCTCGACGGGACCCCTTCGGCCTACCGCGATGCCGTGCTGCTCAATTCCGCCGCTGCCCTGCTCATTGCAGACGCAGCACCTGATCTGAAAACAGGGGTGGAGATGGCACGGATCAGTATCGATTCCGGAGCCGCACGCGAGAAAATCACCGCTGTTGCGCGCATCACCCAAGCTGGCTGATGTTTGATCTCAGCCGCTTGGGTGCATGGGGTGACCTGCCGTTTTTCCGCGATACTCTGCCACAGATTGAATTGGACCTGATTGCGCAGGGCGATGATTTCTTGCCCCCTGCGCCATTGGTTTTCAATGCGCTGGAGCGGGTGCAACCTGATGATGTGCATGTCGTGATCCTTGGTCAGGACCCCTATCACACGCGGGGCAAAGCGGACGGGCTGGCCTTTTCCATCACGGCTGATTTCGGCGGCAGACTTGATAGCCTTGGCAATATCTTCAAGGAATTGCAAAGCGATCTGGAGGTGACCCGCACCCGCACGCAACTCGATGATTGGGCCGATCAGGGGGTATTGTTGCTCAACACCGTGCTGACCGTTCCCGAAGGCGCACCAAAGGGGCACAGCGATCTGGGTTGGCAAATCCTTACTTGGCAAATACTCGACAGGCTTGTCTCGTCCCCCCGCGCCTATCTGCTCTGGGGCGGCCCCGCGCAAAAGCTGGCGACGCTGGTTGATCCAGAGGCCAACCTCAAAATCCAGTCTGCGCACCCCTCCCCCCTGTCGGCCTATCGCGGTTTCTTTGGCTCGCGCCCCTTTAGCCGCACCAATGCGTGGTTGCGGATGCGCGGTCATGGGTCCATAAACTGGGGCGATCCGGAGGCACCATGACACAAACAATCCTAGAGAAAATCAAAGCCTACAAGCTTGAAGAAATCGCAGCAGACAAAGCCGCCGTGCCACTCGAAGAAGTTGAGGCCATGGCTGCCGCAGCCTCGCCTGTGCGCCCCTTTGCCGAAGCGCTTCATAACGCCTCCATCGAGAATTACGGCCTGATCGCCGAGATCAAAAAGGCCAGCCCGTCCAAAGGCCTTATCCGCGAAGATTTCGAGCCTGCAAAACTGGCCGAAGCCTATGCCGACGGCGGTGCCACGTGTCTGTCGGTCCTCACCGATACCCCCAGCTTTCAGGGCGCAAAAGAGTTCCTCATTGACGCTCGTGCAGCATGCGATCTCCCCGTGCTGCGTAAGGATTTCATGTATGATACCTATCAGGTCGCCGAGGCGCGCAGCATGGGCGCCGATTGCATCCTGATCATCATGGCGAGTGTGTCGGATGCCCAAGCAGCCGAGCTTGAGGATGCCGCGACGCACTATGGAATGGATGCGCTGATCGAGACGCATAACGCCGAGGAGCTTGAGCGTGCTCTCATGCTCAAATCGCGGATGATCGGGATTAATAATCGCAACCTCAACACTTTCGAGACATCGCTCGACACCACCCGCATGCTCTCCAAACACATCCCCGGAGAGCGGATGATTGTCTGCGAAAGCGGGCTGAACACTGCCGAAGACCTCGCCGATATGGCGCGGTATGGCGCCCTTACTTTCCTAATCGGCGAAAGCTTGATGCGGCAGAAAGATGTCGCGACTGCCACGCGCACGCTGCTGGCCAACCCTCTGCGCGCAGGTGGCATGTAATGGCGCTCACGCATTTTGATGGCGACGGCCATGCACATATGGTCGATGTCTCTGACAAGGCTGTGACCGCGCGCATCGCGACCGCCGAAAACTACATCAAGATGCGTCGAGAAACCTTTGATATTATTACAGAAGGACGCGCAAAAAAGGGTGACGTTCTGGGTGTTTCCCGCCTTGCCGGCATCATGGCGGCCAAAAAGACCTCTGACCTCATTCCGCTGTGCCACCCCCTGCCCATCACCTCCGTCTCTGTCGATCTAGTGCCAGACATCGACCTACCCGGTATCCGCATCACGGCCACCGTGAAAACGACAGGCCAAACAGGTGTCGAGATGGAAGCGTTGACTGCCGCCTCCGTCACTGCGCTGACCGTCTATGACATGAGCAAAGCCGTGGACAAAACCATGGAGATCGGCGGCCTGCGCGTCACGCTGAAAGACGGCGGCAAATCGGGCCGCCATACCCTCCCATGATCACTGTCGCACAGGCGCTTGAGCATCTATTCAGCTTGACTGCCCCAATGGATATTGAAGGAATCCCCCTGCGCCTAGCCGCTGGCCGCGTGCTTGCCCGCGATGTGAGCGCGCAGCGCACCCAGCCCCCATTTGCTGCCTCCTCCATGGACGGCTACGCTCTGCGCCGCGCCGAAGTTGAACCTGATGCGATGTTCAAAGTTGTGGGCGAAGCGGCTGCGGGCCACCGCTACACAGGAACGTTGAACGCAGGCCAAGCCGTGCGCATCTTCACAGGCGCCCCCGTGCCCGAGGGCGCTGATTTTGTGGTGATCCAAGAGGATGTGACCCGCCACGGTGATCTGATCACGCTAGGCCACAAGATCGGCGACAAAGATAACATTCGCCCTGCTGGCGGCGATTTTACCAAAGGACAGACAGTAGCAGCACCCCTGTGCCTGCGCCCTGCTGATATCGCCCTGCTGGCCGCGATGAACATCGCCACCGTGCCAGTTTACCGCAAACCCGTTGTCGCGATCATGGCAACGGGGGATGAATTGGTCCAACCAGGCGAAGTGCCGGGACCCGACCAGATCATCGCTTCCAATACCTACGGCCTCGCGGCACAACTCGACGCATTGGGGGCGCAAACGCGGCTCATGCCAATCGCGCGTGACAATGCGCCCTCTTTGCAACGTGCCTTCGAACTGGCGCAGGACGCTGACCTCATCATCACCATCGGCGGTGCCTCCGTAGGCGATCATGATCTGGTGGCGCCCGTTGCCGCGACAATGGGGATGGAGCAGTCGTTCTACAAAGTAGCAATGCGTCCGGGAAAACCCCTGATGGCAGGCAGGCTTGGCACGTCCGCCATGGTGGGCCTGCCTGGCAATCCCGTCTCGGCCCTTGTTTGCGGGACGATTTTTGTGGCCCCGATGATCAATGCAATGCTGGGTCTGGGCCATAGCGCAGCCCCCCGCCGCACTGTACCCCTCGCCGCTGATATCCCCGCAAACGGGCCAAGGGAGCATTATATGCGTGCGGTGATAACAGACGGTGCCGTGGCCCCTGCGGACCGTCAGGACAGCTCCCTGCTCACAATACTTGCCAGTGCAAACGCATTGCTTGTCCGCCAACCAAGTGATCCTGCACAGAATGCTGGCGCCTTGGTCGAGGTTATCAACTTGTAACAAGAGTTGACACAAAACAAGAACGTCCCTAGAACAAAGTGAGATAACTAAAGACAGGGGATGTGCAGTGCTGACTAAAAAACAACTCGATTTGCTGGCGTTTATTCATAAACGGGTGCAGCGCGACGGCGTACCGCCAAGTTTTGACGAAATGAAAGAAGCACTTGATCTGCGGTCAAAATCGGGCATCCACCGCCTGATCACCGCATTGGAAGAGCGCGGATTTATCCGCCGTCTGGCCCACCGTGCCCGTGCGATCGAAGTTGTGAAACTGCCCGACAGTATGACAGGCGCAGGGTTCAAGCCGCGTGTCATTGACGGCGACATTCCAGACACGCCGCCGCCTGCTGCGGCCCTTCCGGTGACCACAATTGCTGCGACCGAATTGCCTGTGATGGGCAAAATCGCCGCTGGTGTCCCGATTGAAGCGATCAACCAACGCTCGCATGGGGTCACTGTGCCTGACGCGATGCTCTCGGGTGCAGGTGCGCATTATGCCCTTGAAGTACAGGGTGATTCGATGATCGAAGCGGGCATCAACGATGGCGATGTTGTTGTCATCCGTGAGACTTCCGTGGCCGACAATGGCGATATCGTTGTGGCACTGGTCGAGGACCATGAGGCGACCCTCAAACGGTTCAAGCGCAACGGCTCGTCCATCGCCCTTGAGGCGGCAAATCCTGCCTATGAGACACGCGTTTTCCCTGCCGATAAAGTAAAGGTTCAGGGCCGTCTTGTGGGGCTGATCCGCTCATACTAACCGACCCGATCACAGCATCGGAGGTCTAATTACCACTGCGTCGCGCGAACCTGTCGGGTTTGGGCGGCGTTTGCTTTTGGGGCCAATGGGTCCAGAGCCGCTCCCCAGATGCCGCGCGGGCCGTTTTGGAGATGCGCCACCCCTCAGGTCCTTTGCGGTAGGCCAATGCGCCCGTATGTAATAAGCTCTCGGGATCATGGACCATACAAGGCAATCCGCGCTGGGACAGCGGGACCGAACTCACCACAATCTGGCCTTTGACGCAGCCCTCAAACGCCGCCACAGCCCGTTTGCCTGACAGATGGAGCACATCACCGCCCGCGTCCCATCGCTCGAAGGCCTGCGTTTGGTCTTTTCCATCGCCGTCATTCTCAAGCCAGTTGCGCGCGGCAAATCCCGCTCCGCGCTTCTTGCTCAATGCGCGCCCCTGCTCCGTCATGACACCAACCAACGTGCCGGTGTCCGAGACCAGAAAATCAGGTCGCTCAGTGCCGGACCAGATCACAAAGGAGGCGGCCATGGCCACAGCCCCACTCCACCGCAATCTGCCCCGCCATAAGAGCAGCATCAAAAATCCCAACGATAGCAGCGGAAGCACCCAACCATTCGGCCCCACAACATAGTTTCGCGCATCAGGCAGCTCTGCCACGAAGTGCGACACCAGCAATATCCACTTCACCCCAAGGCTCATCGCCCAAAGCCCAACCGCCTCAAGCCCAAGTGGCGCCAACACCGCCGCGACAACAGCAGCGGGGATCACCAGCACTCCCATCAAAGGAACGGAGACTAGATTGGCCAGCAGCCCGTATTGCGCAATCGCGTTAAAATGCGCGGCCCTGATGGGCGCTGTCGCGATACCTGCCACTGCCGATGAGATAAACACAGCACTCACAGGTTTGAACCAGTTTGGCCCCATCGGGATCTGCCCGTCCCGCAGCCAGCCAAAGACGGCGACCAAAGCCGTTGTCGCCGCAAATGACATCTGAAACCCCGGCCCCATCAACGCCTCGGGCCGCAGCACCAGCACAATCGTCGCTGCAATCGCCACACTGCGCAGGCTGATGGCCCGCCGCCCCAACATCAACGCAACAAGTGCCACAGCAACCATCACAAACGCACGCTGGGTTGCGACATTGCCCCCCGACAAAGCAAGGTACCCTGCTGCCGCAATCAGCGCACCCCCTGCTGCAATGCTGCGTGCAGGAACACGCAAAACCAACGGCGGGATCAGTGCCAAAGCGATTCTCAAAGCCGCGAACACCACCCCGGACATAAGCCCCATATGCAGCCCTGAAATCGCCAGCAGATGCGCCAGATTACTGGCCCGCAGATCGTCCAATGCCGCTTGGCTGATGGCAGAACGGTCCCCCGTCGTGATTGCGGCGGCAAAACCACCCGTATCACCGGGCAATACCTGCTGAATACGGGCGCAGGCGGCCATGCGTACACGAAACACGCCCAAGCCGCCCGCAGGCTCCGACACGCCCATGAGCGGCGTGCGGGCATAGCCCACAGCCCCCAACCGTGCAAACCACGCATGGCGCTGGAAATCAAAACCACCCGGCTCGACCGGTCCGGAGGGCGGCGAAAGATGCCCCGTCAGCATCACACGCAGACCAGGCTCGGCAGTGATGTCAAAGCTACGGTCGCCGTGCAACGACAGGCGTACACGGTGCGGCGTGCGCTCGGGCGGGACACGCTCAAGCACCACGCGGTCCAACGTCAGCCGCAGCGCATCCGATTGCGAACGGTCAATCGCCACGATCCGCCCCTCCACTGCCCCGTAATAGCGGAATTCCAACACCGGTCCCGATACCGAATGCGCCCGCGCCGCCGCCAGCAAAACGCCGAGGCAAATCAACATTCCCGCCACCGCAAAGGGGCGCGCAGGCTCGGGAAACCCCCGGGCAAAGGCAGCACAGAATAATGCGGCAAGAGCCACGCGGCCCAGATGCAGGTTCGTAGGTTCAAACCCCAGTTGAAAATAAGCACCGATGCCGATTGCAAGACAGACAGGTACCCAGCCAAAAAGCGCTCCGCGTTGGGCGCGCATCATCTCGGCAAAGCATTGCGCCGCACCCATAGCTTGCCCCCGTTCGCTGCACTGGATAGATAGTCCTGAACCCTACGACGTGCGTGGTTACCAAATGGTAAACATGACCGGAAAGTTAACGCCGCGCCGCGACCTGCCTCCCCGAAAGGACCTCTTATGTGCTCTGACGTTGTCACCCGCTTCGCCCCTTCGCCTACGGGATTTTTGCACATCGGGGGGGCGCGGACCGCCCTTTTCAACTGGCTTTATGCCCGTGGGCGTGGTGGCAAATTCCTGCTGCGCATCGAGGATACGGACCGCGCGCGCCATACCCCCGAAGCGACCGAGGCGATCCTGCAAGGGCTTGCGTGGCTCGGCCTTGACCATGACGGCGAAGTGGTTAGCCAGCACGAGATGGCCCCGCGCCATGTAGAAGTGGCCCAAGAATTGCTTGCCAAAGGTGCCGCTTTCAAATGCTTCGCCACTCAGGAAGAGATCGAGGCGTTCCGCGAGACGGCCCGTGCCGAGGGGCGCAGCACGCTCTACCGCTCCCCATGGCGCGATGCAGATCCAAGCAGCCACCCCGATGCCCCTTTTGTGATCCGCATCAAGGCACCTGATGGCGGCCAGACTGTCATTCGCGACACGGTTCAGGGGGATGTGACAATTGATAACGCGCAGTTGGATGACATGATCCTGCTGCGCTCCGACGGCTCACCAGTTTATATGCTGGCCGTGGTTGTGGATGACCACGATATGGGCGTCACCCACGTAATCCGTGGCGATGACCACCTCAACAATGCCGCGCGCCAGATGATGATCTATCATGGCATGGGCTGGGACGTGCCTGTCTGGTCGCATATCCCGCTGATCCACGGCTCTGACGGCAAAAAACTGAGCAAACGGCACGGCGCACTGGGCGCACAGGAATATCAGGCCATGGGGTATCCCGCCGCTGGCATGCGCAATTATCTGGCACGTTTGGGCTGGAGCCATGGAGATGATGAATTTTTCAGCGATGCACAGGCCAAAGAGTGGTTCGATATTGACGCAATCCGCAAAAGTCCCGCACAATTCGATCTCAAAAAGCTCGAGAATATTTGTGGCCAGCATATTGCAGTCGCCGAGGATGCCGCGTTGCGGCACGAAATTGAGGAGTATCTTGCTGCGGCGAAATTGCCCGCCCTTTCTGACGCGCAGTCATCAGGTTTGGAGCGCGCGCTCTATTGCTTGAAAGAGCGCGCGAAGACACTGCCGGAACTTATTGAAAAAGGAAACTTTATTCTCACCTCCCGCCCTGTCGAGTGCGACGAGAAGGCGGCGAAAAATCTCGGTACGGTATCCCGTGGTATACTGAGAGAATTGACGCCGCATCTGCAAGGTGTTAGCTGGGATCGAGAAACGCTCGAAGAGGTCCTGAACGGCTTTGCTGCTGCGAAAGATACCAAATTCGGCAAACTCGCCGGACCGCTGCGTGCAGCCCTTGCAGGGCGCGCCGTGACGCCTTCGGTTTTCGACATGATGCTGGTGCTGGGCCACGACGAAACATTGGCCCGCCTGACAGATGCAGCGTCCTGAGACAGATTTAAATCTGTCGTTAAGGACGTAGTAGATAAGAAGAGTAAGGATGCGCAGGCCCAGCCCGTGCAGACCTCGGCGCCTAGTGCGCCTGAAGCCAACCTAGAAGGGGAAATGCATGGCCGAGAGTACAAAAAACGCGACGCTTACCGTTGGGGACAAAACGATAGAACTGCCGATGTTCTCCCCCACTGCCGGCCCTGACGTGATCGACATCCGCAAGCTCTATGCTCAAGCGGGTGTTTTCACCTATGACCCGGGTTTTACCTCAACAGCCTCTTGTGACAGCACCATTACCTTCATTGACGGTGATGAGGGCATCCTGACCCACCGCGGTTATCCGATTGGTGAGCTGGCCGAGAAATCCCACTATCTCGAAGTGTGCTATCTGCTGCTGTATGGTGAGCTTCCTTCCCCCGCAGAGCTGGAAGATTTCGAGCATCGCGTAACCAACCACACGATGATCCACGAGCAGATGATCAACTTCTTCCGTGGCTTCCGCCGTGATGCGCACCCGATGGCGGTTATGGTGGGTGTTGTAGGTGCGATGTCCGCATTCTACCACGATTCAACCGACATCAATGACGAGTGGCAGCGCGAAGTCGCCTCGATCCGCCTGATCGCGAAGATGCCGACGATTGCTGCGATGGCATATAAGTATACCATCGGACAGCCGTTCATCTATCCGCGCAACGATCTCGACTATGCCTCCAACTTCCTGCGCATGTGTTTTGCCGTGCCCGCCGAAGACTATGTCGTTGATCCGATTCTGAGCCGCGCGATGGACCGTATCTTTACCCTGCATGCGGATCACGAGCAGAACGCCTCTACGTCGACCGTTCGTCTGGCCTCTTCTTCGGGTGCGAACCCCTTCGCCTGTATCGCTGCGGGCATTGCCTGTCTTTGGGGCCCTGCCCATGGCGGCGCGAACCAGGCATGCCTTGAGATGCTCAAGGAAATCGGTACGCCGGACCGCATCCCCGAATTCATCGCCCGCGCAAAAGACAAGAACGATCCGTTCCGTCTGATGGGTTTCGGCCACCGCGTTTATAAAAACCGCGATCCCCGCGCCACTGTGATGAAGCAATCTGCGGATGAAGTGCTGGAGTTGCTGGGTGTCGAGAACAATCCGATCCTGCAAGTCGCCAAAGAGCTGGAAAAGCAGGCGCTCAATGATCCGTATTTCGCAGAGAAGAAACTCTTTCCGAATGTGGATTTCTACTCCGGAATCATTCTTGAAGCGATGGGTTTCCCGACCTCGATGTTCACGCCGATCTTTGCGCTGGCACGGACTGTTGGCTGGATTTCCCAGTGGAAAGAGCAGCTCAACGATCCACAGCTGAAAATCGGTCGTCCCCGTCAGCTGTATCAAGGTGTAGATACCCGCGCTTATGTGGATATCGAAAAGCGCTAGGCATCAGAGCACAGCACCGAACAATCTGAACCCGGATGTCTCCAGCGTCCGGGTTTTTTTGTGCCTGCCCAAATTGGGAGAAATTGTGGCAAAAAGCTGGCACATTCTCTTTGTATGCCAAGCCTGGATGCCAGTCTGTTCTCCCTTTTTGCCACTGGGCGTGACATTGCCACTTTGCGCCCGCATTGCCCCCCGCTTTGCAAATTTGGCCTAAAACCATACAATAAAAGGGTATTCGGCGTCGCCCTGATCCGAATCGCAGATGGCGCACATCAATGCACCCTGATTGCTGTGGCGCATAATCGTGCAAAATTTGGGTTATTGTGCACAGACCACTTGCCCCAATCGAAACAGAAAATCAGAAAACAGGGCAAAATTAAGGCATTGTTTCGGTCACGAATACAATGGTTAACACAAGCTTGACCGGTTTCCGAAACCCTGCGTACTTCTTGGGGCAACGCGACACACAAAGGATATGGTTATGTTACTTTTGCTTGGAATTGCACTGCCGTTGGCCATCTTGGGCTTCGGAATAGACTCTGGCGACGAAGAAGAAGCGCTGGACGAAGTTACACTGGAAGGCTCCGAAGACGCCGATCGCCTTGAAGGTGACGAGGGTCGCGACTTTATCGATGGTCTCGCAGGCGACGACGTGATGAATGGCCGCGCTGGCGACGACATCATCTTTGGCCGCGAAGGCGAAGACGTCCTGCAAGGCGAAGACGGCAACGATATGCTGTGCTCTGGTGACGGCGATGACATCGTGACCGGCAACCGTGGCGAGGACCTGATTGAAGGCCAGGGCGGCAATGATTTTGTGTCCGGCGACTATGGCTTTGACACCGTGCTGGGCAACGAAGGTAACGACACAGTATCGGCGGCCGTGGCGGCGACGTTGTTGGCGGTGGTATCGGCGATGACCTTGTATTTGGTGGCATCATTAACGGTGTGCCGCTTAACTTCGAGGAGCTGACAGAGCTGCGCGACGGTGGATTCCTCGAACAGATCAATGGCGGGATCGAAATGCGTGATGACAGCGTTGGCAACGACCTGTTTGGTGGCAACGGTGATGACAACCTGATCCTCGGTTCAGGCGATCTTGCCGATGGCAACAACAGCGCAGATACCTACCACATCATGTCCGAGCAAAACGGTGACGAAGCGCCTACAATCGTGAACTATAACGTGGACGACGACGCCCTCACGATCATCGTAGACGACACCAGCGTTGATGCTGATATCTCGGTCACTGACGAAGACGGTGATGCTGTGATCCGCTTGGGCGACGATATCCTCGCCCGAGTAGAGGGTCAGGGCGGCCTCATCAGCGAGGCAGACATCTCTCTCATCTCCGAGAGCTTTGTGGAATCGTTGTTTGATCCGAACGGCGCAGCTCCTGCTACGTAAATGAATGGACGCGAGGGATGGGTTTACCTGCCCCTCGCCAACCATTTTCACAGACCAACAGGAGTTCCCCCCATGCCCCTACCCACTTCTTCCGACCACACGTACCAATGGTCACAAGCCAAAAGCCTAATGCCAGTGAAAGCGCAATGCGAGCGCGGCCTACAGGGCGCATTGATCCCCGACAGCCGTGGTGAAAAAGATCATATCGCAGTTGTATACGATAAGGGTAACACCCCGCCTACCATCACGATCAAACAAGTCTCGGGCACAGTGCATACTGTTCTCGCCGACGGGATCGCAGTTGCAGTGGTCGCACGTGCCTCTGGTGAGGCGCCTACTGCCGCGGATATCATTCTGGTGGAACGCGGCGTTAACGCCTAACCTTCTTCCCGAGTGACAAAAAAAGGGCCACAGCATTCTCCATTCTGTGGCCCTTTTTTGAATTTAGATGAGCTTAGCGCCCTTCAAAGGATGCGGGGCGCTTTTCGGTAAAGGCAACAACGCCTTCCTTAAAGTCACGCGACTTGCCGCATTTTCCCTGCTCTTGTGCTTCAAGCGCAAGCTGATCTTCAAAATCATTGTTCCAGCTTTCGCGCATGACCTTTTTAACAGCGGCATAGGCTGCTGTTGGTCCTGCGGCCAGATGCGCCGCTTTTGCGCGCCAATGTGCGTGGAATTGGTGGTCGTCAACCGCTTCCCAGATCATCCCCCATTCATCAGCCTGACGGGCGCTGATCTTATCCGCAAAAAGGGCCGCGCCCATTGCTTTTGCCATGCCCATCTGGCGCGGCATTGTATAGGTCCCGCCAGCATCGGGGATCAGGCCAATGCGTGTAAAGGCCTGGAGGAAATACGCACTCTCGGTCGCAAAGACCACATCAGCGGCCAGCGCCAGATTGGCACCCGCCCCCGCAGCAGGGCCATTTACTGCCGCGATAGTAGGCACAGGACAGCCTGAGATCGCGCGCAGCATCGGCGCATATTCATCGCGCAGCGTTCGTTCCAGATCGATTGAACCGCTACTGGCCGCATCGCCCAGATCCTGACCTGAGCAAAACGCCTTGCCCGCCCCTGTGATGACGACAACCCGCGCTTCACGGCCACCTACGGTAAAGGCGTGCTCGATCTCCGCGCGCATCTGGGTCGTCAAGGCGTTGTACTTGTCCGCACGGTTCATCGTGATGACTGCCATGCCATCGCTCAACTCATAGGTAATTGTCTGATAGTCCATAGCGCCCTCGTTGGTTTCAACTTTGAGGCAGACCTTACCACAGCGGCGCAGGCCTGCCAGCCCGACGGGGCGTTACTTCTTGAGGATATCTCTGAGGGCCGCCGCTTCGTCCGCGCTCAGCACATCATCTTGCGGCGCTTTTGCCGTGCTGCGGCCCCGCACATATGAAACGCCCACAGCCCCCGCAATCAGCAGCATCAACGGCCCTGCGGCCCAAAGGACCCAGTTCGCACCGCCAAAGGTGGGTTTGAGCAAAACAAACTCGCCGTACCGCGCAACAATATAATCAAGCGCATCCTGATCGCTGTCCCCCGCCACCAACCGCTCTCGCACCAAAAGGCGCAGGTCTTTGGAGATAGGCGCGTTGCTTTCGTCGATGCTTTCGCTTTGGCACACAGGGCAGCGCAGCCCCTTGGACAGGTCGAGCGCGCGCTGCTCCAGCAATGGGTCCAACAAGACTTCGTCAGGTTCAACCGCCATCAGTGGCGTGGCGAGCAACATGAGAATCAGGATCAGGCGCGTCATTCGGCAGGCACCGCATCAGCGTCAGCCTTGGTCTTGCGTGCGCCAGCGGCCACACGGAAACGACGGTCCAGCAGGCTGAATATCCCGCCAAGCGCCATCAGTGCACAGCCGACCCAAATCCAGCTGGTCATCACCTTGATATAGGTGCGTACAGCCCAGCCGCCATTCTCCTGCTCGTCCCCGATCACGAGGTAGAGGTCCCGCTTCCAGTTCTGGTGGATCGCCGCCTCTGTCGTGGGCATCTGCGCCACTGGATAGAACCGTTTTTCGGGTGCAAGCGTTGCGATGAACTCACCTTCCTGAACCACATCAATAACTGCGCGGGTCGCCACATAGTTTGGCCCGTTCAGGTTTTCGACACTGCGCAGCGTCATCTCATAGCCATGCACTTCGAACGGCACATCAATTTGGGCCACTCGGATGTCTTCGACAGTCCATGCATAAATGCCAGCAATACCCATCATGGTCACGCCGAGACCCGCATGTGCCGTGGCCTTGCCCCAATCGGCACCCGGCAGGCGGAACAAGCGGCCCAATCGGTTGGGACCACGCCCCGTACGCTGCGCCAGATCAATCGCGACACCCATCAACACCCAAGTTCCTAGAAACATGCCGACAGGCCCGATCAGGCTGCGCCCTGTCTGCATCGACCAGACAAGACCGCCAATCGCAACGCATGCCACGAAGGCATAGCGCAGCGGGTAAAGCGCGCGGCGCATGGAGGCGCGTTTCCACGGCATCGACGATCCGATAGGCAGAGCAATCCCGAGCAGCACCATGAACGGCGTAAACGCAGCATCAAAGAACGGCGGCCCCACACTCAGCTTGCGGTCAAAAAACATCTCCGCCAGCAGTGGCCACATGGTGCCGACAAAAACCACAAAACACGAAACAGCGAGCAAGAGGTTGTTCACCACAAGCGCACTCTCGCGACTTGCCAGACCAAAAACGCCCTTCGCCTGCATGGCACCCGCACGGATTGTGAACAGGGTCAGCGCACCGCCCATAAAGAACGCCATGATCGCCAGAATGAAAATGCCACGGTCAGGGTCATTCGCAAAGGCATGGACCGACGTCAGCAGCCCCGAGCGAACGATGAATGTCCCGATCAACGAAAAGCCAAAGGCAAGGATGGCCAGCAGGATGGTCCAGCTTTTCAGCGCCTCGCGCTTTTCCACAACAATGGCAGAGTGCAGAAGGGCGGCAGCCAGCAACCAAGGCATAAAGCTTGCGTTCTCGACAGGGTCCCAGAACCAGAAACCACCCCAGCCAAGCTCGTAATAGGCCCACCAAGAGCCGAGTGCGATACCGATGGTCAAAAATACCCAAGCGGCAAGCGTCCACGGGCGCACCCAACGCCCCCATGCCGCATCAACACGGCCCTCAATCAGCGCCGCCACGGCAAAGCTGAACGCCATGCTCAGGCCCACATAACCGAGATACAAAAACGGCGGGTGAAACGCCAAACCCGGATCCTGAAGCAGCGGGTTAAGGTCTTGGCCGTCAAACGGCGGCACCGCCAAACGGGCAAACGGGTTTGAGGTCAGCAGGATAAACGCCATGAACGCCACGCCAATGGACGCCTGAACCGCCAAGACACGGGCGCGCAGCGTCGCGGGCAACTGTGAGCCGAACCAAGCAGCCATTGCGCCAAACAGCGCAACAATCAGCACCCAAAGGAGCATCGAACCCTCGTGGTTCCCCCATGTGCCGCTGATCTTGTAAATCATCGGTTTCATCGAATGGCTGTTTGCCACAACAACCGCCAAGCTGAAGTCGGACGTCACAAAGGCCCAAGTCAACGCCCCGAAGGACGCAGCAACAAGCAGGAATTGCACCGTCGCCGCAGGTTCGGCCACGGCCATCCAGCCGGACCACCCCTTGGCGGCACCGACCAGCGGTACAATCATTTGAATAATAGCTACGCCAAAGGCGAGCATGAGGGCGAAATGTCCGAGTTCTGTAATCATGCCCACAATATAGGCAGTCAGACGGAGGGTGCCAATCACAATCGGCGCGTCAAAGCCCGCGGGTCAAAGAGCCGCAGGTCAGCGTGCGGACAACCATGCACGCAGCGCTGGATTATCATCCACCTTGAGCGCTTGGGCGCTCAGACGCGCATCCGATCCCGCATCAGCCACGCCAACCGACGTGGCCCTCAACGCACCAATCATCGCAATGTTTTCAATCACCTGCGGTACATGCTGTACCGTATCGACAATGCTACGCTGGAATTCCTGCGATTTCACCTGATGACGTGCGCCGAAATAGAAGGACACAATCACCCCCAGCAACCACCACAGCGGCTCTGGCACCAGTGCGATCCCCTGCATGCGCTGCGCAAACCACAACGGGGCCACCATCGCCGACACAAACAGCCCGAGCGTGCCAAGGGCGAGCGCCGGACGCGGCAAACGGTTAACCCCGTCCATAAAGCGGTCAAATCCTCCCTTAACGGGTGCTTTGAATTCATCGCCATACTGGCTCATGGCTTGGCCCTGAACACGCGCACTGCGCGCCGCCGCTGTCTCGGCGTTTTCGCGAAACACTTCGACCGTGTCGCGCACCACATTGCGATCCCCGCCAAAGACGATGCCCAGAATGCTCTCGATCATACCCATTGTGCGGTCCTCGCTTTGAATTGTGCAGCGGTCAGGTGATATTCAGGCGCGATAAATTCCTCTGCCCGCTTGATCCAGCTCCCTTTGCCACCGGCCTGCGTGCGCGCAAACTTGCGACTGGTCACGCGCCTGTCGGCCAAGCGGAGATAATAGTTCCGTCGCGCAATCCCGTATGCATCGCCAATGTTATCCGGCTGCGCCCTGTAGGCCGCACGCACCGCAGCAAGGGTTTTAGGCCCAAGTGCTCCGTCCGCTACAACAGCATATCCCATCTCAACCAGCATTCGCTGCAATATCTTCACCGCGTTGCCGCCCGCATTCACATACATATCAAACACAGTCGCCTGTAACGGCGATGGCAGTTCGGCAATCAGCGGGCGGTGGAAATAGTGCTCGATAAATATCTGGATCGCCTGATCGCGCGTCAGACGGCGCACATCGGCGGAGGTAATGCTGCCATCACGGTCCAGATCAAGGCCAAGGCGCCGCATGGTGTGGATCGTCACACCAAAATTCGTCGCTCCTCCCGGATCATCGGGATCATTTACATAACCGCCCTCTCGGACGACAATTTCTTCTGCATCTGGCAAACACTCTGCATGGTGGCCCCCTCTAGGTTGAGAGAGAGAACGCCACTAAATGATTAACGCAGGCCGACCAGAGCGTGCGGTGTCAGCTGTCAGGCTCTTGATAAACACCTTGCGCCTTGAGCGCGTCCACGACCTCTTTTGGCATGTATGTCTCGTCATGTCGGGCAAGTATTTCAGTCGCTTGAAAGACGCCGTTAATGTACTTTCCCGTACCCACCATACCCTCATTCTCACCGAACAGATCAGGCAACACCCCCGTATAAACCACAGGCACACTCGCACCGCCGTCCGTCACGGAAAAACTGATTTCCTCACCTTGGCCGCGTTTCAGGGTGCCTTCCTCGACCAACCCGCCAATGCGGAACACCTCTGTCGGCGCTGGCGGTTCCGCCATCACTTGGCTCGGCGCGCGGAAAAAGTTGATCCCGTCGCGCATCCCGTAACCGATCAACGCAGTGGACCCGATCAGCGCAATCACGGCCACAGCGATCAACTGTATGCGGCGCTGTTTCTTGAGGCTTTTCATCGTGAACTCCGATCAAAGGACAGGGACAGAAATCTTACGGGAACAAGGGTGCCATCATCAAGCCCTCGGTCTCTTCGATACCTAACATCAGATTGGCGTTTTGCAACGCTTGGCCGGATGAACCTTTCGTCAGGTTGTCCAATGCTGCCACAACAATCGCACGCCCCTCAATGCGGTCCCCTGTCACACCGATATGACAGAAGTTGGAACCACGAATGTGGCGCGTCGACGGTGCTTCACCAAACGGTAGCATATCAATAAACGTCTCCCCCGCATAGGCCGCCCCAAGGGCCGCATGAATGGCCCGCGCGTTGCCCTTCACATAACAGGTGGCGAGGATACCGCGGTTCGCAGGCATCAGATGCGGCGTGAACTGCACTTTCACTTCGCGCCCTGCCAACAGGGAAAACTCCTGATCAAACTCACCCAGATGGCGGTGCGTACCGCCCAAAGCATAGGCGTAGTAGCCCTCGGACAACTCCGCATGCAGCAGGTTTTCCTTGAGCGCGCGCCCTGCCCCTGACACCGCACATTTGAGGTCCATGATGATGTCATCCAGATCAATCAGCTTTGCCTCGATCAAGGGCCGCAGCGCGAACTGCCCTGTGGCAGCGTTGCACCCCGTACCGGCCACCAGCCGCGCTGATTTGATCTGCTCGCGGTAGAACTCGGTCAACCCGTAAACCGCCTCCGCCTGCTGCTCCAATGCCGCATGCGGGTTGCCATACCAACGCTGATACTCCTCGGGGTCACGCAGACGGAAATCCGCAGACAGATCCACAATCTTGAGCGTCTTTGGCAGCTTCGCGATCACCTCCTGCGAGGTTTTATGCGGCAGCGCACAAAAGCACAGGTCAATGGCGGAGAAATCTATCTCCTCCATTGTCACCAGATCGGGCAGATCAAGGTGGCGCAGATGCGGAAACACCGACGCCATGCTTTGTCCCGCTTTGGAATTACCGCCCAAAGCTTTGATTGTCATGGAGGAATGCCCTGCAATCAGGCGTATCAATTCCGCGCCTGTATAGCCCGAAGCGCCGAGAATTGCGATATTATATGTCATGTCTTGCGTCCTGAATGGGATCGAATATGGGTTTTAAGCAGCGGTAAAGGTGATCTCGCGTCGCAAAAACTGTGTCGCACGGCTGCTGACCCTCTTGGGATCACCCGTGGTCAGAAACGCCGCCTGACCGCTACCCGTTTTGTCAGGGTGACGGATGAGGTAATCGGAAAGGCTCTCGGCCACCAGATCGGCCTGACTGAACACCGACACATCCGCGCCCAGCGCATCCTGAAAGGTCTCTTTCATCAACGGATAATGGGTACAGCCCAGAATGGCCGCCTGCGGGTTTGGCATCTTGCGCTTGAGCGCGTCCACATGGCTGCGCACCATGGCTTCGGCCAAAATCATATCGCCCTCTTCAATGGCATCGACAACACCGCCACAGGCTTGCGCCTCCACGTCCACACCGATCGCGCGGAACGCGAGCTCGCGCTGGAACGCGCGGGTCGCTACAGTCGCGGGTGTCGCAAACAGGGCAACATGCTGCACTGCCACTTCGCGCGGCGGGGAATTGTCGCCCCACTGCCGCTCGGTCAGCGCTTCGATCAGCGGCACAAACACCCCCAGCACACGCTTGTCAGCGGGCACCCAACCCTCCTGCATCCGCCGCAAGGCAGCCGCCGAGGCAGTATTACAGGCCAACACCACCAGATAACAGCCCGCATCAAACAGGCGCTGCGTGGCGGCAACAGTCAGGTCATAAATGTCGTCAGCGTTGCGCACGCCGTAAGGCGCATTGGCGCTATCGGCGAGATAGACAAATTCCTGATCAGGCAAACGCGCTTGCACCGCCTCTAGAATGGTCAAGCCGCCCAAGCCGCTGTCGAAAATACCTACTGCCATATGCTGTTCCGGCCTTTAAATGAGATATCCGCACCGAAACACTCCGGTGCGGTTGAGGCAAGTCTTTACGCGCTTGGCGTGTAGAAATCCACCATCACTCTGCCGCTTTTGCCACAGGTGCGCCACCTGCACGGATCACGCTGAGCAATTCCTCGCGCCGCTTGGCCGCTTGCGTCTCGTTGGCTTCCTTCACAGGGCCAAAACCACGGATTTGCAGCGGGAGTGCGGCCAGCGCCACAATGGCATCGCGGGTATTCTCGTCCAGCTTTGGTAGCACATCGCGCATATCAGCCTCATATTGCTTGATCAGCCCGCGCTCCATCTTTCGCTCAGCAGTATACCCGAACACATCAAACGGCGTGCCGCGCAGCCCTTTCAGCTTTGCCATAACCCGCAGGGGTTTCTCCAGCCACGGGCCAAACTCCCGCTTCAGCGGCCGCCCGTTTGGGCCCATCTTGGACAGCAATGGCGGCGCGAGGTTGAAGGACATTTTGAAATCCCCCTCGAATTCCGCTTGCGCCTTTTCACGACTGCTAAGCAGCAAACGCGCGACCTCGTATTCGTCTTTATACGACAGCAGCTTGTGATACCCCTCGGCCACCGCCTCGCGCACAGCCTTATCATTGATACCGTCGAGCATTTTGCCATAGCGTTTGGCCAAGCGTTTTCCCTGATAGCCTATCAAATGCTCTTTGCGGAATGCGATCTTTTCTTCCAGCGACTTGGGCAAGGACACCACATTCGACGTCAGCACTGCCTGCGCCTCGGCAGGATACAGCACCGCCCAGCGCCCGATTTCGAAGGCCCGCAAGTTCCGCTCGACCGCAGCGCCATTCAGGCGGATTGCCTCCGTCACTGCCTCAAGCGTGAGCGGGATCAACCCGCGCTGCCACGCACCGCCAAAAATCATCATGTTGGAGTAGATACTATCGCCCAGCGTCGCCTTCGCCAGATCGGAGGCATCGAACATCGACAGATCGTCTTTCAGCCGCGCTTGCAACGCCAGTTCCAACTGATCGAACGGCATCTTGAACTCGGTGTCACGGGTGAAGTCGCCCGTGATAATCTGGTGAGAGTTCACCACAGCCCCCGTGCGGCCCGTGGAGGTTAGCCCCAACACTTTGCTCCCGCCCGATGTCACAAGATCACCGCCAATAAGCGCGTCACACTCCCCCGTCGCCACACGAATGGCCGAGATATCTTCGGGCCGGTTGGACAGGCGGCAATGAATGTTCACTGCACCACCCTTTTGGGCAAGCCCCGCCATCTCCATCATACCAGCACCTTTGCCATCAATCTGCGCAGCCTGCGCCAGCACCGCACCAATGGTCACAACGCCAGTGCCACCAACTCCGGTAATCACCACGTTATAGGTACCGTTGATCGCAGGGATCTCTGGCATCGGCAGATCGGGTATTTTCACTTCTGTCGTGGCTTCCTTGCGCACCGTGGCCCCTTCCAGCGTCACAAATGACGGGCAGAAGCCGTTCACACAGGAGAAATCCTTGTTACAAGATGACTGGTCAATCGCCCGCTTGCGGCCCAGTTCGGTATCCGCTGGCACGATGCTCACACAGTTAGACTGAACACCACAATCGCCACAGCCCTCACAAACATCGGTGTTGATGAACATCCGCTTGTCAGGATCTGGGAACAGCCCCCGCTTGCGGCGACGGCGTTTCTCGGCGGCACAGGTCTGGACATAGACGATGGCACTTACCCCCTCGACAGCCGCTAGACGCTTTTGCACATTTTGCAATTCCGCCCGCTCGAATGTCTCGACCCCTTTAAAGGCGGCAAAATCAACGTCCTCCTTCTCATCATAGACCACGACAAGCTCTTTAATCCCCATCGCCTTCAACTCGGCCACAATGCGCGGCGCATCCAGATCGCCCTCGTTGTGCTGGCCGCCAGTCATGGCAACGGCATCATTATACAGGATTTTGTAGGTCATATTCGTGCCAGCCGCGACAGCCGCACGGATCGCTTGAATGCCCGAGTGGTTATAGGTCCCGTCGCCAATGTTCTGGAACACATGCGGCGTGGTAGAGAACGGCGCCTCCCCGATCCAGTTCGCTCCCTCTGCGCCCATATGTGTAAAGCCGAGGGTTTCGCGATCCATCCACTGCACCATAAAGTGACAGCCGATCCCCGCATAGGCGCGACTGCCTTCAGGTACCTTAGTGGAGGAATTATGCGGACACCCCGAGCAGAAATACGGCAACCGCCCCGCCAGCTCCTGTGCGTTATCCGCACGTTTGGCATCGGCCAGATCAGCCAGCCCTGCGCGAATCTTATCCGTGCCGCGCCCCTCCTCGCACAGAACCTCGCCGAGCTTCTCGGCTATCTCAACAGGGTCCAGCGCCCAAGCGGCAGAGAAGAACTCGATCCCCTCCTTGGTCCCGCCGTAGACCCGCTGGTCCGAGCGGCTGTCAAACAGCGCCTCCTTGATCTGCACTTCGATCAGCTTACGCTTTTCTTCAACCACGATGATCAGATCAAGGCCACCTGCCCATTCCTTGAACCCGCGCATATCGAGCGGCCAGACCTGCCCGACCTTATAGGTGGTGATCCCCAACCGCTCCGCCTCTGCCGCGTCAATGTTGAGCAGGCTCATGGCATGGATCACATCGAGGTAGTTCTTACCCGCCGCGACAAATCCAATCTTGGCCCCTGCCTTGCCCCAAACACGCTTGTCGATCTTGTTGGCGTAGGCAAAAGCCTCAGCGGCATGGCGCTTGTAGTTGATCAGCCGCGATTCCTGCACGATGCGATCATCGACGAGGCGGATGTTCAGGCCCCCCTCGGGCATATCGAAATCGGGCGTCACAAATTCAAGACGGAATGGATCACCATCCACCACAGATGTGACCTCAACTGTGTCCTTCATCGTCTTTAGCCCGACCCATAGGCCAGAGAAGCGCGAAAGCGCCCAGCCATAAAGACTATAGTCCAATATCTCCTGCACCCCCGCAGGCGACAGGACAGGCATATAGGCATCGACCATCGCAAAATCAGACTGGTGCAGCACGGTCGAGGATTCGCCCGTGTGGTCGTCCCCCATGGCCATGATCACACCACCATTGACCGAGCTTCCCGCCATATTCGCGTGCCGCATCACATCACCCGAGCGGTCCACCCCCGGCCCCTTGCCGTACCACAGGCCAAAGACGCCATCGTATTTGCCCTCACCGCGCAATTCCGCCTGTTGCGCACCCCACAGCGCCGTGGCGGCCAAGTCCTCGTTCAGACCCGCCTGAAACGTCACGCCACTCTCGGCCAGTTGCTTTTCCGCACGCATCATCTGCATATCAACTGCGCCCAGCGGCGATCCACGGTAACCCGTCACAAGACCGGCGGTATTCAGCCCAGCCGCCTTATCCCGCGCCGCTTGCATCATCATCACCCGCACCAGCGCCTGCGTGCCATTCAGCAACACAGGGCTTTTGCCCAGATCAAAGCGGTCATTGAGTGAAATCTTTTGCGTTGTCATGGTGTTCCTCCCCGAAAACCAACAGGCGTAGTCTATTTATGCACACCCCGACTCACACCACAATAGGTCACAATTACTGACCTGCATAGATGGTTACGCGCCTTTAGGATTTTTCCCCTAAGGTTTGGGGTGTGTCCCTCCTGCAAAATCAGGTAGGAGGCAGGAAACTTGAAAGGCGCGCCATGGACTGGGACAAACTGAGAATTTTTCACGCGGTTGCAGACGCAGGCTCGCTCACCCATGCGGGGGACAAGTTGAACCTGTCACAATCCGCCGTGAGCCGTCAGGTCCGTGGCCTCGAGGAACAACTTAACACAAACCTGTTCCACCGTCACGCCCGCGGCCTGATCCTAACCGAGCAGGGTGAGCTTTTGTTTGACGCCACCACAGCCATGACCAAGCGCCTTGATACCGCTGCTGCGCGCATCCGCGACAGCGAGGAAGAAGTGTTCGGCGAACTGCGCGTGACCACCACTACAGGCTTCGGCACACTCTGGCTCGCGCCGCGCCTGTCCAAACTTTACGACAAATATCCCGAGTTAAAGGTGGACCTGATGTTGGAGGAACGCGTGCTCGACCTGCCGATGCGCGAGGCCGATGTCGCCATCCGTTTCAAAGAGCCATCGCAGGCTGATCTGGTGCGCAAGCGTTTGATGACTGTACGCATGTGCCTCTATGCGACGCCCAAATATCTCGAAGCCAACGGCACCCCCCAGACCATGGCAGAAATGTCGGACCACCGCCTCATCTGCCAGAACACGGACAGCGATCAGGTCGGCGCAGGGCTCAATCTCATTCAGGAGTTAATGCTCAACGATCTCAAGTCCCTCCTGACGGTAAACAACTATTTCGGCGTTCTCCAAGGGGTCCTGCATGATCTGGGCATCGGGGTTCTGCCCGACTACGTCACACAGGATTCGCCGCATCTGGTCCGCGTGCTGCCTGACATTCAATCCGCCGAAGTGCCGGTGTTCCTCGCCTACCCCGAAGAGCTGCGCCAATCCAAACGCGTGGCAGCATTCAAAGACTTCGTTCAGGATGAAATCATAAGTTACCGCAAACAGCTCAAGGAATCCTAGGCCCACGGTCAAAACGCGCTTCAAGCCATGCACGTGGCGCATACCGGCAATGCCCTTCCACGTTCAAAAACTGCCTTGAAAAGAAGCAGACTGCGACCTAACTGAACATCATAAGGTTTCTGGTGCAACGCGCATCTGCCTTATACCTCCCTGTTGGACCTTGCCGGGCCTTTGTGCCCGGCACTTTTTTATCCACCTCAGGGCTGTATCTCCTCCTCTATTTACATAAACAGGCCTTCCCCCCTGCACACTCCTGCCGTATGAGGTGGGCCAAGTTTTATTGCCACGATTTATGGCAGGGTCCTTTTGGGGCCAATAGCCAAAGAGCCACCTCGGGAGCGCCACCATGTCAGAGCCAGAAATCACCACAGACGTTATCAAAGCCCACGGGCTGTCTGACAGTGAGTACCAGACCATTCTGGACCTGATGGGCCGCACGCCCACCTTTACGGAGTTGGGCATTTTCTCCGCCATGTGGAACGAGCACTGCTCTTACAAATCCTCCAAAAAATGGCTGCGCACCCTGCCAACGGAAGGCCCCCAAGTCATCTGCGGCCCCGGCGAGAATGCAGGCGTTGTCGACATCGGCGACGGTCAGGCCGTGGTCTTCAAGATGGAAAGCCACAACCACCCCTCCTACATCGAGCCCTACCAAGGTGCGGCAACCGGCGTCGGCGGCATCCTGCGCGATGTCTTCACCATGGGCGCGCGTCCTATCGCCTCGATGAACTCCCTCAGCTTTGGCGAGCCGAGCCACCATAAAACCAAACAGCTTGTGCACGGCGTTGTGGGCGGCGTTGGCGGCTACGGCAACTGCTTTGGCGTACCATGTGTCGGCGGCGAAGTCCGCTTTGACAAAGCCTATAATGGCAACTGTCTCGTCAACGCTTTCGCCGCGGGCCTCGCGGATGCTGACAAGATTTTCTACTCTGCCGCTTCTGGCGTGGGCATGCCCGTCGTATACCTCGGTGCCAAAACAGGCCGCGACGGTGTTGGCGGTGCGACCATGGCGTCCGCCGAATTCGACGACACCATCGAGGACAAGCGCCCCACCGTTCAGGTCGGTGATCCGTTCACCGAAAAACGCCTGATGGAAGCCACGCTGGAACTCATGGCAACTGGTGCTGTCATTTCCATCCAAGACATGGGCGCTGCGGGCCTGACCTGCTCTGCGGTCGAGATGGGCGACAAAGGCAACCTCGGCGTGATCCTCGATCTGGAAAAAGTCCCCACCCGCGAACTGAACATGACAGCCTACGAGATGATGCTGTCTGAATCCCAAGAGCGCATGCTCATGGTCCTGCGCCCTGAGCTTGAAGCCCAAGCCAAAGCTGTCTTTGACAAATGGGACCTCGATTTCGCCATCGTGGGAGAGACAATTGCCGAAGACCGCTTCCTCATCCGCCTGAACGGCGAAATCAAAGCAGACCTGCCGCTCAAAGCGCTCTCTGGTACCGCCCCCGAATATGACCGCCCATGGGTTGAGACCCCCGCCGCAACACCACTCACCGATGCGCCGACCATTGATCCAATTGACGGGCTGAAAGCACTCCTTGCCTCGCCAAACTACGCAGGCAAATCATGGGTATATGAGCAATATGACACGATGGTCATGGCCGATTCAGCGCGCACACCCGGTTGGGGCGCAGGCATCGTTCGCATCCATGGCACAGACAAATCGCTGGCCTTCACCTCTGATGTGACGCCGCGCTATGTCAAAGCAAACCCCTTTGAAGGTGGCAAACAGGCAGTGGCCGAAGCCTACCGCAACTTGACCGCCGTCGGTGCAACCCCTCTCGCCACCACGGACAACCTTAACTTCGGCAATCCCGAAAAGCCCGAAATCATGGGCCAATTTGTCTTTGCGATCAAAGGCATCGGTGAAGCTGTCGCCGCCCTCGACATGCCCATCGTCTCCGGCAACGTCTCGCTCTACAATGAAACAGACGGCTCCGGCATCCTGCCAACGCCTACAATCGGCGCTGTGGGCCTGCTCAAATCCACGACAGACATCATCGGCTTCGACGTAGCATCCGGCCATATCGCACTGGTGCTGGGCGAGACAAAGGGCCACCTCGGTCAATCTGCACTGTTGGCCGAAGCCTTTAACCGCACCGAGGGCGACGCCCCCCATGTGGACCTCACAGCCGAAGCAGCCCACGGTAACTTCATCCGCACCCATCATGCGCTGATCGCCGCTTGTACCGACCTCTCGGATGGCGGCCTCGCCCTTGCAGGCTTTGAGATGTCCGATCACGCGGGCTTGGGCCTCGCACTGGACACGGACAACACCGCCCAGCTTTTTGGTGAGGATCAGGCGCGCTACCTCATCGCCGCAACACCCGAGAACGCTGTAAAACTGCAAACCGCTGCACAGGCCGCAGGCATCCCGCTGAGCCAGGCAGGCACCTTCGGCGGCGATACCCTCAGCTTCGGCACAAGCAGCGCAGAACTCAGCGATCTCGGCACGCTCTACCGCGCCAGCTTTGCCGCTACAGTAACGTAAAGCCTGCTTCTCTATTTTGCATAAAAACTCGGGGAAAATTGGCCCTGGCCAATGGGGGCAGCGCCCCCTACGGCCCCTCTATCATCCCCATCAGCCGCGCTTTCTCGCCCACATCGTCAGGTTTGGAAATAGCAGCTGCCAAAGCCTCTAACGAGGCGATGGAATGGCCCGCTCGAAAACTGTCCACATGGGGCAGCATCGCGCGAATGCCTGCCGCCTTGGGCGCAAACCCGTCCCAGCGCAGCAGCGGGTTGAGCCAGATCACCCGCCGCGCCGACAGATGAAGCCGCTGCATCTGCCGCGCCAGTGCTTCGGGATCATCGCGATCCAATCCGTCTGTAATCAACAACACCACAGCACCCTGCCCCAAAACACGGCGCGACCAATCGCGGTTGAACACCTCAAGGCTCTGGCCGATGCGCGTGCCGCCCTCCCAATCCTGCGCCTGCGCCCCCGCCGCTTTGAGGGCGGCATCCACGTCGCGTGTGCGCAGATGGCGCGTAATATTCGTAAGCTGTGTGCCAAAGGTAAAGGCATGCACCTGCGCCCAACCAGCGCCGCGCTCGTTCGCAACCGCATGAAGGAAGTGAAGGATAATGCGGCTGTACTGGCTCATGGAGCCGGAAATATCACACAGCACCACAAGATTGGGCCAGCGCGGTTTCGGCTTTTTCAACGCCAGCACATCCATCTCACCACCGCGCCTGAGCGCCGCCCGCAAGGACCGTGCGGCATCCACCCGCCCCTGACCAAAACTGGCCATTGAGCGCCTTGAAGGCAGCGGCTTTATCGGCAAGCTCAGCCGCGCCAGCATCCGCTTGGCCTCTGCCACTTCCGCAAGGCTCATCAATTCAAAATCAAGCGTCTTCAGCCGCTCCGAGGTGGACATGGTCAGCGAGGCATCCACCTCGATCACCGTCTCCTTCTCACGCGGCGCGCCTTCCTCCTCTCGCGGGGGTGCCTCGGCCCCGTCGAGCAGGGCCTCCGCGGCGCGCTTTTCCGCTGCTTGCGCAGGACGCTCCTCCTGCACCCCGCGAATGGCAGGCAACATTGCGGCCATCATATGCTCCAGAAACCGCGGATCGCGCCAGTAGAGGCGGAAAAGCTGGGCAAATATGCGGGCATGCTCAGGGCGATTCACAAAACAGGCATGTAGCGTCCAAAAGAAATCCCGTTTTTCAGTAAATCCCGCCGCCTCGACCGCACGGATCGCATCAATGACACGGCCCGGCCCAATAGGCAGACCCGCACGGCGCAAGGCACGGGCAAAATGGGTGATGTTCCCTGCAAGTCGCGGGTTTTCGGGGAGTTCGAGGGGGATGTGTTCAACCATTCAGTAACCCCTGCTCCGGATGAGGTCGCGGGATTGAGTTTAAAGGCAAAATAGAGAAGCGTTTCATGCGTCTAGGCTGGCGCGGGCCTCGTCCAGAAGGCGTTTGGCTTCTGATCCTTGGAGTTTTGCGATGTCGTCCTGATATTTGAGCACTGCGCCAAGCGTATCGGCGATGACTTCAGGGCTCAGCGTCAGCACATCAAGGGCCAGCAGGCATTTGGCCCAGTCGATCGTTTCCGCCACACCCGGCTTTTTGAATAGATCTTCGGTCCGTAGACGTTGAACAAAGGCGACCACTTCACGGCTTAGCGCTTCCGCTGCTTCAGGTGCGCGGGCGGTGAGAATGTCCATCTCCCGCTCAAAATCAGGATAGTCGACCCAGTGATAGAGGCAGCGGCGCTTGAGCGCGTCATGTACCTCACGCGTGCGATTGGAGGTGAGGATCACGATGGGCGGCTCGGGGGCTTTGATCGTACCCATCTCGGGGATCGTGACCTGAAAATCACTCAGCGCTTCGAGCAGAAAGGCCTCGAAGGGCGCATCGGTCCGGTCAAGCTCATCAATCAGCAGCACAGGTGCGCCATTTTCGTCGGGCCGCAGGGCTTGCAACAGCGGTCGCTCGATCAGGAATTCCTCACTGAACAGCTCCGCGTTGAGCGCTTTTCGGTCAGCACTCCCCGTGGCTTCGGCTGTGCGGATTGCTACCATCTGCGCGGCGAAGTTCCATTCGTAGACGGCGGAAGAGGCATCAAGCCCTTCATAGCATTGCAGGCGGATCAGGCGTTTGCCCATGCTGGCGGCCAAAGCCTTTGCGATCTCGGTCTTGCCCACACCTGCCTCGCCTTCCAGAAAAAGTGGACGGCCCAGCTTGAGGCTCAGAAAAACAACTGTCGCCAGAGGCCGCCCGCAAACATAGCCCTGCTCCGACAACATCTTTTGCACGGCATCGATGGAGGAAATATCGGTCATGGTCTGCACGCTCCCGTTTTGCTGCACGCAGAAGGCCATCCCGCGCGCCGAGGGTCAAGGCGACAATGATAGATATGTCACGGCGCGACAGCCTGTAGCGAGCCGATGATTGACGCGATTCGCGCAAACTGGCATCCTTTAGCCAGATAATAAGAGGTTACGGGTCAAATTGGCACTGTGACCCTGTAATGAGGCGGCCATGTTTTATTCTCTATGACGTGCAGTTCCCTTAATGGGAGACTGTTATGGCGAATGACCTGACGATCACAGCAGTGACTTGTGTAAAGAACGAGGGCCCTTTCCTGTTGGAATGGATCGCTTTTCATCAATGCATCGGTGTGACGGATTTCCTGTTCTACTCCAACGATTGCGATGATGGCACCGATACCCTGCTCGATGCGCTGTCGGCGTTGGGGCTATGTGACCCATCTGCCCAACCCCGCCAAGGGACGCAATTACCAGATGGAAGCGCTCAAGGATGCCAAGGGGCAAACGATCGTGCAGGACGCCGATTGGGTCTGGATCGCGGATGTGGACGAGTTTCCCAACATCCATGTAGGCGATCACAGCTTTGCCGCACTCGTCGACGCCTGTGGCGATCCTCAGGCGATCAGCCTGAACTTCCAGTTCTTTGCCAACAATGACATCGAGAGTTTCGAGGACAGCCCCGTGATCGAGCAATTCACCCGAAGCCACAACCCCGACATGTGGTGTGGCGAGGCGGCTGTTGAGGTCAAGTCACTGGTGCGACAGGATTTCCCGCTACAGTATTTTGGCGCGCACCGTCCGTTCTTTAAGCC
>CAWVWS010000015.1:0-31004 GCA_963933905.1 uncultured Sulfitobacter sp.
TGTAACTCGTTACGAATCAGTGTGCCGCTATCCTCTGAGCGCATACTTCAGCTCTTGTCGATAAACCTTCTGGTAGCGATTTTTTTCGCTAGCACCCCCAGCACAATGGCCAAGTATGTATACTCATGTATGCATTATACCGCCGCTAAATCGAACTTTCTTGCAAGAATCATAAGTTGCGCTACCATAGAGGCTGCGACGGTAGCCACGTTGCGTCAGGGGGATCACATGACAGATCGTGATAGCGGTCAGTCCTTGTTCCATGACGGCCTTTATCGTGAGGCGGTTAAGGAGATAGGGACACTAAAAGAGAAACTACCAGACGATGGATTCGCTGCATTGGCGCGAGAGGTGATCAAGCGTTTGTCTGATCATCCAGCGGCTGTTTCGGATTCAATTGTTTTTCCAAGCGAAGCCAAGATTGACGAACTTGCGCGCGCCTTGATGGAGCCAGGTGCCGAAGCAGGCATCGCCTTTATCGACCGCGTGCGGGAACGGGGGGCCTCTGTCGAGACGGTCTACCTCGCCTATCTTGCCGAAGCTGCAAAGACACTGGGGAACTGGTGGGACGATGATTTGGTCAGCTTTGCCGAAGTAACGGCAGCCACCGGCCACATCTACGCGATCATGCGCGGGTTGAAGCCGATGTTTCGCCCGACAATTGCCACACCGTCACAGCCAAGCGCCTTTTTCACCGCCGTACCGGGGGAAACGCATCTCCTTGGTGTTTCCATGGCGGCGGATTTGTTTCGCAAGCAGGGTTGGGATATCGCGCTCAAACGGGACATGGATCACGACGAGATTGTTCAATATGCCGTCTCGTCAGGTGCGCCTTTTGTCGGTCTGTCCGCAGGGGGCGAACATGGCCTCGCTCCTCTTGCGCGACTGATTGTTGCCTTGCGCATCAGCGCGCCAAATGCAGCAATCATGGTGAGCGGTGCGATCTTCGATACATCCTATAACGATGTCAAAGCGCTCGGTGTGGATATTCTGCCCACCAGCATGGATGATGCGATCGAGCAGGCACACAATATCTGGACCCAGACATTCAAGCACGCGCAAGTCAGCTGAAATACACAACAATAGACGTAAAAATGGCGGCTCCCGAGGGGCCGCCATTCTTTTTAATACTAACTTGAGGCTTAGCCGTCTGCTGGTGCAGGACCAACTGAAACGATATAGGCCCAAACGTTTGCCGCGTCTTTCTCGTCCTTCAGTTTGAAGGCCATTTTGGATTTGGCGCGCTTGTCGTCGTTATACGCGGCCAGATACTTCTTGGGATTTGCCACGTATTTTACTAATTCGGCTTCGTTCCATTTGAGACCCGCTTCGCCTGCTTGTACTATGGAATCACCGTATTTGAAGTCAGCCGAGCCTGCGACGCGTGACAGCAAACCATAAAGGTTTGGACCAGTACGGCCACCTTTTACGATGTCGTTGCCGTCAGCGTCCTGAATCATGTGGCACGCTTTGCACTTGTTGAACACCTTTTCACCGGCGCCGGCATCGCCTGTGGCGTGGCCATCGGCGAAGGCTGGTGCGCTCAAAAGGGCAAAGCCCAGTGCTGTTACTGCGAATAGTTTCATAGTATTTCTCCTATACTTGCACCTTTGACCTAGGCCTTTTGTGCCTGACGTAAAGGTCTGAACGCGATTGTATGCATAGATTCTGAGGAAGGCCAATACACCGCAACGTGATCTGCGTTTCCCTGCTACAAATTGTCCTTTCTCTATTCGGATCGCTATTTGGGGTGTCAATCAAAGTTTACACTTGCTGCAAAGCTATGTGTCAGACTATTCTGACACCATGAGCTTAGCCACCTCCCCCATTCAGCGCCGCCTGCCGGAGCCTGCTGCCGCGTTGCAGTTGATAAAGCCGATTACATGGTTTCCCCCCATGTGGGCTTATCTTTGCGGAGCTGTGTCTTCGGGTGCGTCTCCGTCTGGTCAATGGACACTGGTCCTGCTCGGTGTGATTCTTGCCGGCCCTGTTGTCTGTGGCATGTCGCAGGCTGCCAATGATTGGTGCGACCGCCATGTTGATGCGATAAACGAGCCGCATCGCCCCATCCCTTCAGGCCGTATTCCTGGTCAGTGGGGTCTGTGGATTGCCCTTGCCATGACCGTGCTCTCACTTTTCGTCGGGTACCAGCTTGGCCCATGGGGCTTTGCCGCGACACTTATGGGTGTTGCAGCGGCTTGGGCCTATTCCGCTGAACCCGTCCGCGCCAAACGCTCGGGTTTGTGGGGTCCAGGTCTTTGCGGTTTGGCCTATGAAACATTGCCATGGATCACGGGTGCTGCTGTTCTCTCCGCTGGTGCGCCCTCGACCGCTGTCATTGTGATTGCTGTCCTTTACGGCCTCGGCGCCCACGGCATCATGACCCTCAACGATTTCAAAGCTATCGAGGGCGACCGCCAGATGGGCTTGCGCTCGCTGCCCGTCGCTCTTGGCCCTGACCGCGCCGCGCGCCTTGCCTGTATTATTATGGCAGTGCCTCAAGCGGTTGTTGTTGGCCTCATGCTCTGGTGGGATAAACCGCTGCATGCCCTTGGTGTCGCTGTCATGCTCGCTGTCCAACTCGCTGCGATGCGTGTTTTGCTGCGCGATCCAGAGGGTAAGACCCCTTGGTATCAGGGCATGGGTATCCTGTTTTACATTAGCGGCATGATGATCGCCGCCTTTGCACTGCGGGGCCTCTAGATGCATTTGACATGGTTTCAGATTGTCCGCCTCGGCTTTGTGCAAATGGCCCTTGGTGCGATTGTTGTCCTCACGACTTCGACGCTGAACCGCTTGATGGTGGTTGAGTTCGCCCTCCCAGCCGTCTTGCCCGGTGCGCTTGTCGGCCTTCACTACGGTATCCAGCTGTCGCGCCCGAAGTGGGGATTCATCTCCGACAAGGGCGGCAATCGCACTGCATGGATTATCGGTGGCATGGCCGTGCTGGCACTAGGTGGTCTGCTCGCCGCCTATGCCGTCACATTGTTCGCCGCAAGCTATGCGCTCGCGCTCGGCCTGTCCCTGCTCGCCTACGCCGCGATTGGTCTCGGTGTTGGCGCATCTGGCACTTCGCTTTTGGCGCTGCTTGCGACTACGACTGCACCGCACCGCCGCGCTGCCGCTGCAACGATCACATGGCTCATGATGATCTTCGGCATCGCAATGACTGCTGGCCTCTCAGGTGGTTTCCTTGACCCCTACTCCCCTGCCCGCCTCATGGCTGTGGTTGCTGTGGTCGTGACAGCCGCCATGCTACTCACCATCATCGCTGTTGGACGGATCGAGCGTGGCCTCATCGTCACGCAACAAGAACCCGCAACCCCCTTCATAGAGGGCCTGCGCGAGATATGGTCCGAGCCGCGCGCACGCAATTTCACGCTTTTCGTATTCCTCTCGATGAACGCCTATTTCATGCAAGAGCTGATCCTTGAGCCCTATGCGGGTCTCGTGTTCAACTTCACTCCCGGACAATCAACGCAACTCAGCGGTGCCCAAAACGGTGGCGTCTTCCTCGGCATGTTGACGGTTGGCATCATGGCCACTGGCCTCAAACGCGGCAGCTTGCGCGCTTGGGTCACGGCAGGGTGCCTCGGCTCTGCCGGCCTTCTCGGCCTCATCGCGCTTAACGGCACGGGCGCATCTTTCGCCCCGCTTACTGCTCTTGTGACTGGTCTCGGCTTTTTCAACGGCATGTTTGCTGTTGCCGCCATTGGTTCCATGATGGCGCTGGCCTCTGACGGACGGGAGCGTCGCGAGGGCACCCGCATGGGCCTTTGGGGTGCTGCCCAAGCGATTGCCGCAGGCTTTGGCGGTCTCACAGGGACCGCCGCTGTTGATATCTTACGGACCACCATGCCCGACGGTGCCGCCTTTGGCGCTGTCTTCACATTCGAAGCGTTTCTGTTTGTCGCGGCGGCCCTCATGGCCCTGCGCATCCTTGACCGCACCACCGCGCAAGGCTCGCCTGCGCTCGTTCCCGGAGAATAACCGATGCTAGATATGAGTATGTCAGGCCAGAAATTTGATGTTGTTGTCGTAGGCGGCGGCCCCTGCGGCGCGACCGCTGCTGCCGATCTCGCAAAGCGCGGGTATAGTGTTGCCCTGCTCGACCGTGATGGACGGATCAAACCCTGCGGCGGTGCTGTGCCCCCCCGCATGATCGAAGACTACGACATCCCCGACAGCCAGATCGTCGCCAAGATCAAGACGGCACGCATGATCTCCCCCACCCAGCGCCACGTCGATATCCCAATCGAGAACGGTTATGTTGGGATGGTGGACCGTGAGCATTTCGACGAATTCCTGCGCGTGCGTGCCGCGGATGCCGGTGCCATGCGGGTGACAGGGACCTATACCAAGATCACCCGCGACACCGAGGGCACCCATGTCCATTACCGCGACAAGGCCAGCGGCGAGACGCGCAGCATGATCTGCCGTATGGTGATCGGCGCGGATGGTGCCCGCTCCAACGTGGCCAAGGCCGAAGTGCCAGGTGGCGATAAAATCCCGTACGTGATCGCCTACCACGAGATCATCGAAGCCCCCACCGAGACAACCGAGACCTACAACCCCAAGCGGTGCGATGTCATCTATGACGGCAAGATCAGCCCCGATTTCTATGGTTGGGTCTTCCCCCACGGCAAGTCTGCCAGTGTCGGCATGGGCACTTGCATCGACGGTGTGGATCTCAAGAAGGCGACCGCCGATCTGCGCGCAACTGCTGGCCTCACCGACTGCAAAACCATTCGCCGTGAGGGCGCGCCGATCCCGCTTAAACCGCTGGATCGCTGGGACAATGGCAATGATGTGCTGCTTGCGGGTGACGCTGCGGGCGTGGTCGCGCCTTCCTCCGGTGAAGGTATCTATTACGCAATGGCTTGCGGTACATCCGCAGCTCTGGCCACGGCGCGTCGCTTGCGCACTGGCATGGCATCCGATCTGAAACTGTCGCGCAAGATGTTCATGGGTGAGCATGGCCAAGTATTCAAAGTGCTCGGTGCCATGCAAAACGCATATTACAAATCAGACATGCGCCGCGAACGCTTTGTCTCGCTGTGCCATGATGTGGATGTGCAAAAGCTGACATTCGAGGCCTACATGAACAAGAAACTCGTGGCCGCGCGGCCCTTGGCACACCTGAAAATAGGTATTAAAAACATTGCACACCTGACGGGTCTCGTGGCCGAGACAAAGGTCTGAACCGATGCGCGACGGAGAGACAATGACCGATATCATGATCCCCGCATGGGTCGATGGCAGCTTGCAGCCTGTGGAGAAGCTCGACGTGCATCTGCGCGGTCTGCGCCACAAGGCGATCTCGGTGTTCATCATGTCGGGTGGTGAGATGCTGATCCAGCGCCGCGCTTTGGGGAAGTACCACACTCCTGGCCTTTGGGCGAACACCTGTTGTACCCATCCCGAATGGGATGAACCTGACGCAGTTTGCGTGACCCGCCGCCTTGAGGAGGAGCTGGGCATAACAGATGTGAAAGCCCGCCATCGCGGTCAGGTTGAATACCACGCTGACGTGGGCAACGGCCTGATCGAAAATGAGGTGGTTGAGGTATTTATAGTGGAGACTACGCGTGATCTGCCCCTCGCACTCAACCCCGATGAAGTGATGGACACACGCTGGATCAATGTCGACACGCTCCGCACAGAACTCGATGCAACACCCGAGGTGTTTACCCCATGGCTGCGCATTTATATGGAGCAGCACAGCGCGTTAATCTTCGGCACTGACGCCTAGGCGCACCCCTTGCACGACATGAAAAAGCCCCCGCCGCGATGATCCGCAGCGGGGGCTTTTTCATGTCGTGTTTGATCTAAATATCGGTAACTTTGACCCGCTGAAGCTGTGCCGCCTGCAAGGCAGTTGCCGCGATATCGCCCGCCGTCATACCCGCATCGGCATACATCGCATCAGGGGACGCTTGGTCAATGAAACGGTCAGGCAGGTTCACTGTCCGCACAGCCAGCGATTTATCCAGCCAGCCTTCGTTCGCCAGATGGTCGAGGACCATAGAACCGAAACCGCCCCTTGCGCCCTGCTCTACCGTGATGAGAACACGGTGCTTACGCGCCAGATCATTGATGAGGTTCTTGTCCAGCGGTTTGGCAAAACGTGCATCGGCAACAGTCACTGTCAGCCCTTGTGCCTCGATCAGATCAGCGGCGCGTTGGCTCTCGCCCAGATGCGCCCCAAACGACAGGATCGCCACGTCAAATCCTTGGCGCACGACGATGCCCTTCCCGATTTCCAGCGGCACACCGCGCTCGGGCAGGGTAACGCCCTCCCCTTCGCCGCGTGGATAGCGGAAGGCAATCGGCCCGTCGTTATAGGCCGCAGCAGTGGCGACCATATGCACCAACTCCGCCTCATCCGAGGCCGCCATCACCACCATATTCGGCAGCGCGGCGAGGTAGCCGATGTCAAAGGCACCCGCGTGAGTGGCACCATCGGCACCGACCAATCCGGCACGATCAATCGCAAAGCGTACAGGCAGGTTTTGCAACGCCACATCATGCACGATCTGGTCATAGCCACGCTGAAGGAAGCTGGAATAGATCGCGACAAACGGCTTTAGCCCTCCCGCCGCAACGCCAGCGGCAAAAGTCACGCCATGCTGCTCGGCAATGCCTACATCATACATGCGGTTCGGGTGCGTCTTTGCAAAGATATCAAGACCCGTGCCCCCGGGCATCGCCGCCGTGATCGCCACAATCTTGGGGTCGCGCCGTGCTTCATCAGTCAGCGCCTCGCCAAAAATCTGAGTATAGGATGGGGCGTTGGGTTTGGATTTGGCCTGAATACCCGTGACGGGGTCAAACTTCCCCACACCATGATAGCTGTCGTGGGAGGCCTCGGCGGGGGCGTATCCCTTCCCCTTAGTCGTACAACAATGGATCAGCACAGGCCCCGTAGCCCGCGTACGCGCAGAGCGCAAAACACTCAGCAACTGCCCCATATCATGCCCGTCAATCGGGCCGATATACTGAAAACCGAGGTTCTCAAAAAGCGTGCTTTGCTCATCCGCGGCACCCGTCACCAACTGGCGCGCGCGCCGCGCATGATCGCGGATCGGGCCGGGTAAAGCCGCGAGTGTATCGCTGGCAAAATCCTTGAGACCTGACAGACCCGACATATAACTCGACATGGCACCAACGGGTGGTGCGATGCTCATCTCGTTATCATTCAGGATGACAAACATGCGGCGGCCCAAGGCGCCCACGTTGTTCATCGCCTCATAGGCCATGCCAGCACTGATCGATCCATCGCCGATCACGGCAATCGCATCGCCTGTCGCCTCACCCATATCACGCGCAATGGTGAAACCAAGGGCGGCGGAAATGGAGGTAGAGGAATGTGCTGCACCAAAAGGGTCGAACTCGCTCTCGGAGCGTTTGGTGAAGCCCGAAATCCCGCCCTCCTGACGCAGTGTATGCATCTGGTCACGGCGACCTGTGAGCACTTTATGCGGGTAACACTGGTGGCCCACATCCCAAATCAATTTGTCCCTTGGGGTGTCGAAAACAGCATGCAGCGCCACGGTCAATTCAACCACACCCAACGATGATCCAAGATGCCCGCCCGTGGTGGCGACAGAAGCAATCACCTCTTCGCGGACCTCGTCAGCAAGCTGGCACAGCTCGGCATCGGTTAGGGATTTCATATCGGAGGGGGCAGTTATGCGGTCTAGCTGCGGGGTGGGACTGCGCATGGCTGTCTCCTTTTCTCGACTGTGTTGGCTCTCGAACGTCTTGGCTATTGCCTGTTGGCCCGGGAACAGAGGGTAACATTGCTACCCTCTGTCTCCCGTAGCCAACAGGAGGCGTCAGGGGGTTGAGGCCCCCGACAGTACCAGATAACCCTAGGGACAGAGTTATCCGATTTGGTGTGGTACGGGGCGCTTGAGTGGCGCGCCCTGCGCCAAATTTCTTAGACCTGTGCGGTCGTCTGGATGATCTGGATCGCACCCAAGGATGGGTCCGGTGCTTCCTTGGATTCCGCTGGCAACAGCGTGCCGATCCAGATGGTCACGGCCAGAAAGACACCAACAACGATACAGAAGACTGCGGCGTAGCCTGCCCCCTTCAGCATCAGCGCAAGTACGTCAGCGCGGAGGCGGAAGGTGCTGTCATTGGACGTTCCGAGATAATCGTGATTGTCACTCATGTTCATGTCTCCTTAATCAAGCGGCGCATAGCCGTGGTCTTGTGCCCAGATGAACCAGTTATCGACAACTGTGCCGGTCAACAGAATCCCGATACCACCCGTGAGGGTCGTGAGAACTGCGAACCACCAAGCCCAGCGGTGGATACCTTCCATCGTAGCGTTAAAGCCCATGGTCCAGCGCCAGAAGAGAGCGGCACGTTCAGAGGCAGTTCCGCGATCCACGATCTGTTCGATCTCACGCTCGCCGCCATAACGGCTCACCGCGAGGATCGTGGCACCATGCATGGCAAACAGCAGGGCGGAACCATAGAGGAACACGATGCTGAGCGCATGGAACGGATTGTAGAACAGGTTGCCGTAGGTCAGTGAAAACAGGTTGGTCCAGTCAAGGTGCGAGAAGACGCCATAAGGCACTGCATGCGACCATGATCCCATCAGGATGGGACGGAACAGACCCAAGACAAGGAACAGCCAGATTGCGGAGGCGAATGCCCATGCAACATGTTTGCCCATGCCCAGCTCTTCGGCACGCAGATACGTGCGCACCCACCAGCAGATCACACTGATCAGCAGGAAGAATGATGCCAGCAGGAAGTAACCCCCTTCAGCCATCGGTGGAATGCTGAGGCCGTATTCCTCGGCAGGTGGTTCAAGCGAGAGCCAGAACAATTCGCGCAGGAACAGTGCAGGGCTATAGTCGACCTGATCCCAGAAGGACAAACCTACCATAAAGAACCAAGCGAAGCCGGTCACCAGCGAGATCACACCGAAGGTACCCAGATAGATCGGGCCAAGCTGTGCGTTTCCGAAAAGGCCAGCTAGCTTGCTGAAGCTCGCCCCGTTTGTGCGTTCCCTTGCGAGTGTGCCCGAAGGGTCCACTCCCATCTCGGCGGGTCCTTGGACCTGCACTTGGGTGAAGATGTTTTGATATTCAGCCATTAGTCATGTCCTCCTTACAGGTCCGCCCACCAGGGCAATTCAGCATACCAGTCCCACCATGCGCTCCACTGGTCGAACCAGATGGTGCCGGAGATGACGATACAGATGGCGCTCCACAAACCGGCATTCAGTGCCAGCAGCAGACCCAGACGGTGAATACCCAAGGGTCCAATCGAATAACCGATCAGATCGCGGAAATAGGTATCTTCATGATCCGGTGTACCGATGGTCTTGCCCTTACCGGGGTTGACCGCGGACAGAACCAGCGAGCCGTGCAGCGCGAGGGCGAGACACGTCGTAAAGAAGAACGTGATCGCAACCATATGCGCAGGGTTATAATGGAAGTTGCCGTAGGCGTAGCCGACGTTGTTGACCCAATCGAGGTGGCTCCAGATCCCGTAAGGAAAGCCGTGACCCCATGCGCCCATCAGAAGCGGGCGAATAATCACCAGCGTCACGTAAGCAAGGATCGCCACACCGAATGCCACAGGTACGTGATAGCCCATACCCAGCTTGCGGCAGATTTCTACCTCGCGCAAAGCCCAGGAGATAAAGGCAAACGTCGCACAGATCGTAATGACTTGCCACAAACCGCCCTCGGCCAGTGGTGCAACACCAAGCCCGATCTCGAGTTCAGGTGGCTCGATCGAGATGAGCCATGGGTTCCACGTATCGCCAAGCGATGCGCCGTAAAATATTAGTATTGTTCCGAGTGCGGCGAAGAAAAATGTCGTGACGCCGAAAAAGCCGACATAGAAGGGGCCCACCCAGAAGTCGAACAAGTCTCCGCCCACCAAAGTCCCGCCTCGGACCCGGTATTTTTTCTCGAAGCTGAGCTGTGCCATCTTCTGTCTCCTCTAGCGCCCCCTACCCGGATCAGGGGCAGACTTGCGCGTTGTAATTGATCGGGTTTGCCGTGGGCGGCGGGGGATTGCCCCGCGCCGCCCACAGCGAGTTCGTGAAAGCTGAGCTTATTCGCCGGCTTCTGCCGCACCGAAGGCGCGGTTGAACCAGTTGGTCTCTGGGTTGCTGAGCAGAACGAGGTGAATCATTGCTGCGAGCAAAAAGAGGAACACGCCCTGCGCCACGAAAACGCGACGGGGGTCGAAGATCAGCCAGATTTTGTAAAACTGTGCCATTTTAGAATATTCCTTCCGTTTACCAGTTGAACCAAGGCAGTTTGAAATAGGTCAGCAAGTGAGCAACTGACGCCACGATCGCGAAGATCATGAAGCCGCTCATGTAGACCGAGTGCAATTCCTGCGCTTGCTCGTCTGTCAAACCTGTGAAGGACAGGTCATTTTTATCAGCCATGTTTTTTCTCCTAGAAAAAATAGTACCGACGCCGCGCATCCCCCGCGGCCGGGTCACAACAGGAGCTAACCCCCTGCTTCAATTCACCAAACCTTCGCAGGAATGACGAATATCGATATGCCCTGGTCCCTCAGAAGCAAAAACTCTGGTTCGGATCGTTTGGCCCTCAGGCCGAAAAGATCCTTGGTGTGATAATCTGCGCTTGGCTCCACGCAGCTTTTACAGGCCCATGCGTTGGCAGGGCCATTTGCCGTACTGTCGTGAGGGTCCATGTGAGGACCGCAAGCGGCAGTGTGGCTACAAAGATGATCGCGAAATATGCGTAATATTCCCGCTGGCTGGCGGTCGTACTACGCTTGCGCGGCATGCTTGTGTCATTGGTAAAATCAGTCATTTAGTTTCTCCCGGTTGGGTTGAAGACCGTTCACCGTTTCCAGAACCACCCGCTCGGCGCCGTTGTCCAACGCCCGCTTTTCAGCTTCGTCACGCAGGGTTTTGGCCGCAGAGATGCGGGTCAGGATCGGATGTGTTGCCACGATTTCATCGAGGCGGGTCTGTGCGTCGGCATCCCAAGGGAAGTCACGGCGCAAAGGGGTGAGTGTTGCTGGCGTCTCGTCCATCTCACTGCCCAAAGGCAGGATGTGAAACAGCGCATCAAACAGGCCATTACAGACCTCTTGCAACAAATAGGTGGCACCAGCGTAGCCCATGAAGGGCGTTCCTGTGGCGCGACGGATCGCAGCACCAGGGAAGCTGGCGGGAATGAATGTAGGTGCCGGACCAAAGCCCGATTTCATCTCAGCGAGGTACATCTTCTCATTGATGCTCCCCATCACGATGAGCGGGCGTTTGGTGTGCACCAGATGGCGCACTTCGTCGTTGTTGGTTTTCTTGCCGCGCGTCCGTGCAACCGCAAAGGCACAAGGCAAACCCAGATCATCTTCCAAAAAGCCGCGAATACCGCGTGCATAAGTCTCGTTCGCGACAATCCCGAAAGACGCCGTGGCAAAGAAATCTTGCGTGACAGAGCGCCACAAATCCCAGACGGGTTTGATGGTCGAATGCTTTTCCTGCTCGATGAACGGTTCAGGGTCGAGGCCCGTCATCTCGCCCAGCTTGCGCAGGAACTTGGTCGTGGAGTCGATGCCGATGGGCGCTTGCAAGTAGGGCTTACCCAATACTTCACACAGGCCGCGGCCAAACTCACGGTACATGGTCACGTTCACATCGGAGTTCACCAAATTGCGCATCTCACCAACATGCGCACCAAGTGGCATCACCATGTTAATCTCTGCACCGATGCCCTCAATCAGACGACGAATTTCGGCAAGGTCGGAGGGCATGTTAAACGTGCCATACATCGGTCCGAGGATATTGACGCGGGGGGCGGAGCCTTCTTCGCGTTTCACTTCCTTGGGCATGCGGCCCTTGGTCATGCCAAACTCAGTAAAAATCCATGTCATCGCGCGGTCGGCTGCTTCCCACTGATCTTCATCAATGGTGCGCGGCAAAAAGCGTTGGATGTTCGTGCCTGCAGGCGTTACACCACCACCGATCATCTCGGCAATCGATCCGGTTACAACAACGGCGGGCAGTGCAGGGTCAAGTGTCCCCCAAGCGCGCTTCATCGCTTCTTCGGTACCGGAGCCCATTTCGCCCTCGCCCAAACCAGTTACCACAATCGGCAACTCATGCGGCGGCAGCGCGTCGGTATAGTGCAGCACGGATGTCACGGGCAGGTTCTCACAACCCACCGGTCCGTCGATCACACATTGCAGACCTTTGACGGCGCAAAATGCGTAAACAGCGCCCCAATATCCACCTGCTCTATCGTGATCTTGCACTAGCATCAGATCATCTCCGCCGCTTTTGCGGCCTTGGCAGCACGCTCAAGCTTCTTGGCGTTCAGTGCGCGGAACTCGGGCTTCAAATTCGGGGATTTTTCCCAAACGCCTGCCGTGTCGCCCTCGCCTACGCCCCCGAAGAATGCTTTCATCTTGCCCATGCGCTCTTTGTTGCCCATCGCCGCGTTGACGACTTCCTGCAAGGAGCCTGCACCGGCCACACCCATGAGAGGACGCGCAGAAATCAAGTTGGTAAAGTAGAGCGAAGGAATACCCAGCTCTTTGCCTTTTTGCACAACAGGCGTTGTACCAATGGCCAGATCAGGCTGGATCGCTTCCATCGCGCCGCAATCATCTTCCAATGATGCGCGGAATTTCACTTTCACGCCTTTAGCTTCCAGCCATGCCGCATCAGCCGCAGACCATTCAGACTTGGCACAAGCGGTCCCGACATAAGGAACATTCGCACCACTCTCGATCAGCAAACGCGCGACCAACAGCTCGGAGCCTTCATAACCCGACAGCGTGATCGTCCCGTTGATCGGCGTCGCAGAAAGGGCAGCTTTGATCGCGGGCAGGAACATGTTTTGCGCCTCACCCACTTTGTCAGCGGACAGGCCAAAGATATCGCCAATGCCCTTGAGCCAATCAGCAGTGCCATCAAGGCCGATAGGCGCAGAGCCCAGAACCGGACGGCCCGCTGCCTGAAACTCACGCAAGGCGGAGGTATAGAACGGGTGGATCGCAGCCACGGCACCGCAATCAAGCGCGCCGTAAAGCTCGCGCCATTCACGGCACGGAACCACAGGGCCAGCAGCCAGACCCAGAGGGGCCAGCATCTGACCAATCATCATCGGATCAGCAGGGAACATCTCACCCAACAGGGTCACTGTGGGGCGATCAGATTTACCAGCGGCAGGCATCGGCACGGGGCCCGCCTTAATCTCTTCGCGTGCATATTTCAGCATCGCACCGGCAAGCACATCCTTGGCTTCCGCATGGGTCGGGATACCAAAGCCGGGAACATCGATACCGATGATCCGCACGCCGTTAATCTCACGCGGCAACAACCGCAGCGGCACACCAGAAGCGGTCGGCACACAGAGATTCGTCACTATAATCGCGTCGTTCTTCTCAGGATCGGCAACATCATGCACCGCTTCGCGGATGTCCTCGAACAGCTTACCTGTCACCAAGGATTCCGAATTGAACGGCACATAACCAACAGAGCGGCGCGCACCATAAAAGTGGCTCACAAACGTCAGACCATACACACAGCAGGCAGAGCCCGACAGGATCGTGGAAACACGCTTCATCCGCAGACCAACACGAAGTGAGCCAAACGCAGGGCACATGCTTTGGGGTTGGTCGTGGGGACCTTTTGGATAGTCGGCAGCAAATTTATCAAGCATCTCGGAATTACCAGCAAGACGCGCTGCCTTTTCCATCTCGTTGCCCGAATGACAGCCAAGCCCGTCTTGGGTCATCGCTACATCACGGCCTTCAAGCTCTATGCCTGTGTCAACTTCAACTGCATCGACAGCATCATATTTCATCTCTTCGCTCATGCGGAATACCCCGCGCGGCGCAGCTGGCGCGATGCGTCAGACAGTTGCGCGGTGTCACGTGTCGGTGAAACCTCTGCCTTGGCAAGGGTGATCACATGGTTGATGTTGGTGACATTGCACTGGTTGTCATTGGTGCCTGCACGCGTTTGCGCAGTCTCGACAAACTCGCCGTGGGCAATATCGCTTAGCAAACGTTTGATCTGTTCAGGTCTGGCTTCAGCCAGAACCTGTTTCAGCTCGCGAAAGATATCGTCTTTATACGGTGTCATAGATCACCTCGAGGCTCTCTTGCGGCGCTGCATTCTTGCCGCGCATGTCCATATCTGTTGCAGGCTCCAGCACAAAATCGCCGCCTGTCTCTGATGCATCGAACAAGTTGAGCAAGCCGTCCTGGTCCAGCGGATTCGGACGGACTGGTGGCGCTACGGACACTTCGTCACCGAGGGCTGCAAACAACGGGCCCCACTGGCTCTCGAATGTGCCAACGATTTGGTAGTTGGCGGATTTCTTGCGCAGGTCATCGTCCTGCGGGATGGATGCAAGCACCGGAATATCAACCGCTTTGGCAAACGCCGCCGCTTCGCCGGAACCGTCATCTTTGTTGATCACAAGACCCGCAACACCGACGTTACCGCCCAGCTTGCGGAAATACTCAACTGCGGAGCAGACGTTGTTGGCCACATAAAGCGACTGCAAATCGTTGGAGGCAACAAGGATAACTTTCTGCGCCATGTCGCGGGCAATGGGCAGACCAAAGCCACCACAAACCACGTCACCGAGGAAGTCGAGCAGGACATAGTCAAAGTCCCAATCGTGAAAGCCCAGCTTCTCGAGCAATTCAAAACCGTGAATGATCCCGCGACCACCACACCCGCGACCCACTTCGGGTCCACCCAGTTCCATCGCAAAAACACCGCCACGTTTGAAACAAACGTCGCCGATTTTCACTTCTTCACCGGCCAGCTTTTTGCGGGTCGAGGTCTCGATAATGGTAGGGCACGCCTTGCCGCCGAACAACAGTGAGGTGGTGTCGGATTTCGGGTCACACCCGATCAGCAAGACGCGTTTGCCCTGCTCAGCCATCATGTGGCTGAGATTCGCTAAAGTGAATGATTTGCCAATGCCGCCTTTGCCGTAGATCGCGATGATCTGCGTTTTTGAGGTCGGCTCGTCGTGGATGATATCGGCGAAATCTTCGTTCGCCTCATCGCGCAAGCGCTGGTCAAAATCGGAAATGGTGCCGCCATCTTTGAGGTTCGGGATATCAAGTGTCATGCGTGACCTTTCCAGTCGAGTATCATTTTCAGGCAGGAGGCATCGCTGAACGCTGTCTCGTAAGCGTCCGCCGCAGCACCTGCTGGTGATGTGTGTGTGATAAGTCCGCCAAGGCTCAGCGCGCCGGATTCGACCAACGCTCGCGTGGCAGTAAGATCGTCGCGCGTCCATTCGGCAGCAATGCGGAACCGCGCCTCTTTCATGAACGCAGGCGGGAAGGCAAAGCTGATCGCTTGCGGATAGAAACCCGCCAGTACAATCTCGCCGCCGCGGGCAATGCGCCCGAACAGCTGCCCTAGAATGCCGTCACTGCCAGAGGCGTCGTAGACGGACATGTAATCTTTACGCGGGTCATCGTCGGGATGAACCACGTTGTAACCGATGGCACCGGCATGACGCTCAGGATTGGTTTCCCAAACAGTTGGCGCAGGCGCACCCGCCGCAACAGTGAGGCGCGCCAGAAGACGACCCAGAACACCGTGACCCACGATCAGGTCAGGCACAGCTTTGTGCGGACCAGCCATCGCATGACGGGCAGTTGCAGCAAGGGCAAGCAACGCGCCCTCAGCACCAAGACCCGCATCAATCTTTGTCGCGCGCTCCGCATTGCTGACCAGCAAGCTCGACGCCCCGCCGAACAATCCAAACGCACCATCGAAACAGTTGGCACCAGGCACAAAGACACGGTCGCCCACTTTGAAATTCGTATTCGATCCCGCCTCGACCACTTCACCAGCAGCTTCATAGCCCGGCACCAGCGGATATCCCATTCCAGGGAAAGGAGGCATCTCGCCCGTCCAGAATAGTTTTTCTGTTCCGGTGGAGATGCCCGAATGGCTGACCTGCACCACAATATCATCCTGTGTCGGCGCGGTAACGTCCAACACATCAAGCCCGATCGTCTTAGGCTCTTTCAAGATGACAGCAGTGGTTTGCAAAATCAGTCTCCGGTTCTTTGTTGGTCCGCTGCCCCTCTTCTGAGTGACTCGTTGCGGCCTTTTGTCGTACTGTAATACTAACTAGACATATTAAAGTGTCAACTAGATTAGACACTTTTGGAAACTTAAGGCGTTAAGGTTTACGCGCCTCGACGCAGGACGTGACAAACGGACGTCGCGCGTTGGGCGTTTTCACGTCCTCAAAACCCGCCGCATGACACAGCGATTTGATTTCATAAGCTGACCGAGTACGCCCGGTACGCATCGCCAGCGTGTAGAGCGCGAAATACGCATCACCTGCACGGGTAGGTTGCGCACCCCCCGTCATCGGCTCAGAAATAATCAACCGCCCACCTGACGGCAGGGCCGCGTAACATTTGGCCAACAGGTCTGTAACCGTCTCGTCGCTGTGATCGTATAAAACCCTAATGAGGCTGATAGCATCTGCCCCCTGAGGCAGCTTATCTTCACGGAACGATCCACCAGTGATTCGCGCACGGGGTGTCATACCTTCCGCCTCGAATCGGTGCGCTGCAGATGGTGCCACTTCGGGCAGATCGAACAGCATCAATTCAAGGTCGCGGTAAACAGTGCCAACAGCCGTCAGAAACGCACCAGACCCTCCGCCAATATCCATCAGCTTTTGAATACCGGAAAAGTTCACTGCGGCCAGCGTATCATCGGCCACCAACAGCTGGCTTTGCGCCATAAGATCGGAATAGGTCGCAGCCACATCCGCGTCCATGTTCCCGCCAAAGACATAGGGCCAGAAGCCTGCCAGCTCCGTCTGGACCTCACCGCGAAAGAACGCGACGGGATCGGACAGATCACGATAGAGCACATCATGATGCGCAATCATCTGGCTCAACCCCGGCACACCAACCAATGCGGCTCCCGTCCGGCTCAAGCCAAAGCGCCCTGCCCGCTTGGATTTAAGCACACCCAAAGCAACGCCAGCACGCAGTAAAATCTGCATCCGCTCCAACGGCATCTGCGCATCCAGCGCCAGCGTTTGCGTATCCATAGGACCGCGCATCAACTTCTGTGGAATGTCCAACTGCACCAGCGCTGACAACACTTGGCTATGACAAAAGCCTGCCAGCAGATCAAACATCGCCTCGCCTTCACGGCGCACAATGCGGCGGGTGAGCGGGAATTTGGCGGCCCATTTCTGGAACCCGCGTGCAGCCATAAGACGGGTAAACCATGAGCCGCCCGTAGGCTTCGATGGAATCATCGAGGTGTCTGTGGAAAAGGTCACTCGCCCGCAATCTTTGCGGCCTGCTCGGCGCGCCATTTGATCGGGGTCAGAACTTCGGCTTGTGCTGTAACCATCTTGGCCAGCATCGCCTCACCGGGGCATTTCGGGATCGACGCAATAGCACCGCCCAGAATATCGCGCATCCGCTGGATCGCACCATCGACGCCCAACTCTTGCACCGCGTTGGGCCGCCCGTGCAGGTCGTCCTGGCCCACCGGCTTGCCCAATGTCTCTTCATCATAAAGCGCGTCGCGCAGATCATCGGCCACCTGAAAGGCTTCACCGATTCGCGCGCCCAGCTCTTCCCAATGCTCACCATCATGACCGCCAGCGATGGCACCCATCTGTGTGGCCGCCATAAACAGCGCCCCCGTTTTGGCCGCGTGATAGGCGCTCAGATCAATCTTGCTCTCGTTTTCCCAGCCTTGGCCCGCGCAAATCCCGTTCGGCATGCCGCTCCGCGTGGCGAGAACCCGCATCATTGCAACAGCGCGCGCAGGCTCTTCCGCCGCCGCTTTTGCCAGCGCCTCGAACGCCATGATGATGAGGCTGTCGCCTACCAGAACGGCCAGCGCCTCACCGTAAACTTTGTGCACTGACGGCTTACCGCGCCGCACATCCGCGTCATCAAAACAAGGCAGATCGTCATGTACCAAGGACGCACAATGCATCAACTCGAGTGCTGTCGCAGCCGCATCCGCCAGCTTGGGGTGCTGGTCACCACAAGCCGCTGCAATGCTCATCAATATCGTTGGCCTGATCCGCGCCCCACCTGGTGTCACCGCATAATGCAGCGCCTCGGCAAGCTTTGCGGGGCTGGGCGCTGTTTGCCCCTCCGCGATGGCCTGCATGATCGCGCTGTCTATTCTTTTGGCAAATGACATGATGCTGTTCTCCGGCCGTGGTGGCGCAAGGTCGTTACTTAAATAATGTAAACTGTTGCTGACAGCCTAACTGTAAACTAAACTGGACACATTCGGATCGTTTGTCAATCACCAGCTTGGAGAGCCATATCCCCGACCAACGCCCTCATATCGCTGTAATAGGCACAGGAATCGGCGGCCTCGCGGCGGCACTTCGTCTTGTGCATGCTGGCGCGCGGGTCACTGTTTTGGAACGGCATGCAACACCGGGGGGCAAAATGCGCACCCTTCCCTCAGTCGCTGGACCCGTAGATGCGGGGCCAACTGTCCTCACGATGAAGCCTGTATTTGACGCGCTATTCGCTGATGTTGGCGCCCGCCTTGAGGATCATGTGACCCTGCTGCGTGAACCGATGCTGGCGCGGCACTTCTGGCGGGATGGCACGACGCTTGATCTGATGGCAAACCCAGAGCACAGCGTTTCAAATGTCGGCGATACCTTTGGCAAACGCGCGGCACAGGAGTTTCAAAACCTGTCCACACGGGCCACCCGCCTATTCGATATTTTCGACGCGCCCATGATGCGATCAGAGGCACCAAGCCTCGCGTCACTCACAAAAACGATTCTCACCAATCCCACGATTATTCCCGACATGGCGCCGCACCAAACCCTCGCACAAATGCTGGGTCACAGCTTTTCCGAGCCAAAACTTGCCCAGCTTTTTGCGCGTTATGCCACCTATGTCGGCGGTATCCCATCCGAATGTCCCGCGATCCTGTCGCTGATTTGGGACGCGGAGCGGCGCGGCGTCTGGCATGTGCAAGGCGGCATGCACCGCCTTGCCGCCGCGATCGAGAAGCTGGCGCGTCAAAAGGGGGTCAACTTCCACTATCAGGCCCATGTAAAACGCATTGAGACCGAGGGCGGACGCCCCTGCGCCGTGCATACAGAGAAAATGCGCATTCCTGTTGATGCGGTTCTTTATAACGGCGATCCCCGCGCCCTGAGCCAAGGGATGCTGGGCGAGAGTTTGGCCCAAGCCGTGCGCACCAGCGCCGTTGAGCCGCGCAGCCTGTCCGCGCAGGTCCAAGCCTTTGCAAGCACCGTGCAGCATGACTTCCCGCTTGCTGCGCATAACGTGTTTTTTGCGGACAATCCCGCATCCGAATACGCGCCCTTGGCAAAGGGCAAACTGCAAACCGATCCAACTCTTTATATCTGCGCGCAAGACCGCTTTGGCGGTGCGCAGCCCGGCGGGGCAGAGCGATTCGAGATTATTCTCAACGCACCCCCGATCACCGATGATGCAATTATCCCCCCTCAGGAGAGTGACCAATGTCAGACCTTGATCTTCAGCAGACTGGCGGCCTTTGGTCTGCACTTCGACCAACAGCCAAGCACCAGCACGCTGACAGGACCACAGAAGTTCAACGCCCTGTTTCCGGCCTCAAACGGATCCCTCTACGGGCGATCCCCGGCGGGGATGATGGCGGCGTTTGCCCGTCCGACAGCACGGACCAAAATGGCGGGCCTTTATCTGGCGGGGGGCGGGGCACATCCGGGCGCGGGGGTGCCGATGGCCACGCTCTCCGCCGCGCATGCGGCCGCAGCGATCATGACCGACCTATGTTTAACCTCGAAGTCCCAAAAGGCGGTTACGCATGGTGGTATGTCGACGGCGTAAGCGACTGCGGGACCAAGGCAGTCTCGGTCATCGGGTTTATCGGGTCGGTATTTTCACCGTGGTATCATTGGTCGGGGCGCGGCAATCCTGCCGATAACTGTTGTATCAACGTGGCGACCTATGGCGCGGGCGGACGCTTCACGATGACCGACCGTGGCGAAGCCGCCTTGCAAGCGACCCCCGACATGCTGCGCGTTGGCCCCTCGTCGATGTATTGGAACGGCGCCGAACTGGTCATCGACATCGACGAAATTTCATCGCCCCCGATCATCTCCCGCGTGCGCGGGCAGATCACCATCACACCCGAAGCAGTGACCAACGTCGAGTTGCCCCTCACCCCTGACGGCGCCCATGTCTGGCGCCCCTTCGCCCCCTCCTCAAGGATCAAGGTCGATCTGGAGGCCAAGGGCTGGCAATGGAGCGGTCACGGCTATTTCGACGCCAACTTTGGTACGCGGCCACTGGAGAAGGACTTCAGCTATTGGACATGGGGGCGCTATCCTACCCGCGACGGGGCGACATGTTTTTACGATGCGGATCGCCGCGACGGGACGTCACTGGATGCCGCCATCGCATTTGACCGCGAAGGACAGGCCAAGCTCTCGGAGGCCCCTGCCCGTACACCGTTCAAACGCACGCTTTGGGCCTTGCGTCGCGAAACGCGCGCCGACGCAGGAACAACACCGCGCCAGATCAAGGCGATGCTCGACGCGCCCTTCTACTCCCGCTCAGTTGTCGAGACTGTAGTGAACGGCGAGAAGGTACAGGGTGTGCATGAGGCGCTGGATCTGGACCGCTATAAACAACCATTGCTCAAGCCAATGCTGGCTGTGCGGGTACCAAGGCGGAAAGGCTGGACATTCTAACCTCTGGTATTGCCCATTGACCCTTCAGGATTGAGTTTAAGAGCAAAATAGAGAAACAGGTTTGGGGTTTGTTAGAGATCGGCCGAGATCAGCGGCTCTACGTTCGGGTTAAGGCGCAGCATTTCGACATTCAGTGCTGCCGCGACTGTGACCCAGATCATGTAGGGAACAAAAGCGAGGCCCGCCCAGAAATCTAGTGCAAAGGCCGTATAGGTGCAGCCTGCCACGCTGATCCAAAGCGGTCCCATCGCGAAAAGCGCCCCTTTGATCCGGCGCAGACCGAAAAACAGCGGCGTCCAGAGTGTCGAGAGCGCAGCCTGAGCAGCCCAGAAAGCCATGGCGTATGCATTGCCCTCAATCACGGTGAGGCGCACGCCTGCAAAGGAAATCAGCAAATAGATGCTTGTCCAAACCACAGGAAAAACCCAGTTCGGCGGGGTGAACCACGGCTTGTCCAGAGACCGATACCATGCACCCGGTGTGAAGACCGCACCCGTCGCGCCAGCCGCGCTGCATGCCAATAGAAAGATTGCGTAAAGATAAATATCCATGCGCACTACATAGCGGGTGTTTACTCAGCCGCCACCCCTTGCATGCGTGCTTTTGCAAGTTCACGCGCACGAAGCTCTGCCATAACGTCCATAAGGCCGTCTATGCGGGTGGCCTTTATCGCGCTCTGATGAGCGGTTGCCTCTACCAGAAAAGCAACTTCTGGCAATGGCTTGGCAAAGATGACGGGGGAGCGCGGTAGGGCAACGGTGGCCGCAGCGCGCAAGCCTGATTTTCCAATCAATCTAATTTTCTGGGCTTTGCTCGTTCGGGCCCGGAAGTTCACCGAGTCGTGGTTGTTGCGGCGCAGCGCACCACCAATGCCATCATAGATATAACGCGCTGCGAAGATGCCAGTGCGCGCGCCTACCGGCAGGGCACCGATACCAGCCTCTGAGCGGATATAGAGGCGACGCGCCTCCGCCAGCAAACGCTTGACCATGCGGCGCACTTCGGGGGTCGCTTCGGGTGCAGCAAAGAAATCATCGACGTTCATACCTTCATCCGCAAGCCAGTCGAGCGGCAGGTAGATTCGCCCCGCGCGGGCGTCTTCACCCACATCACGCGCAATATTGGTCAGCTGCATCGCCACGCCCAGATCACAGGCGCGTGCAAGCGCGTGCGGCTCGCGCACACGCATCAACACACACATCATCGCACCCACGGCGGAGGCCACGCGGGAAGAATATTCACGCACGTCAGATAGCGTGTGATAGCGGCGTTCAACCGCGTCCCATGCAAGACCTTCAAGGAGCGCTTCGGGCAAGGCGCGGGGCATATCAAACTGCTCGATGATCGCGGCAAATGCGCGGTCTTCGGGGGCGTCTTTGGGCGTGCCAGCATAAGCCAGATCAAGGCGCTCTTGTAGCTCAATCACAGCTTTGCCCTTCTCGAATCCCTCGTCCACTTCATCATCCGCAAGACGGCAGAAGGCATAAAGCGCGAGTGCAGGATCACGGACCGAAGATGGCAGCAACTTTGACGCAGCATGGAAGGACAGCGACCCCGTGCGGATCACATTCCGGCAATGCTCAAGGTCGGCAGGGTTAATCATTCGGCGGCCAATCGTGGTGCGTCGGCGATGACTTCCATGTCAGGCACCAGCTTGGCCAGCACCTCCGCGCTCGAAACGACACCGGGCAAACCTGCACCTGGATGCGTACCCGCACCGACGAGGAACAGGCCGTCGGCCTCTTCGCTCACGTTATGGGGGCGGAACCACGCCGATTGCAGAATGCGCGGCTCAAGCGAGAATCCAGCGCCATGAGGGCTAAGGTAGCGGTCGCGGAATTCTTCGGGCGTGAAGACCAACTCGGTGCTGATCTTGTAGCGAAAACCCGGCATTTGCTTTTCCAGCTCAGCCGCGACTTTCTCACGGTAGATGGGTTCTTCGGTTTTCCAATCCACGGCATCTTTCCAGCCAAGGTGCGGCACGGGCGAGAGGACATAGAAGGTATCATCCCCTTTCGGCGCAGCAGTTGGGTCAGTCACAGAGGGGCGGTGGATGTAGAGGCTCATGTCGTCCGCCAATTTGCCCTTCATAAAGATATCCTTGAGCAACCCTTTGAAACGTGGGCCGTTGACGATGGTGTGGTGTCCCAGATCAGGCCACTGCTCTGCTGTGCCTTTGGTACCGAAATACCAGACATAAAGGCCCATGGACCACCGCTTGCGCCGCAGCTTGGGCTCGGTCCAACGCTTCTTTTTATGATTGCGCAACAGGTGGGCATAGGTGTGGCCCGCGTCTGCATTGCTCACGATCAGGGGCGCTTCAAGGCGATCCCCATTTGTAAGAGTTACGGCGCGTGCTTTGTTATTATTGACGATGATCTCATCTGCTTCGACGTTGTGGCGGATCACGCCCCCTTGGGCGCGGATCACATCAGCCATGCCATCGGCAATCGCCTGCACACCACCCATGGCGTAATGCACGCCGTATTCCTTTTCGAGGTGGGCAACCAATGCATACATCGAGGTCACATGCGCCGGATCGCCACCGATAAACAGCGGGTGAAACGACAGCGCCATGCGCAACTTGGGGTCTTTCACCCGCGCCGCAGCATGAGCATAGATCGAGCGGTCTGCGCGTAGCATTGCAAACTTGGGCAGGACTTTGATCGTCTCCCATAAGCGGTGCATCGGTTTGGCGACCATTCCCTCGAACCCCACGACATATCGTGCATGGCTGTCTTTGAGGAAGCGCTTGTAACCTTTCACATCCTTTGGATTTATCTTGGCTACTTCGGCAAACATGCGCTCGTCATCACCGCAAGCAGCGAAGGTGGTCCCGTCAGGCCAGCGCACTTCGTAGAACGGATCAAGCGGGCGCAGATCAATGTCCTTGCGGAAATCACGCCCACAATCCGCCCAAAGAGATTCGAACACCTGCGGCACGGTCACAATCGTCGGCCCTAAATCGAATCGGTGACCATCCTGAGAGATCGATGAGCCGCGCCCGCCTGTGCGGTCCAATCGGTCCAGTACAGTAACCGCATACCCCTTTGCCCCAAGGCGCATCGCCGCAGCAAGGCCACCAAGGCCAGCCCCGATTACAATGGCGCGGTTGTCAGGATGTGTCTGTGTATCTGTCATAGGGTGCTGTTTATACTGTCTGTTAGAGGTGAGGTTTTCACGAACACTCTTTCATGTTTACACCAAATGTGTAAACTAAAATAGACACATTAGGGAATTTAGCATCGTGCAGCAGCTCGTCAGCCTCAGCTTTTACCGCTTCGGCAGTCTTGGATCGCGCCTCTGGGCGTTTGCCATGATGGGCCTTGCGCGTGGGCCTATGGCGCGGACCCAAGGCATCGGTTTTTGGAAACTTTGCGGGTCTGGCACAGGTGAAGGGTTCACGCCCAAGCCAAACTTTGGCGTTTATGCGATTCTCGCCACCTGGCCAGATGAAGAAACCGCCAAACGTGAAACCGCGCGCGGTGTCTTCGCCCGTTACCGTGACAAATCAGTCGAGGAATGGACCGTCTTTATGTCGCCCACCTCCGCCCGTGGCGATTGGGCTGGGGTGCAGCCCTTCATTCCACATGAGAGCTTGAACAATGGTCCCATCGCCGCCCTTACCCGCGCTAGCGTGAAACCCAGCATGGCGCGGCACTTTTGGGGGCGTGTGCCAAATATATCCGCCGTGATCGGTACCGACCCTTCCGTTCTGTTCAAGCTTGGCATCGGAGAGAAACCTCTGGTGCACCAGGTCACCTTCTCCATCTGGCCCGACGCCGCTGCCATGAATAATTTTGCCCGAACCGGCCCGCATGCGGAGGCTATCAAAGCGGTCCGCAGTGACGGTTGGTTTTCCGAAGAACTCTACGCCCGCTTTTCCCTCGTGTCCGACCGTGGCACATGGGGCGGCACTTCTCCTATTTCTACACCCCCGCCCCTCCACCCGAAAGAAACGATATGAAACAGCCCTTCCCCTTCTCCGCGATCGTGGGTCAAGAAGACATGAAACGCGCGATGATCCTCACCGCGATTGATCCGACCATCGGTGGGGTGCTTGTGTTTGGGGATCGCGGCACGGGAAAGTCTACGGCGGTACGTGCTTTGGCTGCTTTACTGCCACCGATCATGGCTATTGAGGGCTGCCCCGTTAATGCTGAACGCCTGAGTGATTGCCCTGAATGGGCCGGTATTACCGCTGACAAAACACATGAAGTCCCGACCCCTGTCGTGGACTTGCCCCTTGGGGCGTCAGAGGATCGCGTGACTGGTGCCTTGGACATTGAAAAGGCTCTAACCAACGGCGAAAAGGCATTTCAGCCTGGATTATTGGCCAAAGCCAATCGCGGCTATCTCTACATTGACGAGGTGAACCTGCTCGAAGATCACATTGTTGATTTGCTCCTCGACGTGGCGCAATCAGGTCAAAACGTGGTGGAGCGTGAAGGCCTGTCGATCCGCCACGCTGCCCGCTTTGTGCTGGTCGGCTCTGGCAATCCTGAAGAGGGCGAATTGCGGCCCCAACTGCTTGACCGTTTTGGCCTGTCTGTCGATGTGGCTTCTCCTACTGACATTGACCAGCGCATCGAAGTGATCAAGCGTCGCGATGCTTACGAGAATGACCACACGGCCTTTATGGTGCGCTGGCAAGCAGAGGACGGAATGCTGCGCGACCAGATTATCGCCGCCCGTGTGGCGCTCAAAAAACTAATCACGCCCGAGCAAAGTTTGCGCGATGTGGCCAAGCTGTGTATCGCCCTCGGCTCGGATGGATTGCGCGGTGAATTGACCCTGCTCAAAGCGGCCCGTGCCTATGCGGCTTTCCGCGACGATACCGCACTCACCCGTGGTCATATCCGCGATGTTGCTTCCCTTGCACTGCGCCACCGCATGCGGCGCGATCCATTGGATGATGCAGGCTCTGGCACGCGGGTCGAGCGCATTGTAGCCGAGACTTTGGGCAGCTGATGACCCCGCTGCTGCGCGCCCATACCGCTTTGGCCTTGCTTGCGATTGATCCGTCCCTTGGCGGGCTGGTAATCCGCGCCCGTACGGGTGCCGTGCGCGATGCTGTGATGGCAAATGTGCCAACTCATACCCGCCTGCACCCCACCATGACGGCAGAGGCGCTGGACGGCGGCATTGATGTCTCCGCGACTCTCAGTTCTGGCACTCTAACGCAAACCCGCGGTCTACTGGCGCGGGACGGTTTGTTTATCCTTGCCATGGCGGAACGCGCCGAGCCCTACATCGCAGCGCGTCTGGCCATGACGTTGGACGCTCAAGCAGGGCAAACTTTGATCGCGTTGGATGAGGGAATTGAGGATGAGGCATTGCCCCTCGCCCTTGCTGACAGGCTCGCATTTCGGGTCAATCTTGAGGACTGTGCCCTGAGCGGGATTTGTGCAGCACCGATATGGCCTACACCTGCCCCGTTGGACCAAGTGAAAGCCCCTGATGATACCGCCGAATCGCTGGTGCTGCTGGCCGTGCGTCTTGGAATTACCAGCCTGCGCGCTGTGGGCTTTGCCCTGCGCACGGCAAAGGCATATGCGGCGCTGAATGGCAGATTAGAGACTAATCAGGACGATATCGCTGCTGCCGTTGCGCTTGTTTTCGCGCACCGCGCAACGCAGCTCCCCGCTCATGAGGAGGAGGCGCAGGAAGCGCCAGATGATACACCACCCCCAGAGGATCCTGACAGCCAGCCAGAACCGCAAGATACACTGCCCCAAGACATGCTGCTTGATGCCGTCCTCGCCAACTTGCCAGCAGACCTGCTGGCAAAGCTGAACGCTGGCACAGCAAGCCGAAGTGCCACAGGCACCGGTGCGGGGCAGAAGAAGATTGGCAACCGCCGTGGCCGCCCCCTGCCCGCCCGTGATGGTGGCAATGGTCACGGGCGCGTCGACCTCATTGCGACCCTGCGCGCGGCAATCCCGTGGCAATCCCTGCGCCGCCATGATGCCCCCCACCGCACGGGTCCGATCATCCGCCACAGTGACCTGCGCCACAAACGCTATGTCGATCACTCCGACCGCTTATTGATCTTTACTGTCGATGCCTCAGGCTCAGCCGCAATGGCGCGAATGGGTGAGGCTAAGGGCGCGATCGAGCTCCTGCTGGCCGAGGCCTATGCACGCCGCGACCATGTGGCCCTCATCGCCTTTCGCGGGATGGAGGCGGAGGTGCTGCTGGAACCCACACGCTCGCTGGTTCAAACAAAACGCAAACTTGCCGCCCTTCCAGGGGGCGGTGCGACACCACTGGCCGCTGGCCTCATGGCCGCGCAGAATATGGCGGCTCAGGCACGGCGCAAAGGGCTTACACCCACTCTCATCACCTTGACCGACGGGCGCGCAAATATGGCCCTTGATGGCACAGCAAACCGCGCCCAGGCCGCCACTGACGCCCAGGTCATCGCGCGCAGCCTGCGCGCCGCAAATGTCGACAGTATTGTGATTGATACGGGCCGCCGTCCCGAGCCAAGCCTTGCACAGATCGCCAACATCCTTGGGGGTGCCTATATCGCCCTGCCCCGCGCCGATGCGCACAGCCTGTCGGATGCGATCGCGCAGACGCTGGACAGCTGAGCGGTGGATTGGGAACGCCATAAGGGAGCTTGGCCGCACGCTGACACCTCCAGATTTATCCTCTGCAAGCCGCATAAATGGCATGTGCAGGATGCAGGTGACGGCCCCCTCCTTTTGCTGTTGCACGGCGCGGGTGGTGCCACGCAAAGCTTTCGCCACCTGATCCCCCTACTGACCCCCTCCTACCGCGTTGTGGCCATTGATCTGCCTGGGCAGGGCTTCACCCGTTTGGGTGCCCAAGCGCGCTGCGGGCTTGAAACGATGGCCGAGGATATCGCGGCGCTCTGCGCGCAGGAAAACTGGCAGCCTCACGCGAATATCGGTCATTCTGCAGGCGCTGCTGTGGCATTCGATCTGGCCCCACGCCTGCCCTCGCCTACCCCTTTGGTCATCGGCATAAACGCTGCTCTTTCGCATTTCAAAGGCGTAGCAGGCATCCTGTTTCCCCTGATGGCAAAGGCGCTGGCCATGATGCCGGGTGTTGCAGGGTTGTTCACCGCATCCAACGGGAATCCACGTTCGGTGCAGCGGCTGATTGATGGAACAGGCTCGACCCTGCCACCTGAGGAGTTACGCTTTTACAGCGCCTTGGTGAGCGACCGCGGCCATGTGAATGCGACCTTGCAGATGATGGCGCAATGGGACCTCGGCTCGCTCCTCGACCACCTTCCGCAGAGTGACATTCACGGACTGCTTATCGCTGCGACAGATGACCGTGCCGTACCTGCTGCAACGTCACGCGAGATGGCCCAACGGATGGCCCATGTTGACTATACACAGTTAGAAAAATTAGGGCATCTGGCCCATGAAGAAGCGGCGGGTCAGGTCGCAGCGATTATTCTGGACTATCTTGCAAAAAATGCGCCCGACTGAGGCGCATTTTTGATATATTTCAGTAGCTTGTCTGAATATTGCCCACGGGCAACCGCTATTTCACAAAGCGGTCTTTAAAAAATGCATCCAAAGCACCCCGCAGGCTGGCCTCCGACATGTTATCCTCGAACTCAATCTGGAATTTGCGGCCTTTCTTGCGCGCAGTAATCCCCTTCTCCCCTGCCGAGCGGCTATAAGTCTGCTCGTCCGCTTTGCGGACCGGCTTTACCTTTGGCGCCTCAGAGGCTTGGCGCAACTGCTTCACGACATCCATCGGGTCCACAAAGGGACCACGACCATTCCGCGCACTCTGTTGTTGTGCCTCAAGGCGGGCGGCCTGTGCCAGCACGGGCGTCGCTGTCGCGGGTCGCGCCAGCAGCGGTTTCAAATCACGGGCGTGACGCTCTTTCAGGTCGCGAATGGTCGGAAACGCCGCCACGATCTGCGGCGGTAAGGATGCCAAGGCAAGGTAACGCGACAACCACGGCTGGCTCACCTCCAACCTTTCCGCCATGGCTTTTTGCTTGCCACCGTAATAGCGCGCGATGGCGTCGGCGTAATCAATGGCACGCTCGTAATCGCTGATGTCCTCACGCTCGCGGTTCTCGATATCGGCAAGGCGGAAGGCTTCTTCATCCGACATCTCACGCGGCTCGATCAGGTATTTGAATTGGGTGTAGTTATTGGCGCGCAGCCAGCTCACGGCGAAGTGGCGACGCGCGCCACAGATCACTTCGTATTTGTAATCCGGGTCATCAATGGGGCGCACTACGGCCGCGAATTCCTGACGGCCCTGTGCTTTGATCCCGTCAATCAGATCACGGCAGTTCTCCTCGTTGAGAAGCGCGTAGTCGCGGTTGTGGCGCTCCCACATGCGGCACTCGGACGGGTCTACCCAACGCAGGGTTTTCTCCTCAAGCTCGCCTGACATACGGTCGCTGATTGTCGTTGAACGTTTGAGAAACCGTGCAGGTTCACGGCCACTTGTTGGCACACTTGGCCCGTCCAGATCGCTCAGCACATCGTCGAAAATCGCATCATGTTTCTTGCTCATAACAGCCCCTCCTTGCGCAGGCTCTTGTGGTGGCTTGGCCATGTCTTGCGGATCAAGAGCTCAATCTCGCCGTTCACCGCATCCAGATAGGCGCGGCAGCGTTTGTGCGTCTCGGTCCGCGTGGAGGCCCCTGTTAACTCATAAACCGTAGCCAGATTGGCGGCGGCATTGTCGATCTCGGCACTGTCTTTGAGCACCGCGTTCAGCATGTCATGCGGGAAAACCGCGTCCATCATCCGCTTGATCGCCTGATGGGCAGACTTGCTGTCATTCATCTTTGTCGCGAGAATTTTAATAAAAGCATAATCGCGCGCACCGCCCGCCCTTGCCAATTCGTTAAGGGTGGCCCCCATCATCTTGAGGAAGTGTGCAGTCGAGCCGAAATCGATGTTATTGGGTGGTGCGGGAATCACAATCGCATTGGCCGCACGCAACACCGAAAGCGACAGCATGCCGAGGGCAGGGGGCGGATCAAGGAGAATCACATCAAACTCGTCCTTGATGCTCTCGATCCCTTCGCGGAGTTTATCAAGAACAAAGCTGGAATCACGCGCCATGCGGGCAGCAAATTCATACTCCGCATCATAAAGACCAAGGTTCGCAGGGATCAGCGCAATGCCAGGCCAATATGTGCCGCGCAAAGCATAATGCAGGGTCTTTGGCCCACCGTGACGGAAGAAGGGATAGAGCGTTTCTTCCTCCTCATCCACGTCGATGTCAGGATTGAGGCCAAAGACGCTGGTGGTACTTGCCTGACTGTCACAATCAATCACACACACACGGTAGCCTTTGAGCGCGAGATATTGCGCAAGGTGGCAAACCATGGTGGACTTGCCAACACCACCCTTAAAGTTCTGGATTGCGAGCACCATTGCGGGATCATCTTTTGACCGGTGGGGCAGGGTGCCAAACACACGGCGCATCTCGTTTACTTCGGCTAGGCTATAGCCCGTGCGCCGCCCCGTCGCGGGGTCTTTTTCTGGCATTGGCAGGCGGCCATCCGCTTCTGCATCACGAATGAGTTTGTCGCTCCGCCCAATCATTTGCGCGGCTTTGCGCACAGTGAACCGTAGGTCCAGGGTTTTGCTGGTGCCAGGGGCAAAGAGGCGGTCCCGCAAACGATTGATGACAGTCGAGGCGCGCGTTGAAAGCTGGTCAAGCTCGGCCGATGTGACGGGGGGAAGTACAGGCTGCTCCATGAGTTCCTCATGTTATGATTATATGCGAATCATGAACTGCCCAGCCCAAATGCTCAAGTGTGAATATTTGTGGGAAAGCTTAAAAAAAGCGGAAATTTCACAGTACCAACCAGATGAGTGGAAAAAGCTGTGAGGCCGGCTGTGAAATGCCTGTTTATCAGCTCGCTAAAGGCCTAAGCACCCAAAAAGTAAGTTTAACCGTTTGAGCGAGTCCCTCACTATTGATCCCACCTAAAAACTGAAAAAGAAAAACCACTTTGTGTTCTTCCTTCGGAGTCTTCTATGTTGCAAAGCTATACGACTAATGAAATAAGGCAATAACCGTCTTTAAGCTTACCTTTTGGGGCTGCTTGGCTTACAGATGGGGAGGTTTGGCATTACGTATTGGGGTGGCTGTCCTTACGTCTTGGGGCGGGCTAGAAACCTTACATATCGGGTGGTGACCTTTGAGTGCTGGGCAGGAGCCAAAAAGGCGGAAAAATACAGGGGAATGCGAATCGGCTCCCCCTAAACGGGTGTTTCTATCCTTACTTTTCGGGTGATTACCCAG
>CAWVWS010000016.1:0-30936 GCA_963933905.1 uncultured Sulfitobacter sp.
CAACAAAGCCGGCATGGGACGGACAGGCCACCTGTTTGCCTGCGTCGAGGACGGCGTTGCCCCCGACATGATCACCATCGCAAAAGGGCTTGGCGCAGGCTACCAACCTATCGGTGCCCTGTTGACCTCTGCAACGATCTATGACGCCATAGCGGCAGGCACCGGATTTTTCCAGCATGGACATACCTATATGGGCCACGCCATGGTCGCGACTGCGGCGAATGCGGTATTGAGTGAAATCCTTGATGGTGGCCTGCTCGCACAGGTCCAGACCCAAGGCGAAAAACTCGACGCGGCGCTGCGTACTACCTTTGGCCAGCATGCCCATGTGGACGACATTCGGGGTCGCGGTTTGTTTCGTGGTGTCCAGCTTGTCGCGGACCGTGAGACAAAGGCGACCTTTGATCCCAAACGCGGCCTTGCTGCACGGATCAAGAAAGAAGCCTTTGCCGCGGGCCTCATCTGTTATCCCATGTCAGGCACCATTGATGGGCAGCATGGCGATCACATCCTGCTCGCCCCGCCCTTCATTATTGAAGACCCCCAGATAGACGAACTTGTGGGCAAGCTCTCCCTCGCGATTGATTGCGCCATCGTCGCCTAGCGCTGATTCTAAAGGAGGCGAATGCCATCAGCATTCGCCCCTGACTTTCCCGCCCCTGCAACACCGCGCAAGATGAATTTCAAATTCGGTTTGAAACAGTTATTATCCCTCAGATAATTTGTGGGCTGGAAACATCGCGACGTTCAGCGTTTAAGGCCTATTTACCAGAGCATGTGTAGTATGCTGCCGATTAAAATGTTGACCCATAGGAATTTTGCGAATGAACACCGAACGCCTGACACGCTCCGACCTTAGCATTTCAGCTGAACTGGTCCAGTTTATCGAAGACGAAGCTCTGAACGGGACGGGCGTCGCACCAGAGACATTCTGGACCGCGCTCTCCGAGCTTGCTCACGACTTTGGCCCGCGCAACCGCGCCTTGTTGGAAAAGCGCGACGAGATACAGGCCGCCATCAACGAATGGCACATCGCGCGACGCGGTCAGGCCCACGATGCCACAGCCTATAAGGCGTTCCTGTCCGAGATTGGCTATTTGTTGCCCGAGGGCGATGATTTCCAGATCACCACCAGCAATGTAGACCCCGAAATCGCCAGCATCGCAGGTCCGCAGCTTGTTGTGCCTAGCACCAATGCGCGTTTTGTCCTGAATGCCGCCAATGCACGTTGGGGCAGCTTGTATGACGGGTTCTACGGCACCGACGCCATGGGCAGCCTGCCGCCCGCAGGTGCCTTTGATGACGGGCGCGGCGCACGGGTTGTGGCACGCGCGGCTGTATTCCTCGACGAGGCATTTCCCGTAAAAGGGACAAGCCACGGCAAAGCCTCTGACTATTCAATTGTAAACGGTGCGCTGCATGTAGATGGCACACCCCTGATGCAGCCCGAGAAATTTGTGGGCTACCGCGGCGATGCGGCATCCCCCTCCTCCGTTTTGCTGCGCAACAACGGCCTGCATGTGGAACTAGTGTTCAACCGCGATCATCCGATTGGCAGTAAAGCAGCCTCTGGCCTGGCCGATGTGCTGATGGAATCCGCTGTCTCTGCCATTGTGGACATGGAAGATTCTGTCGCCTGTGTGGACGCAGAGGACAAAGTGCTCGCCTATTGCAACTGGCTGGGCCTGATGAAGGGCGACCTGCAAGAAACCTTTGAAAAAGGTGGAAAGCAGATGACACGCGCGCTCAACGCGGACCGTGTCTATTCAAAAGCGAGCGGCGGCGACATGACCGTAAAGGGCCGCGCGCTGCTGCTGGTGCGCAATGTGGGTCACCTGATGACCAACCCCGCCATTCTGGACAAAGACGGCAATGAAATTTTTGAGGGTTTGATGGATGCGATGGTTACCACTGCCATCGCCATGCACGACCTCCAGAAAACAGACGGCCTGCGCAACACGGTCCACGGCTCTTTCTATGTCGTGAAACCAAAGATGCACGGCCCCGAGGAAGTGTCCTTTACCGACAGCATCTTTACCCATGTTGAAAAGGCGCTCGGCCTGCCTGCCAATACAGTCAAGCTTGGCATCATGGACGAGGAGCGCCGTACTTCCGCCAACCTCAAGGAATGTATCCGTGCCGCCTCTGCCCGCGTCTGCTTTATCAACACGGGCTTCCTTGACCGCACCGGCGACGAAATCCACTCCTCCATGGAGGCAGGCCCGTTCAGCCGCAAAGACTTCATCAAGCGCAAAGGCTGGATCACTGCATACGAGAACCAGAACGTCGATATCGGGCTGGAGTGTGGCCTGTCAGGCAAGGCGCAGATCGGCAAAGGCATGTGGGCCATGCCCGACCGCATGGGTGCCATGATTGACACCAAGATCGAGCATCCCCGCGCCGGTGCAAACTGCGCATGGGTCCCCAGCCCGACTGCCGCGACCCTGCATGCGCTGCACTATCACAAGGTCGATGTGTTTGCTGTGCAGGCCCAGATCGCCAAGGGCGGCCGCCGCGCCTATGTCGAAGCGCTGCTAGACATTCCCACCGCCAGCTATCGCCGCTGGAGCAAGGAGCACATCCGCGCCGAGGTCGAGAACAACGCCCAAGGTATCCTTGGCTATGTCGTGCGCTGGATCGATCAGGGTGTCGGCTGCTCCAAAGTGCCTGATGTCAATGACGTGGGCCTGATGGAAGACCGCGCCACCTGCCGCATCTCGGCCCAGCACGTGGCCAACTGGCTGCACCACGATTTGATCAGCAAGGATGAGGTGAACGAGATCATGCAGCAGATGGCCGCAGTTGTGGACCGTCAGAACGCAGGTGATCCGCTTTACCACCCGATGGCCCCGAGCTTTGACGGGATCGCCTATAAGGCGGCCTGTGATCTGGTCTTTGGCGGCACCACCGACCCGTCAGGCTATACCGAGCCTACGTTGCACGCACGCCGTCTCGAACTGAAGGCGCAACAAAACGCCTAAAGCACAACGCGGCACACCCTAAAAGGAAAAGCCCCCGCTGCACATGCAACGGGGGCTTTTTATTGGCGATCAGTAGAACGCTTAATCGTGCGGCAAGCGCCCTTTGCTTTCACCTTGCATCCCGCCCGAGACTTCTTCGGTCGCCTCCCCCGCCAACTCCGTCGGCAGGATCAAGTTGAGGACAATCGCAATCAACGCGGCTGGCAAAATGCCGGACGTAGCGAGAACTTTCCACGTGCTTGGCAAATGCTGCAAGGCACCTGGCTCAAGCTGGAGCCCCAGACCCAGCGACAAAGCAATCGCAAAGATCACCATGTTGCGACGGTCCCAGTCTACATCAGACAGCATCGACATGCCTGCCGCGACAACCATACCAAACATCACAATCACACCACCGCCCAGAACTTCGATCGGGATGGTCGAGATGATCGCGCCAACTTTGGGGATCAATCCCGCAGCGATCAGGAACAGCGCACCGATGGTCACAACATGGCGCGACATCAGGCCCGTCATGGCGATAAGGCCTACATTCTGGCTGAACGAGGTGTTGGGCAATGCGCCAAACAAACCCGACACTGCCGTGCCCAGACCGTCCGCGAATGTTGCACCCTGAATTTCCTTATCCGTTGCTTCGCGTCCTGCGCCGCCTTTGGTGATGCCTGAAACATCGCCCACTGTTTCCACTGCGGAAACAAAGCCCATGAGGCAAAAGCCGATAATCGCCGCAACGCCGAACTCAAGACCAAAGTGTAGCGGGTTGGGCAGGGCAAAAGGCGCCGCACGTCCGACATTGGCAAAGCTGACCATGCCCATCATATAGGCCACAACATATCCAACCAGCAGGCCCAACACGACAGCCGAGATTGCCACCATACCACGGGCATAGAACTTGAGGCCCAGTGTCACGACAATCACAACACCCGCAACAGTCCAGTTTTGCAGGCTACCGTATTCTTCGGTGCCAATCGCAGGCACGCCGCCTGCTGCGTATTGAATACCCACCTTAACCAGCGCCAGACCGATCATCGTTACCACAAGGCCCGTCACCAAAGGCGGCAGGGCAAAACGGATTTTACCAATGAACAGGCCGAGGAAAGCGTGGAACAAGCCACCGACCAGCACACCGCCCATCACCACGGCGAGAGCCTCTTCCCCCTTGCCCGCAACCAGCGGGATCATGATCGGAATAAACGCGAATGACGTGCCCTGCACAATCGGCAACCGCGCACCGACGGGGCCCATCCCGATGGTCTGGAGCAATGTTGCAACGCCCGCAAAGAACATCGACATCTGGATCATATAGGTCATCGCCGGAAACCCCAGAGCCCCCTGATCCGAGCCAAAGCCGATGCCCGCAGCGCCGCAGATGATAATCGCAGGCGTCACATTGGACACAAACATCGCCAACACATGCTGTAGCCCCAGTGGCACCGCCTTGTAGATCGGTGGCATATAGTCGGGATCGCGCATCTGCTCCCGCGTTCCGATTGAAGTATCTGTCATTAGTTTCTTTCTCCCCTAAATCGTCTTTTTGCCGGTCTGTGCCAGACTGTGCCGGTTGGTGTTGTTGTCTCTCACGGCGACGGATGCCACCGCTCTGTCTGTATTCAGGTATGCGCCTGAAACTTCTCGATAAGCCGCAATTCGGCTATCCGCTCGATCTGCTTGCAGGCCTCTGCAAATTCAGTTTCGCGGTTTTGGGCAATCCGCCGCTCGAACGCGTTTATGATGGAGGCCTTTGTGTGGTCGCGAACAGCAATAATGAACGGGAACCCGAATTTTGCCGTATAAACGGTGTTCAAGTCGGTCAAAGTGCCGCGTTCTTGTGCAGTCACGGCATCTAACCCGACCGAAGCCTGCTCTGCCGTGGACTCCGCAGTCAGTTGCTTGGCCTCGGCCAGCTTTCCCGCCAGATCGGGGTGTGCGTTCAAAACGCCCAATCGCGCCTCTTCGCCCGCACTGCGAAACACCCGCGTGAGCATCTGATGGATGCCCTGCGCCGTATCGTGCGTCGGCCCAAGTTCGAGCGCATGAGCGCCCGTCGCGACCCAAGCGCTATGCTCGAATATACCGCCAAACTCGGCCACAAAAGTTTCGCGATCCATCTGTGACGGGCGCACACACTGCACCGGAGGATGCGCTTGCGCCCAATGCTCTGCGATCTGCAAACGGGTGGCGAACCATACCCCTTCATGCGACTTGATATGCTCCAGCACACGGCGCAACGCCGCCGCACGCCCTGGCCTGCCGATGATGCGACAATGCAGACCAATCGACAGAACCTTCGGCTGCCCCGCGACGCCTTCGGCATATAACTCGTCAAAACTGTCTTTGAGATAACTCTCGAATTGCGCACCAGTGGTGAACCCCGCCTGAATGGCAAAGCGCATGTCGTTGCAATCCATCGTGTAGGGCACGATCAACTGGTCAGTGCCGTCGAAATCCATCCAATAAGGCAGATCATCAGCATAGCTGTCGGCGACATAGGCAAATTGCCCCGTTTCCGCCACCAAACGCACAGTATTGTTCGAGCACCGCCCCGTGTACCAACCACGCGGCGGCGTGCCTGTGACTTCGGTGTGCAGCTTGATCGCTTCGGCAATCTGGGCGCGCTCTTCGTCCTCGGGCATGTCCTTATGCTCGACCCATTTCAGGCCGTGGCTGGCAATCTCCCAATCCGCGGCTTTCATCGCCGCAACTTGATCTGGCGCGCGCGCCAATGCTGTCGCAACCCCGTAAACTGTCACGGGAAAGTCGGCTAACATACGGTGCACACGCCAAAAACCTGCGCGCGATCCGTACTCATAGAGTGATTCCATGTTCCAGTGGCGCTGGTTTGGCCATGCGGTGGCCCCTGTAATCTCGGATAAAAACGCTTCTGACGCAGCATCACCGTGCAGGATATTATTTTCGCCACCCTCTTCATAATTAAGGACAATTTGAACGGCAATCTTTGCACCGCGCGGCCAGTTTGCCGCGGGCGGGTTGGCCCCATAGCCCGTCATATCGCGCATGTATCTTTTCAAAACCGACCTCCCCAGTCATTCCCCTTGTATTTCAAAAGAATGGGGCCGTTTTTCAAAAAAAATGCGAAGGAGTCTTAACACGACAATGCTGTGTCACTGCTTGCCACTGCGGCCTATAAAGGTGTCATCAGACACAGCGGCCAGCCTGCCCAACCAAAAGTGAGACACAGATGAGCGGATTTCTGACAACACATGTATTGGACACTGCACGCGGATGTCCCGCCGCGGGCCTCATGATTGAGCTGTTCCGCATTGAGGGGGAGACGCGCACCCATCTCAAAACCCTGAACACTAACAGTGACGGGCGCACGGACGAACAGATTCTGCCGTCGGACAAATTCGAGGCGGGGACATATGAGTTGGTGTTTCACGCGGGCGCCTATCTCGATGCCATTGGCACCCCGCCAGAGGAGCCGCGTTTCCTTGATGTCATCCCGCTGCGCTTTGGCATGTCGGAGGCGTCCCATTACCACGTGCCGCTGCTGCTCTCGCCTTTTGGATATTCCACCTACCGCGGCAGCTAAACCTCGAGGGTGCTGTCGCGCACGGAATCCGAGATGCGCGAAATGACGTAGTCCATGAAGAGCCGCGTTTTGGGGTCCTGCATGCGGCGGTGTGTAAACAGGCAGGCCATCTGCACGGGCTCGGGCGGTGTCTCCGTTACGACCGGCACCAGCCGCCCCGCCTTCACATGCTGGGCCACTTCAAAGATCGGCTTCATCACGATGCCGTTGCCCGCCAAGGCCCAGTCGGTCAGCACATCCCCGGCGTCACATTCAAACTGCCCCGACACGCGAAACCGCTTTGGCCCTTCCGCTGTGGTCAGCCGCCACTGGAACTCCGTCGCACCGGGGAAGCGCAGGTTCAGACATTCATGCCCGTCCCTGATCAGGTCCTCCCCCGACATCGGATGCCCCCGTGCCGCGATATAAGCAGGGCTGGCGCACAGGATGCGGGTCACATCGGCAATCTTGCGAATGCGCAGGTTGCTGTCCTCGGGCTGACCAAGGAAGAACGACAAATCCAGCCCTTCCGTGGTCAGGTCAACTTTTCGGTCGGTGAGGCGCAGCCTGATGCTTACTTCGGGATACTTCCTGAGAAACCCCGCGACCAAGGGCGCGATCAACCGCCTGCCCACCCCCAGAGGGGCCGCCACATAAAGCGACCCCTTGGGGTTGTCAGTGATGTTGACCACCTGCGCCTCGGCGCTCTCCACCGCTTCCAGTATCTCACTCGCCCCGCCATAAAACGCCTTGCCCTGCTCGGTCGGCGTCAGACTGCGGGTGGTGCGCTGGAACAGGCGCACGCTCAGGTGTTCCTCAAGCTGCGAAATGCGCGAGGACGTGACCGCCGGCGAAATGCGCAAATCGCGTCCCGCCGCCGACATACTGCCAAGCTCGTAGACACGGACGAAGGTACGGATATTATCGAGATAGGACATTTTTTTGATTTTTTTGATGCTGTTTGGCTTTTTGCGTAATACCAGAAGAATGAACTTTCGCCTAGTGTTATGAAAACCCGAACCACTGGAGCCTTTTATGTACGATTTCGCAGTCATCTGGGACTGGATCGCCTTTTCCGTGCGCTGGCTCCATGTCGTTACCGCGATGGCGTGGATCGGTGCATCGTTCTTTTTCATCGCCCTTGATCTAGGTCTACGAAAAGCGGCCAGTGCCCCCGAGGGCGTGCATGGCGAGGAATGGCAGGTCCATGGCGGCGGTTTTTATCACATTCAGAAATATATGGTCGCGCCCGAAAACATGCCCGAGCATCTGATCTGGCACAAATGGCAAAGCTATATCACATGGGTGTCAGGAGCTGCCCTGCTGATGATCATCTATTGGGTCGGCGGCGAGATTTTCCTGCTCGACCCGACCAAGGCGGACCTCACGCTGTGGCAGGGCATCCTGATTTCTGGCGGCTCGCTCACCATCGGCTGGATCGCATATGACTTTATGTGCAAATCGAAGCTGGGCGAACATTCGACCCTGTTGATGCTGCTGCTCTTTGTGCTGCTTGTCGTTATGTCATGGGGCTATAACCAGATATTCACGGGCCGCGCGGCACTCCTACACCTCGGGGCCTTCACCGCCTCCATCATGACGGGCAACGTATTTTTCCAGATCATGCCCAACCAGCGCATCGTCGTCGCCGACCTCAAAGCGGGGCGCAAACCCGACGCGAAATATGGCAAGATTGCCAAGCTGCGCTCGACCCACAACAACTACCTCACCCTGCCCGTTGTTTTTTTGATGCTGGCCAATCACTACCCGCTCGCATTCGGCACGCAATACAGTTGGGTCATCGCCAGCCTGATCTTTCTGACGGGTGTCACCATCCGCCATTACTTCAACACTATGCATGCCACTGGCAAAGGGCCGCATTGGACATGGGCCGTGACAGTGATCCTGATGATTGTGATTGCATGGCTGTCTACCGTGCGCGGCCCCGATACATACGAGATCGCCGAGAGCCGCGCCCTGACCCCCTATGAGCAGCAGTTCGCAAGCGCCGAAGGGTTTGAAGAGGCCTACGATGTGGTGCTTGGCAACTGCTCCATGTGCCACGCGCGTGAACCTGCGTGGGAAGGGATGCACTGGCCCCCCAAAGGTGTCGTGTTAGAGACGAAAAGCGATGTCGCGCGCTACGCCGAACAGATCTACCTGCACGCAGGGCTGAGTAACGCAATGCCACCCCCCAATGCCATCGCCACCATGACACCGCAGAACCGTGGCAAGATCGTCAGCTGGATTCAGGCCGCACGTATAAATTAGGCGCCAATCCCGCGCAAAGGTCTATTCAAACTGCGCGTTGTGGTGTTTGATCCTTTCAAATTTGTACAAAGGTCCATCACATGAAATCGCACACTCGCGTCGTTGTTATCGGCGGTGGCATTGCCGGCTGCTCAACCCTCTATCACCTGACCCAAGAGGGCTGGAGCGATGTTGTGCTGGTGGAGCGAGACGAGCTGACCTCGGGCACCACATGGCACTCGGCCGCACAGGTCACGAATTTCGGGATGAACCAGACGATGGTGGGCCTGAAATCGCACTCGATCAACCTCTACAAAGAGCTGCGCGATGATCCCGACTACCCCGTAGGGTATAACCACGGCGACGGTGGCATAAGGCTGGCCAACACCGAGGCCCAGATGGACGGCTACCGCCACTTTGCCTCCATGGCGCGGGGCATGGGCGTCGAGTTTGAAGTGCTGGACGCCGAGGAATGTGCGCGCCGCCATCCGCTGATCTCGACTAACAACCTGTTGGGTGGTTTGTGGGATGCCAGTGACGGTGACATTGATCCTGCCAGCCTGTGCCAAGCGCTTGCACGCCGCGCACGAAAGGCAGGTGCGGAGGTGTACCGCAACACACCCGTTACGGGCCTAACCCAGCACAAAGACGACAACTGGACCGTGCACACAGAGCATGGCGATATCACCTGCGAGATTGTTGTAAACGCCTGCGGCTACCGCGTGAACGAAGTGGGCGCGATGATGGGCGTGCACCATCCTGTCATGTCGATGGAGCATCAATATTTCGTCACCGAAGACATCCCCGCCATTGCCGAGGCGGCCCACCGCATGCCCCTCCTGCGCTGCCCGATCAGCGACTATTACTGCCGTCAGGAAAAGAACGGCCTGTTGGTAGGCTTCTACGAACAGGACTGCCGCACATGGGGGATGGACGGGATCGACCCGCACTTCGTGAATGCCCTTTGCCCCGACGATCTGGACCGGATCACCGATGTACTCGAAGGCGCGTTCGAGCGGATGCCAGCCCTCACCGAAGTGGGCATCAAGAACATCGTGAACGGCCCCATCACCTACACCATCGACGGCGCACCGCTGGTCGGTCCCATCCCGAACAAGCGCAACGCCTTTTGCATCATCGGCCTGCGTGCGGGTCTTGGTGAAGGGGGTGGCCATGGCTGGATGCTAGCGCAGCAGATCGTACACGGTGAGGCATGCTATGACACTTGGTGCATCGACCCGCGCCGCTTTGTCGGCCACACCAATGTCGAGTTGACGGCCCTCAAAGCGATCGAGGACTACCAGAACGAATTCCGCTTCCACTTCCCGAACGAGCATCGCCCCGCAGGACGCATGGCCAAGACAACACCCCTAACTCCCGTCCTCGCCTCTGAGGGCGCAGAGTTCACCGTGGTGAACGGGTGGGAGCGGTCGGAGTTTTTCAAGCCCACGCCCGATTTCCACGTCACTCATGGTTTCCACTTCGACGAGTCATTTCCCATTGTCGCCGAAGAAGTTGCGGCTGTGCAAAACGGCGTCGGCCTGTGCGAAGTCAACGGGTTCAACCGTATCGAGATTACGGGCAGTGATGCCCAAAGCTTCCTTGACCGGATGATCTGTGGCCGCTTGCCGCGCAAAGACGGGCGCGTGGGCCTGGCCTACCTGCTCAACCACCACGGCATGCTCAAGGCGGAGGCGACAATCGCCAATATCCCCGCCTCTGATCGCGGACCTGCGCGCATCTGGTACGGCTCTGCCGCCGCGTCAGAGTTTCACGATATGGACTGGCTGCGCTCCCATCTGAACCCCGACGAGGATGTGCAGCTCAAATCCCTCACCAACGACATGACCATCCTTGTCCTTGCAGGACCAAAGGCCCGCGATGTGGTTCAGGGCGTCAGTCGCGCGGATTGGTCCAAAGCAGCATTTCCCTGGCTGTCGGTACGCGAATGTTTCATCGGGTTCGCACCTGCCACTGTTATGGCCGTGAGTTTCTCGGGGGAGTTGGCTTATGAAATCCATATTCCCAACGCATCCCTCTATGCCGCCTACACTGCCCTGCGCGCAGCGGGCAAAGCGCATGACTTGCGCCTGTTTGGGGCGCACGCGGTGGACTCCATGCGCTTCGAGAAAGGGTATTTGCACTGGAAGGCCGAAATCCTCACAGAGTTCGACCCCTTCGAGACGGGCTTGGACCGGTTCGTCCAAATGGAGAAGGCTGATTTTGTTGGTAAGGCCGCACTGGAGAAGCGGGTCGCCGCAGGCCCTACAAAGAAACTGGTTTCCATGCTTGTCGATTCAAAGGACGCCCCCGCGCATGGCGGTGCCAGCATTATGGAAGCTGACAGTGTCGTGGGCACTGTGACCTCTGGTGGCTTTGGCCATCGCACACAGCAAAACATCGCTTTGGCCTTCTTAGACCCTGCAATTTCCGAGGTAGGAACGCAGTTAGAGATTGATATGCTGCGCAAGCGTGTCAGCGTCACCGTATGCGACGCGGGCCTTTATGATCCCACGATGTCGCTGGTCCGCAGCTAGTAGTCAGGCCACCCGATTGGCCGAGGGGCTCTCGTCCATCTGCGCTGTCAGGTGATGGGTCAGCCGCTCGGCCAGATGGGCGCGTGTGATGAAATGCGCAGGATCATCCCAGAGGTTATGGGTCTCGTCAGGGTCGTTCGTGAGGTCATATAACTCCCCCCAATCCTGATCGCGGTACATCGAATAGCGCCAGTCGGGTGTGAGCAGCGTGCGCACCCGAGCAGGGTTCTCGAACCCGAGGCGCGTACCGCCGTCGTTGAATTCAATAAGCAACTCGTCGCGCACTCCTTCCCCACCTTCCAGCGCGGGTCTAAAACTTTTGCCCTGATTGCCGTTAAAGGATGCGATGCCCACACGGTCAAGGATCGTCGCAGCCAGATCAACAGTGGACGCCAGCGCAGGCGAAGTCGCCGCCTCGCGGCTGGCTGGATCCGACCAGATAAACGGCACCCGCGTGATCGCCTTAAAGGGCAGCGCCCCTTTGAGCATCAGATTGAAATCACCAAGATAGTCGCCGTGATCGGAGGTAAAGCAGATGATGGTATTCTCCAACTGCCCGTTCCGCTCAAGTGCGGCCATAATATCCCCCACCGCATCATCGACAAAGGCCATCATGCCAGCGGTCAGCGCCATCGCCTCTTTGATCTGCTGATCGCCCAGCATCATCGCCTCTTGGGCAATCTTTTGACCGCCGCCTGTCTTCCAGTTGTTCTCGAGCCACTGCATCGGCGGCGTAGGGTTTTGATGCGCAGCGTAAGGCAGCGATACTTCAAAATCCTCAGGATCATACATGTCCCAGTATTTGCCTGGCGGGTTGAACGGATGATGCGGATCGGGAAAGGAGACAAACCCAAAGAAGGGATCATCCGCCCCTACACGGCTGTCAAGGTAATCAATCGCACGGTCACGGACATAGGCGGTTGGATACAGCTCCGCAGGGATCGGGGTGCGGTAGGCCTGCGGACAGGTATAATCGTGCGGCAACTGGTTGGCATCGTCATGCAGCGCCTCCCAATCGGGGGCATTCTCGCGGAACCACTGCTGGTAATGCCCGCCACAGCGGTCGCCATGGGTCGTGACCATATCCACATGCTGATAACCATAGTAGGGCGTCTTGAAACTATAGCGCCCCGCGCTGTTGTACTGGCCTGGTTCCTCTTGGGAATAGTCACCCGTATCGGGCTTCCACGCCTCCGCACGCGCGGCGATCTCTTCCTCGGTCTGACCCAAAGGGGTCATGCCCGTGAAGGGTTGCAAATGGCTCTTCCCGATGGCGGCAGTGTGATATCCCGCCTCCGCCAACTGGTCCACGAATGTATTGGCCGAGAGCGGCAGGCGACAGCCATTGTGGCGCAGGCCGTGCCGGCTGGGATAGCGCCCTGTGAGCAGGCTGGCGCGGTTCGGCATACACACTGGCGTAGCCACATGAAAATTCTCGAACCGTACGCCCCGCGCGGCAATGGCATCAATGTTGGGCGTTTTCAGCACGGGATGCCCGTAGCACCCTAACCAATCAGCCCTTTGTTGATCCGTTATGATGAACAGGAAATTTGGAAACTTGGTCATGCTGTTGCTCCTTCCAGCGGGGGTGCTTTGCCCGCCTGCATTCGGTGCCAGACCAGTATCGCAAGCGTCACGCCAACTGCCGTCAGGTGGATCGTTTCGGGTCGCAGCATGACCAGAACAGCCAGCCCCAGCCGCACAAACACCCACGGGCTGCTGAGACCCGCCGCATCAAATCGCGCAAGCGCACTGGCCACCAGATACAGCGCCAGCACCAACCGCGCCAACAGCCACAAGAAGGAGGGCCAACTCACCCCGTTTTCATACCCCGCCAAAGGCGCCCCACTGGGCGAGGCGGGATCAATCAAGGCCTGATCGATCAACAGAAATTCGGGATAAAAGGCAAAGACGAAGGGAATGGCAAACATCACAATGCCAGAGCGCACCGCACTGAAACCCGTCGCCATGGGATCGGCCTTAGTAATGGTCGAGGCGGCGAAAGCGGCCAGCGCCACAGGCGGCGTAATGGCCGAGGCCACGGCAAAGTAGAAGATGAACATATGCGCCGTCAGCGTCGCAATCCCCAGACCAACGAGCATCGGACCCATCAAAAGAGCTACGTTGATATAGGCAGGTACCGCAGGCATCCCCATGCCCAAAAAAACAGCGAGCAACATGGTGATAAACAGCGCCACAAACATCAAAAAGCCAGACCCGTCACTGCCCAGATCAAGCGAGTTAAGGAAGGTCAGAATGTCGATGCCCACAAACTTGGACAGACCCGTAAAGCTGAGGCAGACATCAATGACAGAAACCGCAAGGAACATCAGATAAAGCGAGGAAATCGTGATCCCCGCTTCGGCCAGCGCATCCAGCACCAGACGCGGCTTCTTGCGGAACTCTTTGTCGAGAAACAGCAGCACGGTGACAAAGGCCGCAGCCCACCATCCTGTCGCCCCCGCATCCCCCGCCGCGTTCTGCAATGTCTCAAAGAACCACGGCAGATTGGTCGCACTACAGGAGTCGCCGTTCATCACCGTCTGCACACCCCACAGCGCACCAAACCAGCCACAGCCGATCCCGTCCTTGGGTGTCAGCAGCAGGAACAGGATCAGCAGGATCGGCAGAAAAATCTGCGCAAGGTGCAAGTAGTCCTGCCGCGACAGATGCATGTCAGGGGTCAGATCGCCAATCGCCTCAATCCCCTGTTTGCGCGACTGGAACATCGCCGAAAGGAACAGACAAAAGAAATACGCCATGGCGGGCAGTGTCGCCGCAATGATCACATCGCGGTAAGGCACCGCCGTTAGTGCGGCGAGGATAAAAGCCGCAACCCCCATCACCGGTGGCATGATCGATCCACCGGAGGAAGCCGCCGCTTCAACACCCCCCGCAAATGTCCGCGAGAACCCACGCTTGAGCATCATCGGGATCGTGAGCACACCGGTAGAGAGCACATTGACCACAGGCCCGCCCGTGATCGTGCCAAACATCGCAGAGGAGACAATCGCCGCATGCGCTGGCCCCCCGCGCAATTTGCGCGTCCAGCGAAAGGCAATCTTGATCAGGGACTGCCCGCCCGCGGATTTGCCAAACATCGCGCCGAGAATGATATAGGGGAACACCACATTCATGATGATATTCATAAACCGCCCCAGAATACCCGAAGCATTATTGACCAGCGCATCATGCACATTGGGCCGCCCGTCAAGGAACTGGCGCGGCTCGCCGCCCAGCTTGGTCATCAGATATTTGTTGATGTCGTCAGGTCCGTGGAAATACCACACCAGCACCGTTCCGATTGTATAAAAAGCGATGAGCAGCGACACGAGAACCAGCGGCAGCCCCCACACTTTGATATTGTAGCTCAGAAAAACAAGGATCGAGACGCCCATGATTGCCACCAGCCAGACACCCGTGGTCGAGACACAGCCCGGATCATCAACCGACTGCGGCACAGGCAGTCCCATATCTTGCGCAAAGGCGATCTCGGCCTCCAAAGTCTGGGCAATCAGCCGCGCACGCTCTCCGGTGATCACGTCGATCATGCACACGCTGTCAATCTCGATGAGGTACGTCAGCGATATCGCAGCCGCCGCCCCAACCAGTGCCACATCCATAAACAGGCCAAACCACGCACGCGACGTTCCGCGCCAATCGCGCCACATGGAGTGTTTGAGCGCGACGATCAGCATCATCACAAAGAAGATGGTGGGATAGAATATCTCGGTCGCGAAATTGCGCACCTTGAGGTTTTCAACCCCCGTCAGACCGCGCCACATATCGTCCCAGCCAGGAATGGTGGGCATACTGTTGAGGATACCAAGCACTACAAAGACAAGCGCCACGCCATAGACCGCCCGACTGGGGAAGAACCCCGCATCCGTTTGCTGGTCGGTCTGATCTGCCATAACACCAATCTCCTAGGTGCTGAAAAATAAGCCGCCCCCATGAGAAACAGGGACGGCATTTTGTCTTTAATAGTTTGGCTTAGGACTGGTCTTTTGCACAATCAGGCACATCGAACCCTGCCTCTTCCCATGCACGTACCGCACCCTTGTGGTACTTCATCGGGTTCGCACCACACATGCCCAAAGCAGGGTTGTCATAGTTGACGGTATTGCCAAAGGGCGCTTTCGCCTTCAACTCGTCCAGCGTCGCAATATAGGCAGACACCAGATCATAGACGAGTTGCTCGTCCATATCCTTGTTCACCACATCGCCACCAATGGTGGCCAGCGCGCGAAAGGTTTCATCCTCGGAGACAAAGGTCCAATCCGCACCCATGGTCGCCTGAAGGTCCGCAACAGAAAGCTCGACCGAAGCACTGCCCGGAGCTTTCATATACTTCTGCATCGCTTCGCTCTCGTAGATATCCTTGGGCATGGACCACGCCGTGAGCTTACCCGAAGAGCCGAGGGTCGAAACACGCGTATTCGGGAACAACTCTGGCAGCACCACGCCGTCCGGCTCGCCGCCGCTGATGACGGATGTCGCCTGACCCCAGTTGGCCTGAATACCGGTATAGCCGTCACCGTCCTTGAGCCCTGTAATCAGCTCGATCATGGTGCGCGCATTGTTGAGCGCGCCGCCACGGGGCGGACCATTGAACAGCACTTTTCCCTCGATATCGTCCCAGCCGTTCAGCCCCTTTGCGTCATAGGCATAGAGAAAGAAAATCCCCAGCGTATAGGGATAGATAGAGCGCAGGTTGGAGGCGAGTTCGGCGCCCTTTTCCTTGCCCAACTTCCCGTAGGGACCTACACCGCGGCTCATCAAAAACGGCAGGATATGCGGCGCGCTGGCGATATCCGTTTTGCCCTCGGCCACGTTCTGGATCGAGTTGGTGAGCGTCTGGCCTTCAGCCAGCTGGATATTTGCAATGCCGCGCGTGCCGGTCACTTCGGTCAGGTGCGATGGCGCCAAATGGGTCGCGCCGCCAGCAGATGCTGTCTCGGCGGTCAGGTTAGCTTGGGCAAATGCAGGTGCTGCGAAAAGGCTGGCGGCGATGATCGCCCCCGCGAGATAATGTTTGGACATGTGTTCCTCCCAGAACTTCTTTCTTCTTCGTTAATTTGTTAACTAATATGGGTGTGAGTCAACGAATTTCTTCCTTTTAAGTTATATGTCACCTTCCAATCCCCAAAATGAAATCTGCCGCGCGGTCCGCGATCATCATGGTCGGCGCATTTGTATTACCCGAAACAAGGGCAGGCATGATCGAACAATCCGCCACCCGCAGCCCCTCAATCCCGTTTACCCGCAGCTCAAGGTCCACCACGGCCGCAGGGGCCGGCCCCATCCGACACGTTCCCGCAGGGTGGAAAATCGTGCGCGCATGATCTCGGATCGCATCATCAAGACGGTTTGACCCCGCCTGCGTACTGACATCCGGTCCGGGCCAGACCTCATCGCCAATGATCTCTTTGAGTTCTGTCTGTCCATAAATATCCTGCGCCAGCCGCACACCGCGCCGCAACGTGTCCATATCTTCCTCATGGCCCAAAACACCGGCAAAGAACTTCGGCCCGTCGCTCGGGTCTTTTGACCTCAGACCCAAACGCCCGCGCGATTTGGGCCGCATGGTCATGGGGTGAATTTGCATCGCGTGAAACCCAAGTGGCGCCTGACCCGGTGCGCCGGGGGCAAATGGGGCAAAGTTGTATTGAACATCAGCCCTGCCCTCCCCGCTTGTATCCACACAAGCGCCCGCCTGAAGCAGGTTGGAGGTGAGCAACCCACGATTGCGCAAGAAATAATCGAACCCGTGCTTGAGGGCGGCCAAACCACGATCGGCCTCGTGCAGCCCTTTGGCACCCACCAGATGCCGCGTGACGGGCGCCCCCACATGATCCTGATAATTGCGTCCGACCTCATCGACCTCATGCACAATCGCAATGCCGTGGCGCTCCAACTCATCGCGCGGTCCGATGCCTGACAACATCAACAGCTTGGGACTGTGAAAGCTGCCCGCCGTGAGGATAATCTCCCGCCGCGCTTTGACGCTTTGCACCACGCCCGCGTCATCGCGCACTTCCACTGCCACGGCGCGACGGTTTTGAATGTCGATGCGGCAGGCAAGGATTCCCGTCAGCACGCTCAGGTTTTCGCGCTTTAACTCAGGCCGCAAAAAGCAATGCGCCGCAGATTGGCGTTGCCCCGCGTGCGCAGTGACCTGATACCACCCCGCTCCTTCCTGCGCGGCCCCGTTGAAATCATCCGTGGGCGTAATGCCTGCGGACACTGCCGCCGCGATAATCTGCGCCCCCACAGGATGCGGCGCAGAGGGATCGGCCACGATCAGCTTGCCTGCTGTGCCGTGATACGCATTATCCAGCCGCGTGTTTGCCTCCTGCCTGCGAAAGACGGGCAAGACATCCACAAAAGACCAGCCCGTGCAGCCATGCACCTGCGCCCAATCGTCATAATCACGGTGCTGTCCGCGCATATAGATCATGCCGTTAACGGATGATCCGCCACCCAGAACTTTGCCCTGCGGCACGGGAAAAAGCTTCCCGTTGAGCGAGGCATCAGGCTCTGATACCACCGCATCACTATCCTGACTTTGCAACGCTTTGAAGAAGGTCGCGGGGATATGAATCCAGCGGTTTGTATCCTGCCGCCCCCGCTCCAGCAGGGCAACCGTACCGTCACTCTGTGCCGCCAAACGCGCAGCAAGGACACAACCCGCAGCGCCCCCGCCCACAATGACATAATCAAATTCGAGATCGCTCTGCGACATGGCGCTAATCCTCTGCCAGCGCGGTGGCATCACCCGCGCGGCACAGGGCAAACAGGCTCGCCCGCGAACTGATGCCCAGCTTGCCATAGGCACGCTTGCGGTAGGTCACGACAGTCGAAGGCGCGACCCCGATCTGCGCTGCAATTTCTTCGGCCTTCTGCCCCGCCAGTATCCCCTGACAGACCGCCTGCTCCCGCAGGCTCAGCACGTCCAACAACGCCGGATGGTCCGATTGCCTCAACTGACCAAAATGCAAGAGCGCCAGCCGCCCCACCAACCGCGCAAGAGTCGGGTCAGGCTGCGCAGGGACCAATTCGCCCTGATAGAGACTGATAAACAGCCGTAGATCGCGACGCACACCCATCACAGTTGTTTTCGCCTGCAATCCGGGCGCGTCGAAAAATACCTTGCGGTAGGAATCGCTCATCCCGCTCTGGATTTCTTCCAGACGGTGCAGGGTAATCGTATCAGGCTCTGCCGCAAGTAGCTGCGGCAGCAGGGGATCTTCCCTGTACCACCCATCAAGGTATTGCGCCGCCAGCACATCGGCCAAAACGCCCTCACGAAAATGGCGCGACAGCAGACAGGAGGCTCCCTGCGCCCCGATGGAAAAGACCATGATCTGGTCAATCTCCAGCGTCTCGGCAAAATCGCAAAACACCTGCGCAAAACTCTCCTGCCCCAGATGGGCAAGACACAAATCAATATGGTGTGCTGTCGCGTTCATCGGCAAAGCCTAGCATGGCTTTGCCTCAAAAGCATGTCCCCTCCCAAAGAGGACAGACACAACAGCGACCCTTCCCTATAATGCGCAAAACCATGGAGGATACGATGAGACCCGAAGGGCGCAGTGAGACCGATTCACTCTATTTCACCTATCCACATTTTGACGCGCCTGTGCGCAATACCAGTTTAGGTGATCGCGCGACTGTTGCGATTGTGGGCGCAGGTCCCATCGGCATGACAGCCGCCCTCGGGTTGGCGCGGGAGGGCATCCGCACGGTCATGTTCGATAATAAATCGACCTTCAATGACGGAAGCCGCGCCATCTGCATCGCCCGTTCCAGCATCCATATATTCGAACGCATCGGCGCTGTTGCCCCCTTCTTGGAAAAGGCGTTGGGATGGACCACAGGCCGCAGCTTTTACCGCGGAACCCAGATACTGGAATTCCAGATGCCCGACAGCGCGGCGGAAAAATACCGCCCCATGTACAACCTCCAACAGCAGTATATCGAGCAGTTCCTCTGGAACGCCGTTGAGAACGAACCGTTGATCGAGGTACGCTGGCAAAGCGAAGTCACAGGGGTGTCGGACCAAGAGGCAACTGTACAACTCGAAGTGACAGACCCCAACGGCACCTATACCCTCGACGCCGATTGGGTGCTGGCCGCTGATGGCGCGCGCAGCCAGATGCGGAAAATGCGCGGCTTGAGGCTCAAGGGGGACAACTATGAGGGCCGCTATGTCATCGCCGATGTGCAGATGCCATACGACTATCCCACCATTCGCCGCGCGCTCTTTGACCCCGACTGCCGACGGGGTGCAACGATCCTGATCCACAAACAACCCGACAACATCTGGCGCATCGACTACCAACTTGCCAATGATGAAGACGGCGCGCACGCGATGGAGGAGGCCACCGTCCGCGCCTCGGTCACTGCGGTTCTGGCGGAAATCGGCTATGACGGTCCATGGGAGCTGGAATGGTGGAGCACCTATTCCGCCAACACTCTGGCCCTTGAGGACTACCGCGACGGGCGCATTTTCTTTATCGGCGACAGCGCCCATATCGTGCCGATCTTTGGCGTGCGCGGTCTGAACAACGGCCTTGCCGATGCCCATAACATCGCATGGAAACTTGGCTGGGTTCTGAATGGCAAAGCCGCGCCACGCCTGCTGGACAGCTGCACGCCCGAGCGGCGGGGGGCGACGCTCGATGTCTTTGCCAATGCTACGCAATCAGCACGGTTTATGACACCACCCACACGCGGCTGGACCCTGATGCGCGATGCCGCGCTCAACCTCGCGCTCAGCCATCCCTTTGCAGGGCAACTCGCCAATCCGCGCCAGATGACGCCCTATACCTATGCGGACAGTCCCGTTGTGGCCCCCGATGACACCCTGTTCGACGGCGGCCCTGTTGCGGGCGCCATGCTACCCGATGCGCGATGCGGGGGCGGTCATTTGGTTGATCTGCTAGGGGCAGGTTTTTCGGTGGTGGTGTTCAACGAGACACTGGCCATATCAATCACCCTCGAAGGGGTCGAAGTGATCCTGCTTCCCCAAGACTCCGAAGCCGCGCAACGCCTCGCCGCAGGACCACACAGCGCCTATCTCATCCGCCCCGACCTGTACATCGCCGCCCGTTGGTTCAACGCGACACCCGCATTGATCGTCGACGGCCTGACCCATGCCCTGACAGGAGAGACTACTTGAACACCCATGATGTTGAAATCGTTTATGACGCTCTTGCAGAAACCCTCGACGCGGTGGGTGAGGGAAAGGGAGAGCTGTTTCTGGCAAAGCTGGCGCTACTGCTGTCACATGAAATTGGTGACGCCCCGCGCGTCCTGTCCCTGATCGCGCAGGCCCGTGCAAATCTGGATATCGCCGATTGACGTTTTCCCGCTGCTCCTGCTCTGCGCCGAATTCTGGTTTGCCTAAGCGCCGCGCTGCGCCCATAACCGTGCAAACAATCAGCACAGGGACAGAACTATGATCGAACGCATTGAACCGGGTGAACGCTCCTCCAAAATCGTGAAGTATAATGGCGTTGCCTACCTTACGGGTCAGGTCGCCGAAGGGGAGACAATTCAGGACCAGGTGCGCGCCTGTCTCGACAAAATTGACGCCCTGCTGGTGCAGGCAGGATCATCGCGCGAACACATGCTGCGCGTGACCATCTGGCTCGCTGATATGAGCGATTTCGCCGGCCTCAACGAAGTGTGGAACGCTTGGGTCCCCACAGGCCATGCGCCCACCCGCGCCTGCGGCGAAGCAAAACTAGCTCGCCCCGAACTCAAAGTTGAGTTTATCGTCGAAGCGGCTTATTCCTGACGACATCCCGCGAATGCGGGAAATTGAAAACACGGTGGTCGCTCATTATGAGCGGCCATCTGACTATTTTGATCAAATTTTTAAATTTTTTAGCAATTTTGGAAAAAATCGTTCATATTGAGTAAGTTCAATCCGCAAACGGCTCCCGATATGCACGCAGACGATTACGAGACAGGAGAAATCGACATTCAAAATGACGAGATAAAAACGCTCAGAACTCTTAATTCCTTTGCTGTCGATCTGATTTCAATTCCCAGTGTCTAGGACCTGTTCTGGTACGTGGCACGCAATGTCGTGGGGCGGTTGAAGTTCAATGATTGCGTGATCTATCAGGCAAATGAGACCCAGACAGAACTGCTACAAGTTGCTGCCCTAGGCGAGAAGAACCCCTTTGGCCGTAATATCCTGAACCCGCTGAAAATCCCCTTCGGCAGTGGCATCACAGGTCAAGTTGCCGCGCGCCGCGAAGCGATTGTGGTCCATGACCTCAGTCTCGACAAAAACTATATCACCGATACACAGCAGGCCCGCTCTGAAATCTGCGTGCCGATTTTATGCAATAACCGCGTCGTGGGTGTCATCGACAGCGAGCACCCCGACCCAAACGCCTTTGGCGATCCCGAGCTTGAAGTGCTCATCACCATCGCCGCCCTCACAGGGGCCAAGCTTGAGCTGTTGGCAGAGGCCGAACGCTCTCAGCAACGCTATCACGTTCTGGTCGAAGCGCATGCCCAACTGAGCCGCGAAACCACCAGCCGCAAGGCGCTTGAGGCAGAGCTGTTCAATACCCGCAAGTTGGAGGCCGTTGGCCGCCTCACAGGCCGCTTCGCCCATGAGTTTAACAATCTCTTTACCGTCATCTCCGGCAATCTCGAATTTCTCGAAGCGGATATCCCCGCTGGCCTGCCCACCGAGACATTGGTCGCTGCCCAAACTGCCGCCCAACGCGGCGTGGCCATGATCCAGTCCATGCTGGCCTTTTCCCAACGCACCCGCCTCACGCCACAGACCGCCGACCTCAATACATTCATCAGATCCGTGACGGGCAACAGCGAATATGGCGCGATGACGCTTAACCTCGCGCGCGACTTGCACCCTGTGAATGTTGACCTCAACGTTCTGGAAAAAGTGATGAGCAACCTGTTGGGCAATGCCCGAGATGCGATGGAAAGTATCGGCACCATCAGCATTTCCACCATGAACGTCAGTCAGGGCCTGCGCGACCAACAAACACTTTCCACCACACTGTTACCAGGTGATTACGTCCGCCTCAGCGTCAGCGATAACGGCACCGGCATCGCCCAAGAAAGCCTGCAACAGATTTTCGACCCCTTTTACACCACAAAACCCGTCGGCGACGGCACAGGTCTGGGCCTGTCTATGGTGCTGGGGTTCATGCGCCAGTCAGGCGGCACAGTCGAGGTGAAATCAGATCTCGGAGAAGGCTCTACTTTTCATCTCTATTTCCCCGCTGGATGACCCTTGGAAAGACTTTGTTAACCAAAGCACTTTAACAAAAGGTAAACGCCATCAGAAGGGGGACATGATGACTTTTACCGATACCACACTGGAGAAAACCGTTCAATTACCGTTGATTAGTGTCAAAGAGCTAAAAAGTGGTGACCCGCGGAAGTTTATGGAGGTGGCGGATGCCATCGGGGATGCTGCGCGCACATTCGGGTTTTTCCGCATCTGCGATCACGGCATCGACCGCCAAACCGTTAACGAAGTTTACCGCACCGCAGAACAGTTCTTTGGTCTGCAGGAAGAATTCAAAAACAAGTACTATTTTGGCAAAAGCACGAACCATCACGGCTATGTCCCTTTCACCGAAAAGAGCGATTATCCCGACGAAGTGCATCGCAGCTATGAAGCGTTTGATCTGGGCCTTGATCTGCCGCATGACGATCCCGACTACCTTGCTGGCAACCGTGTTCTGGGGCCGAATGTATGGCCCATGCTTGCAGGTTTCCGCGAAACAGTTGCGCAATATTATTCCGAGATTTCTGCGCTTGGCCGTCTTGTCACAACAGCGCTTGAGGCGCATCTGCGTCTGCCCGCAGGCGCCATGACCGACCACATGAGCAAACCAATCTCGCAACTGCGCCTGCTCCACTACGTTCGCCAAGCAGCCACAGTCGAGCGGAAGTCGGTCAATATGGGCGCCCATACCGATTACGAATGTCTCACCCTACTACACACCCTCAATCAGGGGCTTCAGGTGATGACCCAAGACGATAAATGGATTGATGTGCCCGCTGATCCCGATGCCTTGGTCGTGAACATCGGAGACATGATGGAGGCGTGGAGCAACGGTATTTTCCGCTCGACCCCGCACCGCGTCCTGAACCTGTACCCTGCAGCGGTACTCCCTTCCCTATTTTGTCGCAACTAATTATAATACATTGATAAAACCATTTGCACAGTTGGTTGGAGAAGGGCAAAAACCTAAATATGAGCCCTTCTATGCGGGTGCGCATCTTGAACGGATGCTGGTACGGGATTTCCCCTATCTGCGCGACCGCTTTGAGAAAGCGTCGCGCGCAGGAGCAGGCAGTGATACGACTGTCCTCAACCCGTTTGAAAGACGCCTAAAGCAAGGTACAAACTGAAAATGCCTCCGATCGAGAATATGCTTGCTGTGCTTGTTGCGGGGTTTTTCCTGAGTGCAACACCTGGTCCGTCCATGCTCTATGTCCTGTCCCACAGCGTCGGTCAGAACCGCAGTGCAGGATATGCATCGGCCTTTGGGCTGGCCCTTGGCGGGATGGCTCTGGCCATTGCAACTGCCCTCGGGCTGGCCCAACTGCTTCGAGCAGTTTCCCGCCATTGTGGTCGCACTGCGTTATGTCGGCTCGGCCTATCTGATTTGGCTCGGCGTGGAGATGATCTGGCGTGCGCGCACCGCATCCCGCGCGAGGGTGGAGGTCGAGACCCTCACGGCAAAACCGATCTCTGCCATCGTGTGGCAAGGGGTCATTGTCGAATTGCTTAACCCCAAAACCGTACTGTTCTTTGCACTCTTCCTGCCCCCTTTTGTGGAGGCTGCGCATAACAGCACCCCCACAGATGTACGCAACTAGCTGCTGATCCTTGGCGGATTGGTGCCGCTCACTGCGATCCCCTCCGATATTGTGGTGGCCTATATGGGCGGTACGCTGACCAACGGCCTCAACCAACAACAAAAGCTGCGCGAGGGGATGGCATGGGCGGGAGGACTAATCCTGATCCTCATTGCTATAAATCTGCACCTGAGCATTCTCTAACCCTGCCTGACAAACTCGACATCGGGGGCAGGCTACAGCACAGTGGCCCCAACAGAATCCGAGGCCTAGGGCAAAGCATGCTGACAAATTCCGATCTGGTAGAGCTTACCGCGTTCCGCCGCGACCTTCATCGCCACCCCGAGGTGTCGGGCGAGGAGGCGCAAACCGCACGCACGATCGCGGCGGCGCTCACTGCGCTCAACCCGACCACCCTCCTCACAGGGCTGGGCGGTCACGGCGTCGCGGCAGTCTTTGACAGCGGCGTAGAGGGCCCCACCGTCCTGTTCCGTGCCGAACTCGACGCGCTTCCCATAACCGAGATCAACGATATACCTTGGTCCTCCCAAGTGGCCGGGAAAAGCCATGTCTGCGGCCATGACGGGCATATGACCATGCTGCTGGCCTTGGGGCGGATGATCACACGGCAGCCTGTGACGCGGGGCCGCGTGGTGCTGATGTTCCAGCCCGCAGAGGAGGACGGCAGCGGCGCAAAAGCGGTCGTCGCCGACCCCACATTCGCGCAGATCACACCTGACTGGGCCTTCGCCATTCATATCGAGCCGGGTCGCCCCTTCGGCTTTGTCGCGACCTGTGCGGGGCTGGTCAACTGCGCCTCACTGGGGCTGAAGATGACGTTTACGGGCAAGACCGCACATGCCGCCGATCTGGAGGACGGCATCTCTCCCGCCCTCGCAATTGCATTGCTCCTAACTGAATTGGACGCTTCGGGAACGGGCGGCGCGTTGGGTGATACCTTCCGCCTCGTCACAATCACCCATGTGAACATCGGGGAGCCGACGTTCGGCATCGCACCGGGGGAGGGCGTGATCTATGCTACCCTGCGCACGACGGCGGATGCAGGCATGGCAGCACTTGAGCGCAGTGCGCGCAACCTCGCGACCCAAGCAGCAGAGGCATCAGGGCTGAGCGTTACCTTCGAGGTCCACGACAATTTTGCCGCTTCCATCAACAATCCCGACGCATTTGCCGTGGCCACCCGCGCGATGGATGCCATCGGCGTGCCGCATGGCGATGCGGGCCTGCCCATGCGCGCCTCCGAGGATTTCGGCGTCTTCGGCTGGGATGCCAAGGCCGCTATGCTCTGCCTCGGGCCGGGGGAGGATTACGCCGCGTTGCACAACCCCGACTATGATTTCGACGACAACCTCATCCCCGTCGGCAGCGCAATATTCGAACGTATCGCACGCGACCTTCTGGGGACGGCCTAAGACTTCGGCAAGTTTGATACAGATCAATCCACAGATGCCACAGATATGCGATCATCCTAACTCACAGCCCCTAACGGAGACATTTTGCATCATGCCACGCCTCTCCCACGTGACACTCACGCTCTGCATGGCTCTGCTTGTGGGCTGTAGCCAAACCACCCTCGGCTCCTCCGCCGCGATCAAACGCGGACAGGGCATCTTTGCCAAGGAATGTTCCCAATGCCACGGGGCAACGGGGACAGGCGCGGGCAATGCCTCCTTGGGTCTGGGCGTCGCAACCCCCGACCTCACCGTGCTGAGCCAGCGCAACGATGGCACCTTCCCGCGCGAATATGTCCGCGGCTTTGTCTTGGGGCTGAACAACCCCGACAATCCCGAGGCCGCAATGCCAGAATTTGCCACCACGGGCCTGCGCCATGTCTATCCAGACGGCGGCGCAGACGGTGAAGTGCTTGAGGCTGCGTTCGAGGACATGCTCGACTATCTCGAGTCTATCCAGAAATAGCGCTACTCGGTCACACCCAACAGGCGCATCGCATTGCCCTTGATGATATTCTCGCGCAGGTGATCCTTGATCGCGATCTGCTCGAAATCCGACAGCCACCGCTCTGGCGTAATCATGGGCCAGTCGGACCCGAACAAAACCTTCTCCTTGAGGATCGAGTTGCAATATTTCACCAGAATATCGGGGAAGTATTTGGGCGACCACCCTGACAAGTCGATATAGACATTGGGCTTGTGCTGGGCCACGGCCAACGCTTCCTCCTGCCACGGGAAACTGGGGTGGGCGAGGATGATTTTCATGTTGGGAAAATCCACCGCCACATCATCCATATACATGGGGTTGGAGTATTTGAGCCGCATCCCGTTGCCCCCCGGAATGCCCGATCCAACCCCTGTCTGACCTGTGTGGAAGAGGGCAATACCTCCCTCCTCCGCAATTGCCTCATAGAGGGGATAGGCCATGCGGTCATTGGCGTAAAACCCCTGCATGGTGGGATGGAACTTGAACCCTTTGATGCCGAAATCCTTGATCAACCGCCGCGCCTCACGCACGCCCATCTTACCCTTGTGCGGGTCGATGCTGGCGAAGGGGATCAGCACGTCGTCATTCTCGGCAGCAAGCTCGGCCACTTCCTCGTTCTTGTAGCGGCGGTAGCCCGTCTCCCGCTCTGCATCCACGGGAAAGATCACGGCGGCAATGTTTTGGTCGCGGTAGTGCTGCGCCGTCTGCGGCACGGTCGGCGGATGCTTCCACGGCGCGCGGAAATAGCTGGCCATCGTGGCTTGCAAATCATCATACCCATCATCGGAGTGGCAGCCGCAGGGCTCCTCAGCATGGGTGTGGAAATCAATCGCACGGACTTTGGAAAAATCTACCATTTTGTCGTTCCCTACAATGTCGCGATGCCAGTGGCACCACCGTCATACAGCCGCTTCAGCAGCGCTGCACGGCGCGTCAGCACAGCATGAAAATTCAAGTTTCCCTTGGCCGTGATCTCTCCGTCGGTGAGGGACTGCGGCTCCGACAGCATCAAGGCACGCACCACACGGGTTGAGGACCCCGCGCCCTCCTGCGCCCAAAGCTGCAAGCGCCGCGTGAGTTCTGCCAGAAGCGCGGAACAGATAAGCGCGCCATCCTCTTCTTCCAGCGTATAACCTTCCGCCTCCAAGGCTGCGCGGTTGGGGAAAATCATCAAACCGATTTCGCTACGGTCCTGCCCCGTCACCACCAGATCAGCAGCCAGCGGGGCCAAAGCAGCCAGCATATCCAGACGCAGCGCCGCCGCCCGCACCCATGTCCCTGATTGCAGCTTAAAGTCCTCCGACATCCGACCGTCAAACCGCATGCCCTTGGTCATGTCCGCAGCATCGACAAAGGCCATCGCATCGCCAGTGATAAAGAACCCCTCGGCGTCAAACGCCGCCGCCGTCTGCTCGGGTGCGTTAAAATAACCTTGCATGATGTTCGGCCCCTTCACCCGCACTTCGCAGCGCATATCGGCATCTGGCACCAGCTTGAGCGTGACACCCGTCATCGGCACACCCACCACACCCGACCGCTCCGTCGGTTCTTGTTGCATCATCGTGGCGGGGGCCGTCTCGGTCAGCCCCCATGAGGAGGTCATCAGCGGCACTTCACCCTTGATCTCCATCGCCAAGGCCTCGAACCCCTCCCAGACATCCTGCGGCAGCGACGCACCTGCGTAAAACAACATATCCAGATCAGCAAAGAACCTCTCGCGCAAGCTCTGGTCCTGTTGCAACGCCCCCAGCAACATCGAGAAGCCCACCGGCACATTGAACACAATACTGCCCGTCACCATCGCAAGGTTTTCGAGCGTGCGGTCAAACAACCCCGGCGCAGGTTTGCCATCGTCGATGTAATAGCTGCCACCATTGGCCAGCATCATGTTAAAGTTATGCGAGCCGCCAAACACATGGCTCCACGGGAGCCAGTCAACCACACGCGGGGGGTGTTTGCTCAGAAACGGGATCACATCGCGCAGCTGTGTCTGGTTCACGCACATCATACGCTGCGTCGTCAGCACCCCCTTGGGCGCGGAGGTCGATCCACTCGTCATCAGTATCTTCGCAATCGTGTCAGGCGTGACCGTGGCAAATGCGCGGTCCACGTCCACTCCCCCCATCCCTTTAAGCAGATCGTCAAATGCAGTGACCTTTGCATTGCACCCTACCCTGCTTGCCACCACTTCGATGCCATCGAGCATATCTGTCCCAAGGGCGGCGCCATATTGATCCGCATCTACCACATAGGCCATGGCGGGTTTCACAAGATCAATCGCCTGTTTTAACCGCCCGTGCGCGCCGGTGATGAGGGAGTATTGCTCGGCCACTGGCACTGTCGGCACGCCGATATAATGCGCCGCCATCGTGATCAGCGCGTGATCCACCCCGTTGCCCGACATGATGAGGATCGGCGTGTGCGGCCCCATCCCCCGCGCCAGCAGCGATGCCGCAATGGCGCGCACTTGGCCCAGTGTCTCGGCATAGCTTTCCTCGCGCCAGCCCGCGCCACTACGCTCTGCGATAAACACCCGCTCTGGTACTACTTCTGCCCAATGGTGCAGCCAATCGCCCGTGCGCTGCGTCACTGCCCCCAAAGGATAATCCGAGGTCAACAGGATCGTCCCGTCGGCACGATCCTCACGCGTCACAGCATGTGGTAAAAAATCAGTGGTCCGTTTCATGTGGTCTCCCCTCCCCCGATGGTGCGGATCAATGTGAGTGCGGCAATCACGCTCTCGTGGCGCTCTGGCGGCACTGCGTGCAACAGCCGCTCCTCATGGGCGCGCACGGCGATCGTTGCCTTCTCCGCCAGACGCCTACCCGCCAGCGTCGCGTTGAGCGCATAGGCGCGGCGATCCGTCACTACAGGATCGCGGGTGATCAAGGTGCGGTTTTCCAGCGTGTCGATGATCACAACCATATTGGGCCGCTCCACCTCCATCGCCTGCGCCAGTTGCGATTGCCGCAGGCCAGGGTTCTCGACGATCATCACCAGCGCAGTATAGGTCAGCATGCGCAAATCGAACGGTTTCAAGGTCTGCTTGAGGTCCATCTGGAACACATTCATCGCCCGTTTGAGGTGATAACCAAACAGCTGGTCCAGCGTCTCGCTCTCATGCACTTCGGTGCTTTCGCCCAAGTTAGAGACTGATTTATGCGTCCGCTTCATCTGAACTGGGGCGCGCGTTTTTCAAGGAATGCACGCAGCCCCTCCTCCGCGTCAGGTGTAGTTTGCGACATCGCCGCAACCAGCGATTCCGTGAACAACCCGTCGCTTTGGGACATGTCGTTGATCCGCGCAATCGACTGGATCATCATGTAATTGGACAGCGGCGCGTTGCGCGAAATCTTGCCCGCCAACTCTTGCGCCAGCGTCCTCGCCGCACCCTCGTCTACTGCATAATGACACAGGCCAAGGGCGCAACCCTCGTCGGCGGTGTACTTCCGCCCCGTGAGCATCATCTCCGTCATACGGTCTGCCCCGATCAGGCGGCCCACCCGCGCCGTAGCACCGCCACCGACAAATATCCCGCGCCGCCCTTCGGGCAGCTGGAAGATAGTCGAACGCTCCGCAATCCGCACATGGGTCGCTGCCGCCAGTTCAAGCCCACCACCAATCGCCGCCCCGTACATGGCCGACACAACAGCCAGACCCCCGAACTGGATCCTGTCCATCACACTATGCCAGTGGCGCGAGTGATAAAGGTTTTCTTCGGGCGTGCGGTGCACATGTTCCGACAGATCAAGACCCGAGCAGAAATGCCCCGCCGTCCCCGTCAGGATCACAACACGCACGTCCTTGGGCGGCACGGTAAAAAACGCCTCAATCGCATTAATCAATTCCTCACACATCGCGTTCCGCTTATCGGGGCGATTCATGGTGAGCGTGGCCACAAGGCCGTCGATCTCGATTTTCAGCACTGGGTCTGACATGGAAGGTCCTTAGCGCGGCGGCAGGCGCACAGCGCCGTCCAACCGGATTGTGGTTCCATTCAGGAACCTGTTTGCTATGATCTGCTCCGCCAGCAGCGCAAATTCATGCGGCGCACCAAGGCGAGCGGGAAAGGGAATGTTCGCCGTGATCTTAGTGGTGACCTCTTCGGGCAGGCTCTCCATCATCGGGGTCATGAACAGACCCGGTGCAATCGCCATCACACGAATGCCCGACTGTGCCAGCTCCCGCGCCGCAGGCAAACACATCGACGCAATCGCCCCCTTGGAGGCCGCATAGGCCGCCTGCCCCAACTGACCGTCCTCAAAGGCTACCGAGGCCGTGTTGATCACAACACCACGCTCGCCATCTTCCATCGGCTCCATCTCAGACATGCGGCGGGCGGCGTGGCTCATGACATTATAAGTGCCAAAGAGGTTCACCTTGAGCGTCTTCTCGAATACATCAAACGACAGCTTCCCCTCGCGGCCCACGATCCGTGCCGCCAGCCCTATGCCTGCACAGCTGATCGCGATGCGCGGTGCTGATCCAAAATGTGTAGTAGCCGCGTCAAAGGCCGCACTCACTGCTGCCTCGTCACTCACGTCCGCCTGTACCGCAATGCCACCAATCTCGTCCGCTACGACCTGCGCACGCGCAATATCGAAATCAAGGATCGCGACTTTTGCGCCCTGCGTTGCCAGATGCCGCGCCGTGGCTGCACCCAACCCGCTGCCACCGCCTGTGACCAATGCAACCTGTCCAGTAATATCCATGTGAAGTAGCCCTCATTTTGCTATTTGGTTATAAGTCATAACCATTATGGGAGCTGTGTATAGCTTTTCTTTTTCGGTCCGATCCTGCCTTGATGCAGGAA
>CAWVWS010000017.1:0-30624 GCA_963933905.1 uncultured Sulfitobacter sp.
TGCTCGCTGCCGAAGCCTATGCCGAGGAAGAGCGTGCGGGCCTGCGTGAGGATGCGCGCAGCCTTGCCCGCAGCATTGACCGCGCGCGGCGCGACGGCATTACTCTCAGCGACAGCGAGCTTTTGGGCGAGGGGCAGCGCCAGATCCAGCGAGGGCTGCGCGAGGCCTATATGGTCGACGGCACTGCGGAAATTCGTGCACGCGGCGATCGCTCCTATCTGTTTGACTATGACCGTCCCACCCCCGAGCAGCTTGCAGGTGTCGGAACCTCCGATGTGCGCATCATTGAGGATTGGGCCAACAACGAGTTCCGCGCCCTGATCAGGCTGACCTCCTTTGTGGATCGCTTTCTCTATGTCAGCCGCGAGGTGGATGGCGAAATTCTCAGTCTGCTGGACGATACGCAAGAGACAATCCGCCTGTACCAACAGCTTGAGAGTGAGCGGGGGCGGATGCTTTTCGAGTTTGGTCTGCTTTATCTCGCTTTTGCTGTGATCATTATTCTGGCCGCTGTCTGGCTGGGCCTGTGGTTCGCGGAACGCTTGTCAGGGCCTGTCGGGCGGCTCACGGGGGCGGCCCAACAGGTCGGAGCAGGCGATCTGGACGTTCAGGTGCGTGAAGATGATGGTGACGACGAGATTGCCGAGCTTGGGAAATACTTCAACCAGATGACCAAGCAACTCAAGGGACAGCGCAACACGCTTCTCGACAACACCCGCCAGATCGAGCGGCGGCGCCGTCTGTTTGATTCGGTGCTGAGTTCGGTAACTTCAGGTGTGGTTGGCCTTGACCCAGAAGGGCGAGTGACTTTCGTTAACCGCTCCGCGATGCGCCTGCTGGATTGGGAAGAGGACCAGCAGTCGCTGGCTCTGGCCGTTGCTGTGCCCGAGTTTGGACCTCTCTATGAAACCCTCACCACCACCGCGCAAGAAGCGGCTCAGCAAGAGGTCAAAGTCTCGCGTCAGGGACGGATGGAAAACCTGCTAGTGCGCATGGCCACGCGGCGCACGGATGATGGGCGGCTTGAGGGGTATGTTGTGGCCTTTGACGATGTGACCGATCTGGTGAGTGCGCAGCGGATGGCCGCATGGGGTGATGTGGCCCGCCGCATTGCGCACGAGATCAAGAACCCGCTCACCCCGATCCAGCTCAGCGCAGAGCGGATCAAGCGCAAATTCGGCCCCAAGCTGGGCGAGGATCAGGACAGCCTTGACCAGATGACAGGGGTTATCATCCGCCAGACAGGTGATTTGCGCCGCATTGTCGACGAATTCTCCAAATTCGCCCGTATGCCTGAGCCTGAGCGCCGTGACCAAGACCTAAGCCAGTTGGTCTGCGATGCCGTGCTGCTCCAAAAAACGGGTAGACCCGACGTAAAACTCATATCTGACGTGCCGGCGGCAGAAATCCCCGCCCTTATCGACGGCACAATGATTACACAGGCCTTAACAAACCTAATCAAGAACGCAGGCGAAGCCATCGACACCCTTAAAGAAGACGGCGCACCCGAAGGTCTGGTCCCCCAAGTTCATGTGGCCATGACCACGGACGCCAGCACCGCCCATATCACCATAGCGGACAATGGCATCGGCCTGCCCGAAGACCGCGCACGCCTGTTCGAGCCTTATGTGACAACGCGCTCCGAGGGGACGGGCCTTGGCCTGCCGATCGTGAAGAAAATTATCGAGGAGCATGGCGGCAGCCTGACCCTCACCGATGCACCTGTTTTTGACGGGCAAAACCACTTTGGTGCCATGGCAGTGATTACACTGCCGTTGGGCATCGACAATAATACGGGCAATGAGGAGAAAAATCATGAGTGACATTCTGATTGTGGACGACGAGCGTGATATTCGTGAGCTGATTTCGGATATTCTGAAGGACGAAGGCTTTGCCACGCGGCTGGCGGGGAACTCCGATGATGCCATGGCTGCCGTGAACGCCGAGCCGCCTGCGCTGATGATCCTCGATATCTGGCTCAAAGACAGCAAGATGGACGGCATCGACATCCTAAAAGTTGTGAAGCGGGACAACCCTGACGTGCCAGTGGTGATCATCTCTGGCCACGGGAACGTAGAAATTGCAGTCGCGGCGATCAAACAGGGGGCCTACGATTTCATTGAAAAGCCTTTTAACATCGACCAGCTGATGGTTGTGATCCGCCGCGCCATGGAGACATCCCGTCTGCGCCGCGAGAACCTCACGCTCAAGCGCAAGGACCACTCCACCGCCGAGATGATCGGCAATTCGGGCGCCTTCCGCACCTTGGTGAGCCAGCTTGATAAAGTGACCAAATCCAATGGCCGCGTCATGCTGACCGGACCTGCTGGCGCAGGCAAGGAAGTGGCCGCGCGCTATATCCACACCAATTCCAACCGCGCCTCGGCCCCCTTTATCACCGTGAACTGCGCAGGCGTGGCTCCGGACCGTATGGAAGAAGTCCTGTTCGGCCGCGAAAGCGCCGAGCGCGGAATCGAACCAGGGTTGCTGGAGCAGGCCCATGGCGGTGTTGTGTATTTTGACGAAGTGGCTGACATGCCGCTGGGAACACAGTCGAAAATCCTGCGTGTTCTGGTGGACCAGCAGTTTACCCGTGTTGGCGGCAATGACAAAGTACGCGTTGATCTGCGGGTTATTTCAAGTACAAACAAAGATTTGGCGACCGAGATTGAAGCAGAGCGTTTCCGAGAGGAGCTGTATCACCGCCTCAATGTTGTCCCTATTGCTGTGCCCTCCTTGGCCGAGCGTCGCGAGGATATCCCGCTTTTGGCGGAGCATTTCATCGCCGAGTTCAACAGCGCCCAAGGATTGCCCCTGCGCGAAATCAGCGACGATGCCCAAGCCTTGATGCAGACGATGATCTGGCCCGGCAATGTGCGCCAACTCAAAAATCTGGTGGAGCGTGTGTTAATCCTTGGCGAAGGGACGGCTCCGATTGAGGCCCGCGAATTGCCTGGTGAAGAGGATCACGCCGAAGAAGAGGGCCGCGTTGTACTTTCGGGCGCTAGTGCCAGCCTGCCGTTGCGCGAAGCACGCGAGGCGTTCGAGCGTGAATATCTGCTGACCCAGATCAACCGTTTTGGCGGCAACATCAGCCGCACAGCCAATTTTGTGGGAATGGAACGTTCTGCGCTGCACCGCAAACTCAAGAGCCTTGGTGTGGTGACGTCGGCCAAGTCCGGTACACGCATTGCCCATGTGGACGAGGAATAGGACAACAGACAGGGAGTGGCGGCATGGGGACATTTGAATTGACCCCGCAGGCCGCTTCTGACATCTCTTGGCCCATTCAGGCACGGGCGTGTCGGCGGTGCGCGGCACGGCCTGCGCAGCAGGAGATCTCCACATCATGAAAGTTATTATTTGCGGTGCAGGGCAGGTGGGCTGGCAAATCGCCCGTCACCTCTCGGGGGAGCGGAATGATGTCACCGTGGTGGACAGCAACGCCGATCTGATCCGCCGCGCCACCGATACCCTTGATGTGCAAGGTGTTGCCGGTTTTGCGAGCTATCCTGACGTGCTGGACCGTGCTGGGGCGCGGGACGCCGATATGATTATCGCGGCAACCCACTCGGACGAAGTGAATATGGTGACCTGTCAGGTGGCGCACTCAGTCTTTGGCATCCAGCGTAAGATCGCGCGCTTGCGATCGCAGTCCTACCTAGATGCGATCTATTCCGACCTTTACCGACGTGATCACCTGCCCATTGACGTGGTCATAAGCCCCGAGCGTGAAGTGGCTGCGGCGGCGCTGCAGCGCCTTGCCGCACCAGCCGCTTTTGACACCGAGCTCTTTATGGAAAATCAGGCCCAGCTTTTAGGGATTACGCTGGACGATGATTGTCCTGTGCTTAACACGCCTTTGCGCCAGTTGACGGACCTGTTTTCCACGCTTCGCGCAGTCGTCGTGGGCATCCGCCGCGAAGGGATACTGTTCGCACCAGAGCCGAAAGACCAGCTTTTTGCGGGCGATGATGCCTATATCTTTGTGCACCGCGACGACATTTCCCGTGCAATGGAGATTTTCGGCAAAACCACTAGTACGCAAGACCGCGTTGTGCTGGTGGGAGGCGGCAACGTTGGCTTGTCTGTTGCGCTCACGCTGGAGCGGCGGGCAAAACGCATCCGCACGAAAGTCATCGAGAAGAACCGCCATTGTGCAGAACGTGCAGCCGAAGCACTGGAGAGGACGATTGTGCTGAACGGTGACGGCCTTGATGCGGCCTTACTGGCGGAGGCGGGGATCAGGCGCGCCGATGCGATGCTTGCCGTGACCGACGATGACAAAACCAACATGCTGGCCTGTGTGCGCGCCAAGGCCGAGGGCTGCCCCTATGTGATCGCGCTGATTAACGATCCGACGCTAGTGCCGCTGATGCAGCCGCTGGGCATTGATGCCTATATCAACCCGCGTGCCACCACGGTCAGTTCGATCCTGCGCCACATCCGTCACGGGCGCGTCCGGCAGGTCTATTCCATCGGCGACGCTGAGGCCGAAGTGATCGAGGCCGAAGTCCTGTCGACCTCTCCGATCGCGGGCAAAAAAATCAACGAGATCGATTTCCCCGAAGGGGCGCTGGTCGGTGCGATCCGCAAAGGGGGCAAGATCATCCGCCCTATGGGCGATACCCGCATCGAAGAAGGGGACGTGATTGCAGTGTTTGTCCTGACCAAGGACGTGGCCCAGCTTGAACAGTTGATGCAAGTTTCAATCGACTTTTTCTAGGTAGGGCATCGGTGCGCAAAAAGATCACCTTTACGGACAAGATGATGCAGCTTCCGCTGTTTTTGCTGCTGTTCGGGGTGGGTGCGCTTTCGATGTTTGTGCCAGCTGTCTACGGTGCCGTGGCAGACCGCCACGAGACAAGTCAGGCGTTTTTCTATGCAGGGCTTTTAGGGACTTTGGCCTTCGCGCTTATCTCGGTCGCCCATGCAGGGCGCGCACCGCGCCACGGCGCTTTGGGGCCGCTGCTCTCGCTGTTTTCGGCCTTTGTTTTTTTGCCTGTCTATTTTGCCATTCCTTTTGTTGAGGCATTGCCAACCACACGGTTTTACAACGCTTACTTCGAGATGGTGAGTGCGTTGACCACAACGGGTGCAACGCTTTTTGATGATCCGACACGTCTGGGTCCAGCGCTGCATTTATGGCATGCGCAGGTGGGGTGGATGGGCGGATTGCTCATGTGGGTGGCTGCTGTGGCGATCCTTGCGCCGCTCAACCTAGGCGGCTTCGAAGTCACCGCTCAGGCAGAGCCGGGCCGCCGCGAAACGGGCCTTTACGAGACAGCACCGCTCAACCCGCGCCGCCGCATCTGGCGCGCGGCCCAAATGCTCGCACCGCTTTATGGCGGGCTGACGCTGCTGCTGTGGGTGCTGTTGGTCTTTGCGGGGCAGGACCCTTTAGGGGCCTTGTGTCATGCAATGTCTGTGATGGCGACGTCGGGCATCTCTGCGAGCGGCGGTGTCGAGGGCGCGTCTGTCGGTCTTGTGGGGGAGATCATCATGGCGGTGTTCATGCTCTTTGCCCTGTCGCGTCTGACGTTTTCCTCCGATACCATGACGGCCTCCCGGGGGGGGCTGCTCACCGATCCGGAATTCCGCATCGGCCTGAGCATTGTTGTGATTGTGCCTGCAATCCTTTTCGCCCGTCATTTCATCGGCGCATTCGAGCTGGAAAGTGACGATACGGTTCTTGGCGCGCTCGCGGCGCTCTGGGGCTCATTGTTTACTGTTTTGTCGTTTATCTCGACGACCGGTTTTGTCTCGGAGTACTGGAGCGAGACGCAAAGCTGGTCAGGGCTGCGCACACCGGGTCTGATCCTCATGGGGCTTGCACTGGTGGGCGGCGGTGTGGCGACGACGGCAGGTGGTGTGAAACTGCTGCGGGTCTTCGCGCTCTACCGCAATGCAATGCGCGAGATGGAGCAACTCGTCCATCCCAATTCTGTCTCGGGGGCAGGGGTCGCGGGGCGGCGCTTGCAATCAGGTGGCGCATTTATCGCATGGATATTCTTCATGCTCTTTGCGCTTTCTTTTGCGGCGGTCACACTTGCCCTTACCCTTGTTGGCGTCACCTTCGAGGAGGCGCTGGTGCTGTCGATTGCCATGCTATCCACGACAGGACCACTCACCGAAGTTGGCGGAGAAGCGCCAATCGTGCTGATGTCGTTGAGTGATGCAGCAAAGGCAATCCTTGCCGGTGCGATGGTTTTGGGGCGTCTGGAAACCCTTGCCATCATTGCATTGCTGACCCCCGACCTGTGGCGCAGCTGACACGCGCCTGTCCAGCCCTTTGCAAATGCTGGATTTTGGGGGTTTAAACTTCGTTTACCGCACTTCATAGTCGGAGTTGACGTGCCGATTGCGGCTAATGACAAGAAAAAAATGAAAGATCAAACTATGGCGTCTGATAGACAGAACCTTCAGGATGCGTTCCTGAACCACGTACGTAAAACCAAGGTACCGGTAACAATTTTCCTGATTAACGGAGTCAAACTGCAAGGTGTGATCACCTGGTTTGACAATTTTTGTGTTCTGCTGCGCCGTGACGGCCAATCCCAACTTGTGTACAAGCACGCAATTTCGACCATCATGCCAAGCCAGCCGATCAGCTTGTATGAGGGCGAAGACGCTAATTGAGCAAAACACAATTCCAGATTGATGAGACGGATGGCCCCGCGCTGACGCGTGCATGGGTGATTCATCCTGACATCAAAAACGACAATGACCGCCGCGATCCCGTGCCGGCATTGGCGGAAGCTGTGGCACTGGCCGAAGCACTCCCGAACCTCGAAGTTATCGGGCAAGACTTCGTTCCGCTGCGCACCGTGAATGCGGGGCAGCTGTTGGGCAAAGGCAAGATTGCCGAATTCAAAGAGATCCTGACAGAGAATGAGATCGAGTTGGTGCTGGTTGACGGTCCTGTCACACCTGTCCAGCAACGCAACCTTGAGAAGGCGTGGAATGTAAAACTCCTCGACCGAACAGGGCTCATCCTCGAGATTTTCAGTGACCGTGCCGCCACCCGCGAGGGTGTGTTGCAGGTCGAGATGGCCGCCCTCAACTATCAGCGCACGCGACTGGTGCGCGCTTGGACCCACTTGGAGCGGCAGCGTGGTGGCCTTGGCTTTGTCGGCGGTCCCGGTGAGACACAGATCGAATCCGACCGCCGGGCCATTGACGAACAGCTTGTGCGCCTGCGCCGGCAATTGGATAAAGTCGTCAAAACACGCGCGCTGCACCGTGCCGCCCGCGCCAAGATCCCGTTCCCGATTGTCGCGCTTGTCGGCTACACCAACGCGGGGAAATCGACGCTGTTCAACCGTTTGACAGGTGCGGATGTGATGGCGAAAGATATGCTTTTTGCCACGCTCGACCCTACCATGCGAAGTCTTGAACTGCTTGACGGCCCAGAGATCATTCTCAGCGACACGGTTGGTTTCATCTCCGATCTTCCGACCGAACTGGTTGCGGCCTTCCGTGCCACGCTCGAAGAAGTGTTGGCCGCTGACATCGTGCTGCACGTGCGCGACATCTCCCACGCCGAGAGTGAGGAGCAGGCCCGCAATGTGCGCGATATCCTGACATCCCTTGGCGTGCCGAGCGATACCCGCACGTTTGAAGTCTGGAACAAGCTGGACCTGTTGCCAGCGGACCGTGCCGAAGCTGTGCGCGAAAGGGCCAAGCGCGATGATGCGGTGCTGGCCATTTCCTCGATCACTGGCGAGGGGCTTGAACAGCTCCAAACCACCGTGGCAGAGGCACTTCAAGGCGCCTTGCGCACTGTAGACATAACATTGACCTTCTCGGAGGGGCGTAAACGTGCGTGGCTCTTTGCGCAGGATGTGGTGGTGAGCGAGACGCAGACCGATGAGGGGTTTGATCTGGTGGTGCGATGGGCCGCAGATGTAGATGCGGCGTACCAGCGTCTCTAGCTTTCTGCCCGAATTGCCACATATAGAGAGTGGAACGCCCCAAAGGAGCCATTCTGATGTCTTACGTCATTGCTTATGTTGCCGCATTTGTCGCTTTTATCGTCATCGATTTCATCGGGCTAAGCTATTTCATCAAGCCGATTTTCGCGCGCGATATCGGGCATCTGATGCTGAACAGTTTTCGGGTTGTGCCTGCCTTCCTATTTTACGCCTTTCTGATTTTTGTGGTGATGTGGTTTGTCGCATGGCCCGCCCTTGAAGCAGATAAATCGCTTTGGTGGGTGTTTGGGTCTGCGGCCCTGATTGGGGCGGCCTCTTATGGCACGTTCGAGTTCACCAATTACGCCATTCTGCGCGACTGGACACCAACTCTTGTGGCGGTAGATCTGACATGGGGAACAGTTGTTACAGGGTCGATTGCCGTAATTGGCGTTGCTGTAACCCGCGCGATTGGCGTTTAGGCCCCGTTCGCAGAGGCAAAACGCCACGCGCGCGGGCGCAGCTGGTTCAAATGCCAATCACCCACCTGGACACGGATCAGGCGCAGCGTTGGCAGGCCGACATGGGCCGTCATCCGCCGCACTTGGCGGTTGCGCCCTTCCGATATGGTGATCGACAACCACGCATCGGGAACGGATTTGCGAAACCGCACAGGGGGATCACGCTCCCACAGATCATCTGGTGGATCGGTCTGGGCCACACGCGCGGGGCGCGTCAAGCCGTCTTTGAGCGTCACTCCACGCCGCAGCGCGTCGAGCGCGGCATCATCTGGTGTGCCCTCGATCTGCGCGAGATAAGTCTTTTCGAGTTTGTATTTTGGATTCGATATCCGCGCCTGTAGGGGGCCGTGATCTGTCAACACCATCAACCCCTCGCTGTCGCGGTCAAGGCGGCCTGCCGGGTAGAACCCTTTTTCGTCGATAAAGCCCGAGAGCGTCGGACGTGGCGAGCCTTCGGTCCCTTTGTCAGTGAATTGAGACAAGACGCCAAAGGGCTTGTTAAACAAGATAACGCGTGGAGTGGTCATGGCGCTTGGGGGATCAGCAGGGTCACGCCAACGGCCGCCGCACGGGCCAACTCTTGATCGAGCGACATGGGAATATATTCACTGCGCCGCCACAGCTGGGCCAGATCGTCATAATGGCGCGACAGGAAATGCCCTGATTGCCCTGTGGAAGATACAAAGACCGAACTGTCGGGATCGGCAAAGTCATAGACGCCGCGATAGCCCGCGCCATGCACATTATGGAATGGATCGGGATCAGTCCCTTTTGTCCGCCCCCGCATCAGTGTGTGATCGCCGCCCGATGTACTTTGGCGGATATTCACGAAGTAGCGCAGCACCGGCACGCTTCCCAACACAGGGTGGTCATGGGTCGCCTGATGGGCATCGCCCCAGCGCAGGGATTCGAGTGATGTTCCATAAGTGTTGGAGATCGTCAGCAGTGCATCATCAAGGGCCAGACGCGCCATATCTGCGCAGGTCTCCGTGGGGGCGGATTGGAACACGTCACACCATGCCGAAGCGCCCTCGATGTCGCGGAACACCCGCTCGATAAACAGCGGCTCGACGTGGGTGAATTCCTCGGCCAATGGTCCCAACTCATCCTGAATGAGACGCGACTGGAGCGCGCGCAACCATGTGGCATAGATCAGCGGCTCTGGCAGATGTTCGTTCATCTCACCCGACCACCCCGCCAGCAGGCTCAACGCGCCTTGCCGCAGCGCTTCTGGCGTACCAGCGGGTGCAGCTTCGCCTGTGAACCACAGCTCGGCCCCGATCAATGGCAGGAGTGAGCGGGCGGTAAAGCTGACCGTGTCCAGCTGCGCCTCGATAAAGCTGTCGCGGGTGTGGACCTGACGGCGCTGCATCAGCCGCTGCCAGCGTTGCACGCGCTGGGTGTCGCCCCAAAGGAACGACATATGGTTGGGAAAGGGGCGGTCGACAGTCTTGTTGTTTGTATTGCCCAGTATCCCGCCCGAAGGGGCGACAAAGCCGGGATTGGCGGTAAAGGGCAGCGTGCCCTGCCAACGGTTGGTTTCGATCCATCCGGGACTGGGCATGCGCCCTTGGCTTTGGTGGTTCGGATCCCGTTTGGGGGCGGCACCGATAGTTTTCATCGCAATGGTTTCACGGTCCACCAGCGTCAGGTTCTGCGAAGGTGCGATGAATTTCTCGGCCGCATTGACCCCGCCGGCCACAGTCTTGGCGCGCATCAACTCCATTGCGGCTTGAAGGGTGGTGTCGCGCTGGCTCAGCACTGTCCAGTTTACCGAGGCCACATGGCCGGGAGGTGTGATGGCCCCAAGGTTATAGTGGCTGCCGGGTAGGACAGGGCCATTGTCGGTCCAGCGCAGCGTGAGCGTAACAGGATCGAGGTCTTTGACACTGATGATCGATGCGCGTGTGCGAAACTTCTTGAACCCGTCGGGCGTGCGGTATTCTTCGCGGTTGGCGGGGTTCAGTTCTTCGATATAGACGTCCTGATCATCGAGATAGGAGGAGGTCAGACCCCAGCCCAGATCGGCAGAGCGTCCTGTCAGTACCACTGGGATGCCCGGAATGGTCGCACCGATGACGCCACCTGTCTCAAGATCGAGCCGCGCGAGATACCAGATAGAGGGTGCCGTGAGGCCAAGGTGCGGATCATTGGCCAAGAGCGTGCCACCCGAGGCAGAGCGCGAAGGTGCCGCCGCCCAAGCATTTGATGCCCCTGAAAGTCGCGTGCGTTTGAATGGTGACAACGGATGCGAGGTGTAAGGAGTGGCTTCGGCAAATCGAGGGGCGTCCGGAAAGAGACTTGCGAATTCGGGCAGGGCGGCCAAGCCTGTCCCTGGCGCATCGGGCAGAATATCACGCAAGCGTGCATCATCGGGCAGGGCAAGCGACACCCGCGCGCGGGTCACTTCGGCATCCAGATGCCCCGACAGTTGCAGCCCCATGAGCTTCACAAGTGCGATACTGTCTGCGGGACGCCATGGTGCCATCGGGGCGTTGAAGATGAACATTTCGGGTGCGCCACGGCCCAATGCTTCTGTGTTGATCTGGTCAAGACGTGCGTTCACCCCTGCGGAATAGGCGCGCAAAGCGGATTGCGTAGCAGGGTCCAGCGCCTCCATCGACGCGACTGACAGAGCATAGATGTCAAAACGGCGTAGCAGTTTGTCCGTATCAAGAGTTGCAGCACCGAAGACTTCCGAGAGCCGCCCTTGGGCGGTGCGGCGCATGGTGGTCATTTGCCACATACGGTCCTGTGCATGGGCAAATCCGAGCCCGAAAAACACGTCCTCGTCCTTGGAGCCGAAAATATGCGGCACATTGGCATTGTCGCGCACAATCTCGACGGGGCGCTCAAGGTTGGGCACTTCGACTTCGGCGTTATAGTCAGGCAGAGAGCGCGACGCGAGCCAGTAGGCCAAGGCAATCACCACCACACCGATAACCAACATCGCCGAGGTCAGGCGGATCAGCCAGCGAAAAATCTGTGCCATGCGATAGAACCCCTGTGATGTCGCCCTTTGCCGCGTTTGATGCTGGCGTGCGCGGTGTTAAATACAAACGCAGCAATAGCGCAACATCAAAGCAAGGAAAAGCACATGACAAAGCTGGCATTTTTAGGTCTGGGCGTAATGGGAGCGCCGATGGCAGGTCATCTGCAAAAGGCAGGGCATGATGTGACGGTTTATAACCGCACAGCTTCCAAGGCTGCCGACTGGGCCAAGACCTATGGCGGCGGTCATGCTGCCACACCGCGTGAGGCAGTCGCAGGCGCAGATTTTGTCATGGCTTGTGTCGGAAATGATAATGATCTGCGTTCGGTCTGTCTGGGGGAGGATGGTGCCTTTGCAGGGATGGCCGCAGGCTTGGTCTTTGTAGATCACACAACAGTTTCTGCCGCAGTCACTCGTGAGCTTTATGCAGAGGCCGCCGCACGCGAGATCAGTTTTGTCGATGCGCCGATTTCTGGCGGTCAGGCAGGGGCCGAGAACGGTCAGCTTTCGATTATGTGTGGCGGGGATCAGGCGGCCTTTGATGTGGCGTTGCCCGTTATGGAAATCTATTCCAAAATCTGCCGCCGCATTGGCGACAGCGGCGCAGGCCAAATGACCAAAATGTGCAACCAGATTGCAATTGCAGGTGTCGTCCAAGGTCTGTCCGAGGCACTTCATTTTGCCGAAAAGGCAGGGCTTGACGGTCGCGCCGTGGTCGAAGTGATCTCGCAAGGGGCCGCAGGCAGCTGGCAGATGGCAAACCGCTATGAGACCATGATCGACGATGAATTCGAGCACGGTTTTGCCGTGGACTGGATGCGCAAGGATTTGGGGATATGTCTGGATACAGCTAATGAGACAGGTGCAAGCCTGCCGATCACTGCATTGGTCGATCAGTTCTATAAGGATGTGCAAAAACTGGGCGGCGGGCGCTGGGACACCTCAAGTCTGATCCAGCGTCTGCGTAAGATGGATATCTAAATCAATGGACTATGGCGCGACGTTCATGTCGCGCCATAGGTTGTTCAGGGAATGATGCGGGTGTATTTTCTGCCCTCAAGGGTCGCACCGATGCGCAGACCCGCGCGACCAAAGACCACGGCGAGCACTGGAGACAGAACTGTCGTCGTATCAGCGTTCACACTGTCACCACGATCAGAGATAACATATTCGATGTTCGCGCCGGCTGCCCAACCAGGTGAGCGGCGGAAATTGCTCAGCGCATCATTGGTCATGAAAAACAGCACATGTGCATATTGCTGCGCGCCGATCTGCAAACCACCAGAGGCTTTTGTGACGGAATAATAATCTACGGAGGTGTCATTTACCCGCAGGGCACCGCGTCCAAATGCACCGCCAAGGCCAAGGCCCGCTTCAGTGACCAAAGGCATGACCAACATGCCGTTTGCCTTTTCAGCCAGCGTACGGGTGTTGGGATATTCGCGGTACATCTGCTCCAGCGTGGTATTCACCCGCGCGTCGATTGTGCCAGCGCCGGTGGAGCCTATGCCATTGCCGCAAGCGGCCAGCGTTGTGGTGCCAGCAACTGCGCCCAACGCAAATGCGCGGCGCGTAAGAATAGAATGGGTCATTTGATTTGCCTGTCTTGGTTACACTGCTCAATAAAGTGCCGGTTTGCCCAGCTTGCCCCCAACTATAGGCGGTTTTTTGCAGGTTGTCATGATGTTTGAACGGATTGGCGAAAAGATGCTGTTTTTCGCGATTTTGCCTAAAGGCTCAGCTGTGTGCGCATCGCCTGATAGATCACTGCCGTCGCGACATTTGCCAAGTTGAGCGAGCGCACTTTTGGGTTCAGCATCGGCAGGTGAAAGACGTGGTCCTCTACACCATCAAGGATTGATCGCGGCAAGCCCGCAGACTCGCACCCGAACACCAGATAGGCGTCTTTTTGGAACTCCGGCTCATAAATGCTCTGTGCGCCGTGTTCTTCAAAGAAATAGAGGTGATCGCTGGCAGGTTGGCGCGCAGTAATGAAGTCGTCCCAATTGTCGTATTCCGTCAGGGTAACGTGTTTCCAGTAATCAGTTCCGGCACGGCGCACTGATTTTTCATCCAGCGAAAAGCCGTAAGGCTTTATCAGGATCAACTCCATGTTGAGCGCCACGCACGTCCGTCCGATGGCCCCTGTATTGAACGGGATTTCAGGGGTGACCAGCACCACCTTCATACAAGGATCACCCACGCGGGGTTTGTGCATTCAGCAAACGCGCAGCGGCGGGCGCAAAATAGGTAAGGATGCCGTCGCAGCCTGCGCGTTTGAACGCCATGAGGCTTTCCATCATCACACGCTCTTCGTCGATCATCCCTTGGGCGGCGGCCGCTTTGATCATGCTATACTCGCCTGAGACCTGGTAGGCAAAGGTCGGCGCACCGAACGCATCTTTCACCCGGCGGCAAATGTCGAGATAGGGCAGGCCGGGTTTGACCATGACCATATCTGCGCCCTCGGTGAGGTCACGCGCGACAAGGCGCAGCGCCTCGTCACTGTTGGCGGGGTCCATTTGGTAGGTTTTCTTGTCGCCTGTCAGCGCACCTGACGCGCCCACCGCATCGCGGAAGGGGCCGTAAAAAGCGCTGGCGTATTTCGCGGCATAGCTCAGGATCATCACATTGCGGTGGCCGTCCGCCTCCAGCCCTGCACGGATCGCACCGATACGCCCGTCCATCATGTCGGATGGTCCGATAATATCTGCACCAGCGCGCGCCTGCTCCACCGACATCTTAACCAAAGCCTCGACAGTCTCGTCATTAATGATCTCACCATCCACGACAAAACCGTCATGCCCGTTGATGTTATAGGTATCGAGCGCAACATCCGTCATGATAATCAAATCGGGCAGCACAGCCTTGATCGCGCGAATGGCGCGGTTCACGTGGTTGTCGGGGTCCCACGCACCTGCGCAATCCTCCGTGCGCTCCTCCAGCCCTGTGTAGGGAAACAGACACAGCGCCCCGATACCAAGGTCCCAAGCCTCTTGTGCTGCCTCTACAATCCGGTCAACCGAACGGCGCATCACGCCGGGCATGGACGGGATTTCCTCAACGATATCCTCACCGCTGCGGACAAACACAGGCCAGATGAAATCAGCGGGCGACAAGTAGTTCTCACGAACCAATCCGCGGATGCCCTCGTTTTGGCGCACGCGGCGCAGGCGGATGGCAGGGAAGGGGGCTTGGATGGGCTGCATGGGCGTGGTCCTCGGGCTTATATGTCAGCTAAAGTTGACATGTATTTTTGCCATGCTCAAGAGCCCTCTAGGGGTAGGAATTACCGCCGCACCCCGCTATGAGGAAAACAACACGAATAACGAGCATTGCTTTGGACTGGTACCAGACACTTTTTGAATTGATCGACATGCGCTCTTTCTCGAACCTGTGGTTCTGGATTGTGCTTGCTGTTGTCTGGTCCACAACCAGCCACTACGGCCTTGGCGTGCCGTTTGACATGGTTTCGCGGGCCAAACGGCACGGTGGCCAGACCGAGATCGACCTTGAGGATCTGGTGCGCATCAACACCAATCGTATCTTGTTCATCGCCCATATGTCCGGCCTGTGGATCGCGAGTTTTGCCTGTTTCTTTCTAACGATTCTTGCGCTGCTGGGGTTCGTCTACGGAAATGAGTTTTCGCAGTCTCTTATCTTGATAGGCTTTCCTCTGTCGATTGTGGGGCTTTTGAGCATTTCCACAGCCCGCCTTATTCAGGAAGAAGACGCACGCGGTGAAAAATTGCGCAAACGTCTGATGCGCCACCGCCTGTATACGCAAATCATCGGGATGATCTCGATCTTTGTTACCGCTCTTTGGGGTATGTACCAGAACCTCAATGTTGGCCCCTTTGGCGGTTGACACAATGGTGGCGCGGGCCACATCACGCTGCATATGAAATCTTCCACCCATATAACGCTGTCTGGCGCGCCCGAAGGGTTTGACGCATCGCTGCTGCTGGCTGAGGTGGCCAAGTCCAGCGCGCCAATGATCCACGTGGCACGTGACGACAAACGTATGGCCGCAATGCAAGAGGCGCTGCGATTCTTCGCACCTGATATGCCTGTGGTCGTTTTCCCGGGGTGGGATTGCCTGCCCTATGACCGTGTCTCGCCCAATGCAGATATTTCCGCCCAACGGATGGCGACGCTGGCTGGTTTGGTCCACGGGATGCCGCCGCAGTTCATTTTACTTACAACGATGGGTGCTGCGACACAGCGCATTCCGCCCCGTGATGTCCTGCGGACTGCCGCGTGGAGCGCTCAGGTCGGTGGGCGGGTTGACGAGAAAGCCCTGCGCGAGTTTCTGGTGCGCATGGGCTTTGTGCAAAGCCCGACAGTGATGGAGGCAGGCGACTACGCCGTGCGCGGCGGCATCATCGACATCTATCCGCCCGGTGATCTGGGGCCTGTGCGCCTTGATCTGTTCGGCGATGTATTGGACGGCGCGCGCCGCTTTGATCCTGCGACCCAGCGGACCACCGAAAAACTGGATCTAGTCGAGCTTGCACCTGTCTCCGAAGTGATCCTTGATGAGGCCGCGATCACGCGGTTCCGCCAGAATTACCGCATCAAGTTTGGCGCGGCTGGCACAGATGATCCACTTTATGAGGCGATTTCGGCAGGGCGCAAGCATCAGGGCGCGGAACATTGGCTTGCCTTCTACTACGAGCAGCTTGAGACGTTGTTTGACTACTTACCCAAAGCCGCAGTCAGCCTTGATGATCAACTGACCGCCACGCGTCTTGCGCGGTGGGACAGTGTCGCGGATCAATACGAGACGCGCAAAATTGCGATGGCAAACCGCTCTAAGATGGACAGCGTGTATAAGCCTGCGCCAGCCGAGGGGCTGTATCTGGATGATGCTGCGTGGGAGGTAGCGATTGCGGACCGCCGCGTGCTGCAACTCACCCCGCTGCCACAACCTAACGGACACGGTGTTGTGGATGCGGGGGGACGCATAGGGCGCAATTTCGCGCCAGAGCGCCAGCGGGAATCTATTAGCCTTTTCGGGTCCTTGGCGTCCCATGTGAAGGCAAAACTTGAAGTTGGTCCAGTCCTGATCGCCAGCTATTCAGAGGGCGCGCGTGAGCGTCTGACAGGGTTGATCGAGGAAGAAGGTCTGTCCGAGGCGATCCCAGTCAAAGACTTCACCCGCATTGGCAAACGCGGACTGCATCTGGCGGTGTGGGCGTTGGAGCATGGGTTTGAAGGTCCGCTGACCTCAAGGAGCGAAGCGGGAAACCATAAAACAAATCTGACGGTGATCTCCGAGCAGGACGTGCTAGGCGATCGCCTCATCCGCCGCCCCAAGCGTAAGCGCCGTGCGGAAAATTTCCTCAGAGAAGTGCAAAGCCTCACGCCAAACGATCTTGTGGTGCATGTGGATCACGGCGTTGGCCGCTATCTGGGCATGGAAGTGATCACGGCGATTGGCGCAGCCCATGAGTGTCTGGTGCTGGAATATGCCGAGCAATCAAAGCTTTACCTGCCTGTCGAGAATATCGAACTGCTGAGCCGTTATGGCCACGAGGAAGGCCTGCTCGACAAGCTGGGCGGCGGCGCGTGGCAGTCCAAGAAGGCCAAACTTAAAGAGCGCATTCGCGAGATGGCGGATAAACTCATCCGCATCGCAGCCGAGCGTGCTTTGCGCCGTGCGCCTGTTCTTGAGCCGCCGCCGGGCATGTGGGACGCGTTCTCGGCCCGGTTCCCGTATCAGGAGACTGATGACCAGTTGAGCGCCATTGGCGATGTGATTGATGACCTGACCAGCGGCAACCCGATGGATCGTCTGGTCTGTGGTGACGTGGGCTTTGGCAAAACCGAAGTTGCCATGCGCGCGGCCTTTGTCGCAGCCATGGCAGGGGTGCAGGTTGCGGTGATTGCGCCGACGACCTTGCTGGCGCGCCAGCACTACAAGAGTTTTGCAGAGCGGTTTCGCGGCTTTCCCATTGAAGTGCGCCAATTGAGTCGATTTGTAACTGCCAAAGAGGCCAGCGCCACCCGTGACGGGATCACCAAAGGCACCGTCGATATCGTGATCGGCACCCATGCACTGCTGGCGAAATCCATCAAGTTCAACAACCTCGGACTTTTGGTGATCGACGAGGAGCAGCACTTTGGCGTGGGTCATAAAGAGCGGCTGAAATCCATGCGTACGGATGTGCATGTGCTGACGCTGACGGCCACGCCGATCCCCCGCACGCTGCAACTGAGCCTTACAGGGGTGCGGGACCTCAGCATCATTGGCACACCGCCTGTGGACCGTCTTAGCATCCGCACCTATGTATCGGAATTTGACAAGGTCACCTTGCGTGAGGCGCTCCTGCGCGAGCATTACCGTGGCGGGCAGTCTTTCTACGTTGTGCCGCGCATTTCCGATCTGCCAGAGATCGAAGCGTTCCTCAAAGAGCAACTGCCCGAATTATCCTATGTGGTGGCGCATGGCCAGATGGCAGCGGGCGAGCTTGATGACCGTATGAACGCGTTCTACGACGGAAGCTATGACATCCTGTTGGCCACAACAATTGTCGAGAGTGGTCTCGATATCCCCACGGCCAATACGATGATCGTGCACCGTGCCGATATGTTCGGCCTTGCGCAGCTTTACCAGATCAGGGGCCGAGTGGGCCGTTCCAAAACCCGCGCCTATGCCTATCTGACGACCAAGCCGCGCGCCAAGCTGACGGCGTTGGCGGAAAAACGTCTGCGCGTGATCGGATCGCTCGACACGCTTGGCGCTGGCTTCACGCTGGCTTCCCAAGACCTCGACATTCGCGGGGCGGGTAACCTGCTGGGTGAAGAACAGTCGGGCCAAATGCGCGATGTTGGCTTTGAGCTCTACCAATCTATGCTGGAAGACGCGATTGCCAAAATCCGTTCGGGCGAGTTGGAAGGTGTGATCGACAATGACGGCCAATGGGCGCCGCAGATCAACCTTGGCGTGCCTGTGCTCATTCCAGAGGCCTATGTGCCCGACCTTGATGTGCGCCTTGGCCTCTACCGCCGCTTGTCCGAGTTGACCAAAAAGGTCGAGCTTGAAGGATTTGCCGCTGAATTGATTGACCGCTTTGGCACGCTGCCGAAGGAGGTGAATACCCTTATGCTGGTGGTGCGGATCAAGGCGATGTGCAAACGCGCGGGCATTGCCAAGCTCGACGGCGGGCCAAAGGGTGCCACGGTCCAGTTCCATAATGACAAATTCGCCTCACCCGAAGGGTTGGTGCAGTTCATCAATGATCAGCGTGGCCTGGCCAAGGTCAAAGACAACAAGATTGTCGTACGCCGCGATTGGGGAACCGATACCGACAAGATCAAAGGCGCCTTTGCGATTGCCCGTGATCTGGCGGAACATGTCGTCGCCAAGGAAAAAGCGTTGAAAAAGGCGAAAGACTAGGGTTTTTCGGCGTCTTTCATCAGGCGACCCATCCGTAACATGCACAGCAATCCAACCAATGCCATCACTAGCACCGAAACCGTGAGCATCTGCTCGCTTCCGTTGAAGTTTGTGCCGATAGGTCCCGAGATCATTACGGCCCCGACTGTAGCAATTGCGCTGATGACAGAAGCGGCCATGCCCGCAATGTGGCCAACGGGTTCCATCGCAATCGCATTCAGATTGCCGATGCTGAAACCCGCCTGAAAGAAGATTCCCGTCATCCAAAAGAGGAAGAAGAAAAAGCCGTAAGGACCGCCGCCCAGATCAAATACGATGAAGCTGCCTGCAAAGACGATTTGGACAACGACAGCAGCGGTGATCAACTTCCACATGCCAAACCGCTCGACCAGCAACGCGTTGAGCAGGCTCGCACAACCTGCGACAATGGCAATACCGAAAAACCAGTAGGGAAACTCATCCCCGCGCCCGTATACGATGTCGTAAATCGGCTGGACCAGCATCAGCGTCAGAAAAATCATCGCCGAGACCAGCATCTGGGCGATGATGGCCAAACGCACAATGGGCTGCGACAGAACTTCACGAACCGCGGCCCCCATCAACCGAAGACGCAAGGGGCGACGGTTTTCAAAAGGCAGGGTTTCGGGCAGGCGGATCAACATCCAGACTGTGAATGTCGCTGCAAATAGAATGAAGGCGATGAAAATGCCGCGCCATCCGCTCCACCCTATGATGAAGGAGCCCAGCAAAGGGGCCACTGCGGGAACAAGCACAAAAACCATCATGATGATTGACATGATCTTGGCCATTTGACGCCCCGAGAAGCGGTCGCGCACAATGGCATTTGTCACGACACGCGGACCAGCCGCCCCCAAACCCTGTACCAGACGGGCAATCAGCACCATTTCGAAGGACTGGCTGATATAGGCGACTGCCGCACTCAGAATGAACAGGGCACTGGAGATAAGGATTACAGGTTTGCGCCCGAAGGCATCCGACAGGGGGCCGGTAAAGAATGTGCCGATCCCCATGCCCAGCAGAAATGTGCTCAGGATCAAAGGCGCTCTTTCAATCGCATTGGGCGAAAGCTCAGCTCCGATTTCGGGCAGGGCGGGCAGCATGGAATCGATGGAAAAAGCAACAGAGGCCAGCATCATGGCCAAGAGGGCCACAAATTCGGTGCGGCCCATCCGGAACGGTTCAGGGGATGAAGACACGCAGCACTCCGATGCTCTTAACAGATTAAGAATAAATATTTCTAGGCTGTTAAGCTAAGCGTGCAGGCGTGACAATCTGAAAGGGGTTAACCCGCAGCTACACGCAAAGCGGGTTGCGGTACGAGATGGAAGGGGCGGCGCTCTCCGATAATGTCGGCACGCGGCACATAGACCACTTGGGTAATGTCCTCAAAGTGGTCGAATTGCCCTGTCCAGTCATCGCCCATGGCGAAAACAGAGACATTGTAGTTGATGATATCTGTGTATTTCTGGTCCCATTCCTGTTCCGCGATCACACGGCTCACAAAACGGCAACTCTCCAGCATCAGGCGGCGCTGCGCGTATGAGGTCACGGCGGGCAAACCCATCTCTTCATTGTAAGAGTCAGTCGAGCATCCGACGATCAACTCACTGCCCAGCATGGAAAGACGTTGCAAAAGTCGTGCATGCCCTTGGTGGAACAAATCAAACGATCCGTAGGTTAGAACAACGCGCGAGGACATCGGAGAGATCATAATTTAGCTGCCTTTTCTCAATACACCAAACCCTGCGCAAACGCGCAGATTGAGCGGTATGGCGACGATAACGCCGTACAAATATCGGAAAAGATGCGTTCCAAACGCTTGCCTGTTCACTGCCTGCACACCTGCTCAAAGTCATTTTTGTTTTAGATGAGGCTTTTTGCCCATTGGTAGTAAGATTAGGCCACAGAATACCTGCCGCCTAGTGCTTTTTCATGCTGCCGCATAGCTAGCGGCGCTTTTGCAACACTACGTTGAGGCACCTGTTACTTCGGCAATCACTTTTGCCCACAATTCCGGCGGCTGTGCGCCCGGTACTGCATGTTTGCCGCCAATGATGAAAGTTGGCGCCGAGTTAATCCCCATCGAGCGGCTGTGTGCATCGCGGTCACGGATATCTTGCATGTCGGAATCGGTTCCTAACAAGCGCGTCACCACAGCGGCATCCATTTCGATGCTGTCGGCAATATCTGCCAGAACTTCGACATCACCGATATCGCGGCACTCCACAAAATAGGCTTTGAACAAGGCTGACACAGCGGCGGTCTGGCGACCTTCGATGCCTGCCCAATGGATCAAACGGTGGGCGTTGAGCGTATTCGGGGTGCGCTTCATGCCCTCAAAATTGATCTTGAGGCCTGCTTTTTCCACATGTTCGACCACAGGTGCATAGGCTTTGACGGCTGCTTTCTTGCCGCCGAACTTACCTTCCAGATAGGCGCGGCGGTCCATACCGCCCTCAGGCATATCGGGGTTCAGCTGGAACGGATGCCATTCGATCAGGAACGGATGGTCAGGGGCCGCTGCAAGGGCGCGGTCCAGATGCGCTTTGCCGATATAGCACCAAGGGCAGATCGGATCGGACATGATATCGAGTTTTACTGTTTCACTCATCGGGAGGCCTCAAATTGCTGGCGCAGCGCGCGGCGCAGGAGCTTACCGTTGGCGCCCATGGGCAGGGCCGGCAAATGGATGTAGAGGCGCGGCTGTTTGTAGCGCGCCAGATTTGCCTCGGCATAACGGCGTAAGGCGTCTTCGTCCAGTGGGGTGGCGGCCGTGTAGAAGGCAGCGATGACAGTAACGTCTTCTTTCACGGCGACTTCAGCAGCGCCAACGGCAGTTATGCCCTCATATCGTGCAAGGCAGGATTCCACCTCGACGGGGGAGACGCGAAAACCGCCCGCGTTCATCATATCGTCGTTGCGCCCCAGATATGTGATCTGGTGGTCGGCATCCATGCTGCCTTGATCACCCGTCAGGAACCACTCCCCTTGCATTTTCTGCGCTGTGTCCTCTGGGGCGTCCAGATAGCCGAGCATCAAACCAGGATCGGAGCGATGAACCGCGATGGTGCCTTCATCGCCCAAAGGCACAGCGCCATCAGGCCCCAGCAATGCGATGCGTCGTCCGTTCTGGGGCCGCCCCAGCACGGTGGGCGCAGTAGGACGGTCAGGACCTGCAGAGATAAAGGTGGAGCATTCGGACATGCCATACGCTTCAAAGATCGGCGTGCCGGTTGCCGCCTCCCAACGCGCGCAGGTCGCAGGGGGAAGTTTCTCTCCCGCGCTAAGACCATGGCGCAGGGCAGGCATAGCGGCAATTCCTTCTTGGTTCAAAAGCTGGCGGTACACCCCTGGGGCCGCAGCAAAAATCGTAGCTTCATGAATTGCAATCAGATCAGGAAGATCGGTGGCCAGCGTCCCCGCGGCAGGGATTAGCGCCGTGGCCCCCATGGTCCAAGGGTCCATCAGCCCCGTGCCAAGCGTGTATGTCCAGTTAAACGCCCCTGCATGCAGGACACGGTCACCACCGTGCAGGCCATACCAGCCCTCGAACATCATCTGGCGCGCCCAGATTGCGCGGTGCGCATGTACAACGGCGCGTGGTTTTCCGGAGGTGCCAGAGGTATAGATGATATATCCCGCACGCTCGGGATCGCCCATATGCCACTGCGCGGCGGGTAGATCACGCATGTTGCGCAAGGCGTCGAGCGTCACAATGCGCGGATCATCTGGGCACTCTACATCGGGGTCGCGCAAGATCAGCACGGGGTTGAGCGTTGCAATCATGGGTGCCACTTCCCGTGCGGTCAGTGCGGAGGCTGTCGGCACAGGCACCAGACCTGCGGCAATCGCCCCGAGATAGGCGAGGGGGAAATCCACCGTATTGCCCAAGCGCATCAACACGCGGTCGCCGTGTTTGGCACCAGCCTCCAAAAAACCTGTGGCCGTTCCCAGCACCGCATCTCGCAAGGCATCGTAAGTCCATTGCTCGACGCCCAAAACGCTAAGCACAATTTTATCGGGCACAGCAGCACCGCGTTCCAACACATATCGCGCCATGTTAAAAGGGGCAGGACAGGCGGGCAAAGGCCCCTGATCAAATTCTGATTTCATGTGCAATCGCTAGCGTGCAGCGCTGCGCGTTGCAAGGTCTGGGCCTTGGCCCTATATGAAGGGCATGACACATGATGCTGCAAAATCGATGATTCAAATCGCCCGTGAAGATGGTGCCGCACATACGGTGCCGCCGATTGATCTGGGCGCGCGGGTGCGCGAATTGCGCAAGGCTCGCGGCTGGACGCTGGAGCAGGCGGCCAGTCAGGCAGGGCTTGCCCGCTCGACATTGTCAAAGATCGAGAATGCCCAAATGTCACCGACATATGACGCGCTGAAAAAGCTGGCGGTAGGCCTCGAGATTACTGTGCCGCAACTTTTCACACCCCCAGCAGGTGACCAGATCAATGGCCGCATGGCAGTGACCAAGTCGGGCGAGGGGACAGCGCAGGCCACAACCACTTATGAGCATGAATTGCTGGCTGATACGCTGCGAAAAAAGAATATGCTGCCCTACCGCGCGCGGATCCGTGCCCGCACGATGGAGGAATTTGACGGCTGGGTGCGTCATGACGGCGAGGAATTCCTCTATGTCCTGACGGGTGTGATCAAGCTTTATACAGAGTTTTACGAACCGATCGAGATGCGCCGTGGCGACAGTGCCTATTACGACGCAGCCATGGGGCATAACATTATCTCAGTGTCCGAGGATGATGCGACGCTCCTTTGGGTTACATCACTCGTCTGAGACCCACTTCAACGCGACATGCCCGATCAGGGTCGCGGCAAGCTGTACTAGAATAAACATCGCAATGTGACCCGGGTAGATGCCTGCAAAGGTGTCGGAAAAACCTCGTGCAAATGTCACGGCGGGATTGGCAAAGCTGGTGGAGGAGGTGAACCAATAGGCCCCCGTGATATAGAGCGCCACAAGCGTCGGCACCGCATCGGCCCGCGCCCGCAACCCGCCAAAGATCACAAAGAGCAGGCCCAGCGTGGAGAGCCCCTCGGAAAACCATTGCGCCGCACCCGTGCGGTGCATTGTCTGGCTGAGTTGTAGCAGCGGCAGATCAAACATCAAATGGGCCGCCCAAACGCCGAAGACTGCGCCGACCACTTGAGCAGCAGAAAAACTAGCAAGGCCCACCGCAGACAATTCACCGCGTAAATAAAAGGCCAGGCTCACGGCGGGATTGAAATGGGCGCCCGATATGTGGCCCAGTACCGTAATGATCACAAACAGCATACAGCCCGTCGCAATGGCATTGGCGAGCAGGGTGATCGCATCACTCCCCTGCGCCAGCTCCACCCCCATGATCCCCGATCCAATAACCGAGATTAGCAACATGGCAGTCCCGACGAATTCGGCAGCAAGTTTACGTTTCATAGGATACTCCCGCAGGCAGTCAGATGGGCCTGAAGCTCTGCTCGGCCCATGCTGGTAATATCACCCGCGATGAACTGCGCTGCACGCCGCTGCAGTATCTCATAGGCGTTTTGGAACGCGGCAACTGCGTCAGGACCTTCAACTGCGGCAGGATCCTCCAGCCCCCAATGGGCGTGCAAGGGCACACTTGGCCAGATGGGACATGTCTCGGAGGCGGCAGATCCGCAAACCGTAATCACCGCATCCATTTTTGGCGCATCACCGTCCGCGAACACATCCCAGCTTTTGGAACTGAGCGATGAGACATCATAACCCTCAGCCTTAAGCAGGGCGAGCGATTGTGGATGTACTTTGCCCGAGGGCTGACTTCCAGCGGAATAGGCGGTGATCTGATCACCACCCAACTTTTCCAACAAACATTCCAGCAGGATCGAGCGGGCAGAGTTGCCAGTGCATAAGACAAGTATATTCATGCAGATTACCTAAGCTTCGAAGGCTACAGTTTTATGACAGTGCCATATTCTCACTGGCTGTCATCCCACCACCAGACTTCGGGCATCCATTGGGAGCCATCGCCGTAAATCGGCAAGGTATCGGGAAACATCATCTCTTTTACATGGGCAATGCGGCCTTCGGTATAGGACCAGAAGGGGATGACAAAACGCTCTGCCGTGAGGATACGGTCCAACGCGCGGGTAGCCGCAATAAAATCCGCACTGTCGCGGGCGTTGAGCATCGCATCAATCATTGCATCAATGGCAGGGCTGCGGGCGCCCATCAGGTTTCTTGATCCAGGCTGATCAGCCGCTTCGGAGCCCCAGTAGAACTTTTGCTCGTTGCCAGGGCTGAGTGAAAGGGAGCGGCGGAAGGTTGTTATGTCAAAGTCAAAGTTACCGGTGCGAGAAAAATACTGTGCATCGTCAATGGCTTCTATGGTGGCATCAATGCCCAGACGCTCAAGGGCGCGCATGTAAAGCTCGGCAATGGCGATGTCCTCGGTGCTGCCTTTGGCAATCAGGATCGTAAAAGAGACAGGAGTGCCATCACCGCGGAGCATTTTACCGCCTTCAACCATATATCCCGCCGCTTCAAACTGGGCCATCGCGGCGCGTATGCCTGCACGGTTGCGCGCAGAACCGTCACTGACGGGCAGGGCATACCCCTCGATTGTGCCGGAAGGCAGGGTATCCTGATAGGGCAGCAAAAGCTCGGCCACGCGACCCTCGGCGGGGCCGTCTTCTTTGCCCAGAACAGAGTTGGAGAAATAGGAGGTGATACGCGGCTGTGCATTACCAGTGAGCGTGTCGTTGATGAATTCGAAATTGAAGGCATGGATCAGCGCATCGCGCACCCGCCAATCGTCAAAGGGCGCGCGGCGGGTGTTCATGACAAGCCCTGTCATGCCCGAAGGTTTTTGATGCGGGATCACGGATTTTACGATGTCGCCGCGCTCGATGGCGGGGAAATCATACTGGCTCGCCCATGTCTCGGCGTTGAATTCGCGCACGGCGGAAATCTCGCCTGCTTTGAAACCTTCGAACAACACCTTGGAATCGACATAAAAATCAAGCTTTACGCTGTCGTAATTATGGGTGCCTTGGCGAAAGGCGATATCTGCGCCCCAATAGTCTGGATTGCGGGTGAGTTGCACAAAGCGACCCGGCTCATAATCCGTAATTTTATAGGGACCAGAGCCGAGCGGTATGTCCTGAACCGTCGCATTTGCAAAATCGCGGCCTTCCCACTGTGCTTTGGACAAAATGGGCCGCAGCCCTGCGAGCAGGGCAAGCTCGCGGTTGTCGCTCTCAAATGTGATGCGCACGCCACGCTCCGAGGTCTGCTCGATGCTGGTGATCTGGTTATAGAGGCTGAGATACCGCGGATGCCCTTCGGTGCCGAGCATGTTAAAGCTGAAAATCACATCTTCAACGGTGAGCGGTGAGCCATCCGAGAATGTAGTGCCCTCGCGCAGAGTGAATTCGACCCAAGTGCGGTCATCGTCCGTCTCAACCGTTTCGGCCAGCAGACCATAAAGCGTGAATGGCTCATCCCAAGAGCGGCCCATCAGCGTCTCATGGGTAAAGAAGGGCAATTGCCACGGCGAGGTCCCTTTGAGCACAAAGGGGTTCAAACTATCATAGCCGCCTGTATTGCCCAAAACGATTGAGCCGCCTTTGGGCGCGTCGGCATTTACATAAGGTAAACTGGTGAAGTCGGCGGGGAGTGCAGGATCACCATACATTGCGATCGCATGGCGCGGCTCGGCCTGTGCGGCGAATCCCCAGAGAATCAGTGAAGATACGGCTACAAAGCCCCGTACCTTTGAGAAATTATCTAAAGCCATTTTCGAAACAATCCCGCGCTGCCCTTTTTTTTATTATCTAAACCTCTAACGGGGTCTGAACGGAGGCGCAAACTTAATGCTTGGCGTTTGGGGAATAATTCACTATAAGAATTACACTGCTCTATAGGTTTCTTGCCTGTATGAAACCTGCCTCAATAACTTGACGCCCGCCTTGTGCGGGCGTTTTTTTTGGGCAGTTCACTTTATCCGGTGCTGCGGGGAACGCGATCGCGGTTTTGTCCGTTTTCATTCCATCATGCCCACGCCATAAGCGGGGCAACATCCAATTCACAGGAGAACTCCCATGGCCCTTACATATGATCTGTCCGGTAAGACAGCTGTTATCAGTGGTTCAAACTCAGGCATCGGTCTGGGAATTGCGCAACAACTGGCACAGGCGGGGGCCAATGTCGTGCTCAACTCCTTTACCGACCGTGATGAGGATCACAAACTGGCTGAGGAAATCGCCAATGTGACAGGTGTGACCGCACGTTATATCAAAGCGGACATGTCAAAGGGCGACGAATGCCGCAAACTGATCGAGGATGCGGGCGTTTGCGATATCCTAATCAACAACGCAGGTATCCAGCATGTCGCCCCGATCCCGGATTTCCCTGCCGAGAAATGGGACGCGATCATTGCCATCAACCTTAGCTCGGCTTTTCATACCACCGCGATTGCCCTGCCGATGATGCGCAAAGCAGGCTGGGGCCGTGTGATCAACATCTCCTCCGCCCATGGTTTGACTGCTTCGCCCTACAAGGCGGCCTATATCGCCGCAAAACACGGCATTATCGGTTTGACCAAGACAACGGCGCTCGAAACCGCAGAGGAGCCGATCACGGCCAATGCGATCTGCCCCGGCTATGTGCTGACCCCTATTGTGGAAAAGCAAATTCCCGACACGATGAAAGAATATGATATGAGCCGCGAAGAGGTGATCCAGAACGTCATGCTCAAGCGCCAGCCCAGCAAGGAGTTCGCAACTGTAGAGCAGATGGGCGGCACGGCGGCCTTTCTTTGCTCTGCCGCAGCGGACCAGATCACCGGCACGACCATCAGTGTCGATGGCGGCTGGACAGCACTTTAACCACAACATCCAAAGGGGCGCGGCATCATGGCCAAGACCAAGAAGATAAACCTCGCCCTTCAGGGCGGCGGTGCGCATGGCGCGTTCACTTGGGGTGTGCTCGACCGCTTGCTTCAGGAGGAGGAGCTGTAGATTTCGGGCATCTCGGGCACGTCGGCGGGGGCGCTCAACGGTGCGGCCCTGAAAGCAGGGATGATAAGTGGCGGACGTGAAGGGGCACGCAAAAACCTCGAATGGCTGTGGATGCAAGTCGCAGGTGTGTAGGACCTGTCGATGGGCGATTGGATGGCCCCCTTTGGCTTATCAACACTAAGCAAACAGATCGAATACAGCCTGCCCGTGATTATGGGCAATGCGGTGACGCGGCTGATGTCCCCCTATGACTATGGTGCGTTTTATAAAAACCCGCTCAAGGATATCGTCGAAAAGTTCAACTATGACCGTGTCTGCGACAGCCATGCGCCGCTGTTTTATGTGGGCGCAACCCGAGTGCGCAACGGCAAGATCAGGATTTCGAGGGGGATGAGATCGGCCCTGATGCACTGATGGCCTCTGCTTGTTTGCCAACAGTTTTCAAAGCGATCGAGATGTATAACAAGACCACGGACCGCGTAGAGGCGTTCTGGGATGGCGGGTTTACCGGCAACCCTGCGCTTTTCCCGCTGTTCAACCCGTCGCTGCCTGCAGATATCGTGATCATCAACATCAATCCGTTGGAGTGCGATGATATCCCGACGACCCCCAACGAAATCCAGAACCGCATTAACGAGATCAGCTTTAACTCCAGCGACCTGCGGGAGTTACGGGCAATCGACTTTGTCCAGCGGCTGATCGAGGAGGGTACTGTATCATCGGACAAGATGACCCGTGTCCGCATTCACATGATTGCGGATGATGTCCTGATGGCGAAATTGTCGGCAGCAACCAAAATGGTGGCAAATCCGCATGTCATTGGCCAGTTGAAAGACGCAGGCTGTGAGGCGGCAGAGCAGTTTCTGCGCGGCGATGTAGATAATATCGGCAAGCGCAGCAGCGTCGATCTGCGCGCGATGTTCGCTTAATCGCGCCCGTTCAGGTCGGCAATTGGCGCCTCGCCATCCTCAAGCGCTCTTGAATTGGGATAGACAAGACCCGCCGAGATCACCAGCTTTGCTGAATCCTCGACCGTCATATCCAGTTCAATCACATCCCGTTTGGGAACAAACAGCAAGAACCCTGAAGTAGGGTTCGGCGTCGTGGGCAAAAACACCGACATTATGTCGCCGTCCGTATCCGTCCTCTTTGCAATCTCTCCCTTGGCCTCTGTCGAGATAAAGCCAATGGCCCAAATCCCTTTGCGTGGATACTCGATCAGGCAGGCCTTCTCGAAGCTCCGCTCGTTTTGGGCAAAGATGGTTTCGGAAATCTGCTTGATGCCGGAATAAATCGAACGGACAACCGGCGTGCGCTCCACGAGGCTTTCGGCAAAGCGGATGAAGGAGCGGCCAATGATCCCTTTTGCAAGCCAGCCGACGAAGACTGTAAAGATCAGGAAAATGATAACACCGATGCCGCGCACGTTGATCTGGCTGAGCGGATCAAGGCCCAGCAAATCCTGGATCAAGCGGTCAGGGTGATATTTTAACGGCACCAACGGCAGAACAAACCCGTCAATCCAGCCGACCACGCTCCAGATCAGCCAGATCGTCAGACCCACAGGCGCGATGACCACCAACCCCGTCAGGAAATTGCCACGAAAGCGCCCGAGAAGGCCGCGTTTGGGCGGCTGAATCGGATCGGGATCAAAAGGTGTGTTCATCGTTGTGTCTTGTTCCGTTTAAACGCTGGTCTGAGTGTACAGCTAAGGGCTGCTTGGGGCAGTCACAATGGCTTGGCGCAGTCTTATCTATGGCTTGTTGCGCAATTCGAGGGCAATCTTTGCCGCCAGACGCGCATTGTTGCGCACAAGTGCTATGTTTGCCTCCAGCGAGCGGCCGTCCGTCAGCTCGAAAATACGTTGGAGCAGGTAGGGTGTGACACCCTTACCAGTGATGCCAGCGCGGTTTGCATCTGCTTGAGCCGTCGCAATGATTGGGGTCAGTTCTGCTGCGGGTATTTCTGCATCTTTCGGGATCGGGTTGGCGATCAACTGTCCCCCCGGCAGTCCAAGTGCGCCTCGCATCTTGTGAGCAGCGGCGATCTGGGCGGGATCATCCATCCGCAGGGGCGCTCGTAACTTTGAACCAGCGGACCAGAATGCGGGAAAAGCATCCTGACCGAAGGCGATCACAGGAACGCCTTGGGTCTCCAACACTTCGAGGGTTTTTGCCACGTCCAGTATGGCTTTCGCCCCTGCGGCGACAACAGTCACGGGGGTTTGGGCCAACTCCATCAGATCGGCTGAGATATCGAAACTGTCCTCAGCCCCTTTGTGAACACCGCCGATGCCGCCCGTAGCAAAGACGTGTATCCCGGCAAGATGTGCAGCAATCATAGTCGCGGCGACAGTGGTGGCACCTGTGCCGCCCGTTGCAAGACAAGCCGCCATATCCGCGCGGCTCAGCTTTGCCACCCCTTTGGATTGCGCGAGTTTGCTCAGTTGTTCATCATCCAGTCCAATGTGTAGCGTACCTTCCATCACAGCGATTGTCGCAGGCACAGCACCTGCGTCGCGGATATCTGCCTCAACCTGACGGGCCACCTCAAGGTTTTGCGGATAGGGCATGCCATGGGTGATGATCGTGCTTTCAAGGGCAACAATCGCATCTCCCGCAGCGCGGGCAGCATCAACTGCGGCGGAATAAGCGATAGGGATCATATGTTCGTTTCTCCGGCAACATACAGGGCAGCGGCATTCAACGCTTCATACAGGGCAGCATCAGCGCCAAGGCCCCGCAACTCGGCGGCAATATGTGCGGCCAT
>CAWVWS010000018.1:0-28672 GCA_963933905.1 uncultured Sulfitobacter sp.
GGTGTCATCTCCAACTTCCAACCCAACTCGCGCACAGGCGGCAGCTTGGCCCCATGGACAAGCGCACCAGATCCCACAGCATCACGAATGGCCTGAACCACTGCCTTGTACTTCGGTTTAATCGCCGGATCGACCTGCGGCACCCAAATTGTATCCATTACAATGTTTCCGTAGCTATCATTGAAATCGTATTGTACCCATTACCCATGGCAACAACGCCACATTGTGTCAATACAATTTATCATAGGAGATTTACCCATGACACACGCAGCGATCCTGACAAACGACGCCCTTGCGGTTCTGAATTCCACGCGCAGCCTTCCCCTGCTCGCCGTAGTCAGCGTCAAGTTTGCAGCCTGCGTGACAAAATGGGCAACCCACCGCCGCACGCGCCTTTCGCTTCAGCACCTCGAAGCATGGCAGTTGCAGGACGTGGGACTCACACCTGAGGCGGCTCATCGCGAGGCGCGTAAGGTGTTCTGGAAAGCGTGACATCCCCGTGACGCGACGCCAGACCTCTTCACTTGGGCAGGGTATATCCCTGCCCTTTTTTGATACAATCCTCTAATAGTAAAATTGTACCCCTAACCAACCTTCACTGGCGGGATCGCATAGGTCATTGTTGCCTGCGCTACAGGTTCTTCCATACCTTCCGAGTAGACAAGGACGTGGCTCACCGAGAGTTGCCGCCCCAGCTTGAGCAGCCGTGCAGTGGCAATCAAATCCACCCCCGCCTTGGGCTTGCGCATAAAATCAAGCGAACAGTTGGTCGTCACCGCCAAGGCCTGAGGCCCGATCATCGCCAGCGTCGCAATATAGGCTGCTACATCGGCCAGCGCGAACATCGATGGGCCAGAGACCGTCCCGCCAGGGCGCAAGTGTTTTTCGGTAATGATCAACCGCATGGTCACCTCATTGGGTTTGACCTCTTCGACGTTGAAATCATCTGCCACCTGCTGGAACACCTCACGCATAAACGCCATCAGTTCTGGCGCCTGCATCATCACTTCACCTTTTACGGCCATACTTGTTCTCCCTGTCCTATTGCGCCTAGAGTTGCCCCAAGCAAGAGAGGGCGCAAGATGGCAATTCTGGAAATAACGCAACGGGACGCGGTCACGCATCTCACAATGAACAGCCCCGAGCGGCTCAATGCGCTCAGCGACGAGATGTTGGCGGCATTGCAGGAAACGCTTGATAAGTTGGCCGAAGACCCCGACTGCCGCGTGATTACCCTGTCAGGGGCGGGCAAAGCGTTCTGCGCGGGCCACGATCTGCGCCAGATGCAGGCCATGCGCCAAAACGAGGATGCAGGTGCTGCCGCCTTTGCCGATCTGTTCGCCCGCTGTACCAATGTTATGATGCGCATCCAGTCCATGCCGCAGCCTGTGATTGCCCAAATCCATGGCATTGCAACCGCCGCTGGCTGCCAGCTGGTCGCGACCTGCGACATGGCAGTGGCCGCACAGGGCACACGCTTTGGCGTCAACGGGGTCAACATCGGCCTTTTCTGCTCGACCCCCATGGTCGCCCTCACCCGCAACATCGCGCCCAAAAAGGCCTTCGAGATGCTTACAACTGGTGATTTCATTGACGCCGAGCGTGCCGAGGAACTCGGCCTTATCAATCATGTCGTGGCCGCTGATGCGTTGGAAGCAGAAACAGCGGCGCTTGCGGACCAGATTGCCCGCAAACTTGGCGCTGCTGTCAAGATCGGCAAACGCGCATTTTATGACCAACTTGGCATGGAGACCGCCGCGGCCTACGCCCATACGGGTGCTGTCATGGTCGAAAACCTAAGCAATGCAGATACCAATGAAGGCATGCAGGCCTTCATTGAAAAGCGGCCACCTGATTGGAAACACTGACTGTTTCCTGATACGGGACGGTCTATTTCCAAAGCAATCATCGCAATTTTGCCATAATTTTGGTAACAAGCCTCTCATTCTCGTGAGGAACAGTGTGATGAAGATTTTGACACTCGGCGTATTTGGCGCTGGTATAATGTACGGTGCCACAGCAATTGCAGGGTCCATACCCAGCGCAGCAACTGACGATGACTTTCAGCAGTTTCCAGCGGAGCTGGTTGAGCTGGGCCGTGATCTGTTCTTTGATCCGATCCTGTCGGGCAACAAGAATATCGCCTGTGCCACCTGCCACCATCCCAGCCTTGGCACATCCGACGGTATGTCGCTCTCGGTGGGTGAAGGCGGTGTCGGCCTTGGTGAATCCCGCCGTGTGGATATGGGTAACGCTCCCAAAGCACGCATTCCGCGAAATGCACCTGCCCTGTTTAACCTCGGCGCAAAAGAATACACCGTGATGTTCCACGATGGTCGCACTTCAAACGACCGCCATGCCATGTTTGGCATCCGCATGCCCGAGGGCGGCACGCTTGAACGGCCTGTTGTCTCGGCCCTTGCCGCGCAAAACATCCTTCCGATTCTATCACCAGACGAGATGTCAGGCCACCCGGGCGAGAATGAGGTTGCCGATGCGGTAGCCGCAGAGCGGATCATGGGTGATGGCGGCGCGTGGGATATTCTTACCAAACGTGTGGACAGCATCCCCGAATATCGCCAACGCTTCGAAGCCCTTGGCTCCTCAGACATTCACATCACGGACATCGGCACGGCCCTTTCCGCTTTCATCGGGTCCGAGTTCCGCGCGACGGAAAGCCCCTTTGACCAATATCTGCAGGGTGAAGACACCATGACCGAGGAACAACTCGCCGGCATGGATTTGTTTTATGGCAAGGCGCGTTGTTCAACTTGCCATTCTGGCACTTTCCAGACCGATCATAACTTTCACGCGATTGGCCTGCCCCAGATCGGACCAGGCAAGGATGACTACGCCTCCGATGCGGGGAGTGGCATGATCACCGGTGAAGAAGAGGACATGTACCGTTTCCGCACCCCGACCCTGCGCAATGTCAGTATGACCGGCCCTTACGGCCACAATGGTGCCTATGCCAACCTTGAGGATATCGTGCGCCACCACCTCAATGCAGTTCAAGGGCTCGCCTCCTATGACCGGAGCAAAGCGGTGCTGGCCGATGATCTCGCCGCAGATGACTGGAAAGCCATGGATGATTTCGACGAAGTTCTGCGCATCGCTGAGGCCATTGAGATCAGTGACGTTGCCTTGGTTGAGGACGAGATCGCCAAGATTATGTCATTTTTGGGCGCATTGACTGATGAGGGTGCGAGGAAGCGCGGGCTTGGGACGCCAAACTCGGCCCCCTCCGGCCTGCCCATGGATGCAACTGCACCTCCCTCATAACAATATGATATATAATTAAAATAAAGCCCTGGCACCCTTGGTGACCAGGGCTTTTTTCTGCGCGATAACCATTGTTGCGAATTCAGCACCGCAGTGTTGCTCACTTACGTCTAGAAAATCGGGCAGGAATAAGGCACAAATATTACATGGCAAATAAAGCTGCCCCATTTAGGGTCGCCGCCTGCGGAAGGTCCCTCCAGATCAGACTCTCATCTGATCCCCCTTATTCCCGCAGCGGCGACCCCAAAATACCCCCACATGCATCAGTCTAATACAAAGAATGCGATCTGGCGCATTTTGCCGCATCGTTGATGCGCGCGCCCTGTTGCACCGCCCTCTCCGCTCCATTATCTGGCGGCTATGGATAAAACATTACACATCATCGGCGGCGGCATGGCCGGATCAGAGGCTGCATGGCAGGCCGCACACCTTGGCATCAAAGTGGTCATTCACGAGATGCGCCCCAAGGTCGAGACATTCGCGCACCAGACAGGCCTATTGGGCGAGATGGTCTGCTCTAACTCATTCCGTTCAGACGATAGCGAACAGAACGCCGTGGGCCTGTTGCATTGGGAAATGCGCGAGGCGAACGGGCTGATTATGCAAACTGCTGAAAAACATCGCTTGCCTGCGGGTGGTGCGCTGGCGGTGGACCGTGATCCCTTTGCCCAATCAGTCACAGACGCGCTTATGGCGCATCCGAATATCTCTGTTGAGTATGGCGAAATCACCACCTTGCCCGAGGATGGTCATTGGATAATCGCCACGGGTCCGCTCACCTCTACCGATCTGGGTGCCGCCATCGCGGCCGAAACAGGTGCCGAAGCACTGGCCTTCTTCGACGCCATCGCGCCCATCGTTTACCATGATAGCATCGACATGAGCAAAGCGTGGATGCAATCTCGCTATGACAAAGGCGAGACCGAGGAAGAGCGCACGGCCTACCTCAATTGTCCGATGGACAAAGACCAGTATTACGCCTTCATCGACGCGCTGGCCGCAGCGGAAAAGACCGAGTTTCACGAAGGCGAGACTGCGGGCTATTTCGATGGCTGCCTGCCTATTGAGGTGATGGCAGAACGGGGCCGCGAGACCCTGCGTTTTGGCCCGATGAAGCCTGTGGGCCTTACCAATCCGCACCAGCCCGATGTGAAAGCCTATGCTGTCGTACAACTGCGCCGCGACAACAAACTCGGCACGCTTTACAACATCGTTGGCTTCCAAACAAAGATGAAATACGGCGCGCAAACTGCTGTTTTCAAAACCATTCCCGGACTTGAAAATGCTAACTTCGCACGTCTCGGTGGGATTCACCGCAACACCTTCCTGAACTCGCCCACATTGCTGGACGGTCAGATGCGGCTGAAATCGAGACCGCATATCCGTTTTGCGGGCCAGATCACTGGCGTTGAAGGCTATGTGGAAAGTGCCGCGATGGGGTTGCTCGCAGGGCGACTTGCCGCGGCTGAAATCACTGGTGGCGCGCTGGAAACCCCGCCACCGACCACAGCAACAGGCGCGCTCATCACCCATATCTCTGGCGGTGCCGAGGCCAAGACCTTCCAGCCCATGAATGTGAACTTTGGCCTCTTCCCCCCTGTCGACGGGCTGAAAAGCGGACGACGCGGACGCAAGGACCGCTACAAAGCCTATACAGACCGCGCAAAAGCCGACTGGCAAAACTGGCTAAGTGCTGGACAAGAGGGTTAACGGACTTAAGGTATCTGAATGAGTAGATTTTTAGATCAAGCTTTCGTTCACCGTGATCCTGACGCCGCCCGCGCGTTTTATGACAGTTGGGCGTCATCTTACGACGCCGAAATAAGAGATGCAGGCTATGCAACGCCTGTCCGCTGTGCGAGCGCGTTGGCAGAGCATGTAGATGACCTCACGACGCCGATCCTCGACTTTGGCTGCGGCACGGGTCTGTCTGGTCAGGCCTTCAAGGAGGCAGGTTTCAGCCAGATTGATGGTGTTGATCTGTCACCCGCCATGCTGGAGCAGGCCCGAACAAAGAATATCTACCGCAACCTGTCTCTGGTTGAGGCCGACGCGACCCCTACTGGGAAGTACAGCGTGATAAGTGCTGTTGGCGTTATCAGCCTTGGTGCGGCACCAAGTACAACAATCGACGTGCTTATGCATGCCCTGCCAAAGGGCGGAAAGCTAGTGGTTTCCTTTAACGATCATACCCTTGCTGATCCGATGCAAACGGGACGGTTGAATGAGTGGATTGATTGTAGTGCGGCCACTGTTCAGTTCGCTGAATATGGCCCACACCTGCCAACGCACCAGATGAAGTCCACCGTCTATGTGATTGAGAAGTATTGACCTTACGAACCAGATTTGCTCCATCGCCAACCGGCCCCCTTCACCTTGGTCATGCCTATTCAGCACTGCTGGCTCATGATTTGGCGCAGGCCGCAGGTGGTGAATTCCTGTTGCGGATCGAGGATATTGATCGCTCCCGTGCGCGTCCCGAGTGGGAGGCACAGATTTACGACGATCTTGAATGGCTTGGCCTGAGCTGGGAAAAACCTGTGATGCGGCAATCCGAGCGGCATGCCGCCTATGATAAAGTTCTCGGCGATCTGTGGGACAGTGACGCGCTCTTCGCGTGTTCGTGTTCGCGCCGCGATATCGCACAGGCCGCATCAGCACCACAAGAAGGTGTTGCCCCCTCAATTGGCGCTGACGGCCTTGTCTATCCAGGGACATGCCGCGCAAACAGCAGCAGTTCTGGCACTTTTCCTATTCCAAAAGATTCCGCACTGCGTCTCTCAATGGATTATGTTGCCACCGCTAAGGCAATCCCACGCATCGGCGGCGATATGTTTTGTTTTACCGAAACAGGCCAAGGGCCAAAGGGAGAGACAGGTCTGATCGAATTCACCGCGCAAAGTGTTATAGATACGATTGGCGATGTCGTACTCGCGCGGCGCGATATGGGGACGTCATATCACCTGTCAGTTGTGCTTGATGATGCCGCGCAAGGGATTACGCATGTGGTGCGCGGCACCGATTTATTTGAAGCCACCCGCATCCATGTGGTTCTTCAACGCCTGCTTGACCTGCCTACACCTATTTATCACCACCACAGGCTGATCCGTGACACAGGTGGGAAACGTCTGGCGAAACGGGATGATGCACGCGCCATCTCCCTCTATCGATCAGAAGGAGCAACGCCTGAGGATATACGTAAATTAGTCGGGCTTTAGCCCTCCGGTATCAAATCGATCTCGCCTTTGGTCGTGATGCCCGTGTAAAAACAGCTACGCCGCCCTGTGTGACAAGCCGCGCCGATCTGGACCACCTGCATCACGATACAGTCGCGGTCACAATCAGTGCGCATTCCCTTGAGGGTCTGCACATGGCCCGAGGTGGCGCCCTTGGCCCAGAATTCTTGCCGTGAGCGGCTCCAATAGGTGACCTGCCCGCTTTCCAGCGTGCGCATCAGACTCTCGGCGTTCATCCACGCCATCATCAAGATCTCGCCTGTCTCGTGATCTTGGGCAATCGCGGGGATTAGGCCCTGCTCGTTATACTTCAAAGTCGTTGGATCAAAGGAAATCATGGCGCACCCCGTTCAAAAGTTTTTGCATCCGCACTGGTTAGGCTTATGTAGAAGACAGACAAAGGAATTGCCATGTCCAACGATACTGATCTGATTAAACTTTACTCCGCCCGTATCCTCGCCTTGGCGGCGGATATTCCGCACCTAGGCCGTCTTGATGCGCCTGATGCCAGTGTTACCCGCCGCTCGCCGCTGTGCGGGTCGAGCGTGACCGTAGACGTGAAAGTGACAGCTGGGAAGCTGAGCGCGCTTGGTCAGGATGTGAAAGCCTGCGCATTGGGTCAGGCGGCAGCGGCCATCACCGCAGAGGCATCCGAGGGGGCAACGCTGGAGGCCGTACAGAAGGGTCGTGACCAGCTTAAGGCGATGCTGAAGGGCAAAGGAGGCGTGCCTGATGCGCCATTTGACGGATTTGAAGTCCTCACTCCAGCGGTGGAATACAAGAACCGCCACGCCTCTATTTTGCTTAGCATTGAAGCTTTGGCAGAGGCCATGGACAGCGCAAGCGCCTGATTTGAAAAAGCCAAAAAAAGGCGCCGCACATCCAGTCAGGATGGCGGCGCTAAAAAAGCGTTTCTCATGTGGGACACAAGGGCGGAATGGGGAAAGGCACCCCGGGTAAAATGTCATGGACAGGCAGAACGTGACATCTATGGCGCATCAGTTTGGGACATATGCGCCGAAAAACCGACCCTGGCATGAGAGCGCAGGCAGAAACTCAGACAAGTGCGGGAAGATGCAGACCAACCATCAAAATCACAATCAAGGCTGCGGCACCTGCCGCGTCATGTACCAGTGTGTCCTGAGACCGTGTGGCGATGGCTTTGACTGTTTGGTAGAAGGTCATGTGTCTCTCCGTTCTTGTTGCCCCTTTGTTCTCATATAATTAACATCAAGTAAAGAACTTTATAAGAACATTTGTGAACTTTTTGGAACTCCGAAAGTTAACCCACTGAAATTAAACGAATTGCCTCATCCTGTCGCATGAGCCACAAAAGCATCCGCGCCGCCCGCCCCCGATCACTTTCTAATTTGGGGTCTTCATACAGCAATTTGCGCGCATCGGTTTGCGCAACAGCCATCAGTGCCGCCTGTTTCTCAAGGTCAGCCACTTTGAACCGTGGCACGCCTGATTGCGCGGTGCCGATCAAATTGCCGGTGCCACGCATTTTCAAATCGGTTTCGGCGATCACAAAACCATCCTCGGTCTCGCGCAGTACTTCGAGGCGTTGCTGCCCTGTCTCGGTCAACGGGTTTTGATACATCAGCAGGCAACTCGACGCTGCTGTGCCGCGCCCGACCCGTCCGCGTAGCTGGTGCAGCTGGGCCAGCCCGAAACTCTCCGCCCGCTCGATCACCATGATCGAGGCATTGGGCACATCGACCCCCACTTCGATCACCGTGGTCGCAACAAGCAATTTGGTCTCGCCACGTTGGAACGCCAGCATGGCCGCATCTTTCTCCGCCGGCGGCATCTGGCCATGGACCAGCCCGACAACCCCTTCACCCATTGCCGCACGCAGGCGTTTGAACCGCTCCTCTGCCGCCGTCAGATCGCTGACTTCGCTCTCCTCAACCAATGGGCAGACCCAATAGCATTGCCGCCCGTCATCGATGGCCGCGCGCAAGCGGTCAATCACTTGCTCATATCTGTCTGTACTAATCAGTACGGTCGTGATCGGCTTTCGACCGGGAGGCTTTTCATCCAGCACACTCACATCCATATCGCCGTATTGCGCAAGAGCGAGGCTGCGCGGGATCGGGGTCGCCGTCATGACCAGCACATCCGCCTGCCGCCCCTTACGCCCCAGCTCAAGCCGCTGGCGCACGCCAAAGCGGTGCTGCTCGTCCACGACGGCAAGGCGCAGATCGTTGAACACCACCGTTTCCTGAAACACTGCATGGGTGCCGACCAGCACTTGAATATCACCGCGCTCCAAAGCGGCCAGTTTCGCCGCACGCTCGGCACCTTTGTCACGGCCCGTCAGGATTTCCAGCACCACACCCGCACTCTCGGCCAAGGGGCGCAGCCCCTGCAAATGCTGGCGTGCGAGGATTTCGGTGGGGGCCATCAACACGCCCTGCCCGCCCGCTTCCACGGCGGCCAGCAACGCCATAAATGCCACCAGCGTTTTGCCCGCGCCCACATCCCCTTGAAGCAGGCGGTTCATCCGCTGCTCTGTCGCCATATCGGCGATGATCTCGGTAATGGCGCGGCTCTGCGCACCTGTGGGCTTGTAGGGCAAGCTATCCAACACCTTGGTCTGCAAAACACCTGTAGCATGGGCCATGCGCCCCTTCTTTCGCCGCTCCACCTGCCGCGCGAGGGCCAGCGTAATCTGGTGGGCCAACAACTCGTCATAAGCCAGACGCTCCCGCGCTGGCGCTGTGGTTGCAACATCACGCAAGCTGGCAGGGTCATGGGCCACAGTGACAGCAGCAACAAAATCGGGCCAATCCGCTTGTTTTATCTGACTTGGGTCGATCCATTCGCCCATCGGCGGAATGAGAGCCAGCGCCCCCCGCGTCGCCTTATACATCAGCTTTTGCGTGACCCCATGGGTCAGCGGATAAACAGGCTCGAACGCGGGTATACTGTGCGCTTCGGCCTCTGGAACCATAAAATCGGGATGAACCATTTGGGGTGTGCTGTCGAACAACTCGACCCGACCCGAGACGATACGGCGGCTCCCCTCCGGCAGGGTCTGCTCCCAGTAATTGCCGCGCGCATGGAAAAATACCAACTGGAACGTCGTCTGTGCATCCTCCACGTGGATGCGGTATGCGCCGCCCTTATTGCGAGGGGGATAATGCTTTCCAATGGTCACGGCGACCGTCAAGGTAGTGGGAAAAGCGGCCCCCTGAACAGTGTCCAGCAACCTGCGGTCAATCCCCGATTGTGGCAAGGTAAACAAAAGGTCACGGGGCGCGATCACGCCGAGGGCTACAAAATGCTGCGCCGTTTTGGGGCCGATCCCTGTCAGCGTATCCAGCCCCGCAAATAGCGGAAACAGAGGTTCCGGCCGCGTGCTCATGTATTTGCAATCAGGGTGAACCAGCCATCCTCGTCCAGCACTTTAATGCCCAGATCAGCGGCCTTCTTCGCTTTTGAGCCCGCCCCCGGACCTGCCACGAGTAAATCCGTCTTGGCGCTGACCGACCCTGATACTTTGGCGCCCAAACGCTCGGCGCGCGCTTTTGCCTCTGCGCGGGTCATCTTTTCAAGCGTACCCGTAAAGACAACCGTTTTACCCGCCACGGGAGACCCTGAGGTATCGGCACGTACCGCCTCTTGTACGGCAAGCTCTGCAACCAACCGCAGGATTGAGGCACGCTCGGCCTCCTGCGCAAATGCACCGACAAGAGAGCCAGCCATAACCGCACCCATCCCGTCAATCGCCAGCAGATCATCCCAAGCAGCCCCTTCTTGCGGGCGCGCATCTTCCATCGCTTGGGCCAGCGCGTCCCATGTGCCATAATGCAGGGCAATCATATTGGCCGACGCTTCGCCCACATGGCGGATGCCAAGGCCAAAGATCAACCGCGCCAGTGGGATTTTGCGTTTGTCTTCAATGGCAGCAAAGAGAGCATTAGCAGATTTCTCACCCCATCCCTCACGGTTCTTGATCTGTTGGATGCCACTGCCATAGCGCGTCTGAAGTGTGAAAATATCAGCAGGCTCTTTGATCCAGCCGTCGGTGTAGAACTGCTCGATCTGCTTTGCGCCCATGCCGTCGATGTCAAAGGCTGCGCGGGAAACAAAATGCTTGAGCTTTTCGACCGCCTGCGCGGGGCAGATGATCCCGCCCGAACAGCGGCGCACAGCATCCCCGTCCTCCCTTATCGCATCACTGCCGCACTCGGGGCATTTGTCGGGAAATATAAATTCGGGCGCATCGGGGCTGCGTTTGCTAATATCAACATCCGCCACTTTCGGGATGACATCGCCAGCGCGGTAGACCTGCACCAGATCGCCAACGCGAATGTCCTTTCCGCCCCTGATTTCCTGCCCCTTGCTATCAAGGCCTTTGATGTAATCCTCATTATGCAAGGTCGCGTTCGAGACAACAACGCCGCCCACAGTCACAGGCGACAAGCGCGCAACAGGGCTGAGCGCACCCGTGCGGCCCACTTGAATATCGATCCCATCCAAGGTGGTCCAAGCCAGCTCAGCCGGGAATTTATGGGCAATCGCCCACCGCGGTGTTGTGGAGCGGAATCCAAGGCGTGATTGAAGCTCAAGATCGTCGACCTTGTAGACAACCCCGTCGATATCATAGCCTAGATCGGGGCGCTGCTCTGCAATCTTGTTGTAATGGGCCACAAGATCGGCAGGACCCATGCAGGTCACCGTGAGTGGATTTTTGGAAAACCCAAGACCTGCCAATGCGGCAATCGAGGATGATTGCGTCTCGCCCAAAGGCGCAGAGAGGCTGCCCCACGCGTATGCGAAAAAGCGTAGAGGCCGCGCGCGGGTGATCTCGGCATCAAGTTGACGCAGTGAACCCGCTGCGGCATTGCGCGGATTGGCAAATGTCTTGCCGCCGCGCTCTTCTTGTCGCGCGTTCAACGCTTCGAAATCAGCATGGCTCATGTACACTTCACCGCGGACTTCCAACAGGTCCGGCGCCCCTGTGAGGGCGTGGGGAATATCCGCTACAGTTCGAGCGTTGGCTGTTACATTCTCGCCAACAGCCCCGTCCCCGCGCGTAGCAGCCTGAACCAAAACCCCTTTTTTGTAGCGCAGGGAAAGCGAAAGCCCGTCAATCTTGGGCTCAGCGGTATAGGTGAGCGGTGCATCCGTGGCCAAGCCGAGATATTTTCGAACCGAAGTATCGAACTCAACGACATCCTCATCGTTGAACGCATTCCCAAGAGACAGCATCCGGATATCATGGGTGATCTTTCCGAAACCGGAGGCAACGGCTGCCCCCACCTGTTCGCTTGGGCTATCCACGCGTTTAAGATCTGGAAAACGGACCTCAATGGCCACATTGCGCCGCTTGAGGCTGTCATACTCGGCATCCGACAGCGTAGGCGCATCTTGCGTATGGTATTCGGTATTTGCATTGGACAGCAGTGCAGCCAATCGCGCAAGTTCGGCATCTGCCTGATCCCGCGTTAACTCGACTACATCCATATTCACAATATCGCTCTTGAGAGTCACAAAAACCTGCCCTTGGTCTGCCGCTTATCTGCAATTAGATAGGCCGCGACCAAAGGCAGGTCTAGGTCATTACTCAGCTTTTGCGCCCTTTCAGGCGCTGACAGCGATATCCATTTCCACCGGATCAGGGTCGCGCAGCACATAACCACGCCCCAGACAGTCTCGATATAACTTTCACCGCCCGTGGCAGTGTTCAGTTTCTTGCGCAGTTTACAGATGAAAACATCGATAATCTTCAATTCTGGCTCGTCCATACCGCCATAAAGATGGTTAAGGAACATCTCTTTGGTCAATGTCGTACCCTTGCGCAGGCTCAAAAGCTCCAGCATCTGGTATTCTTTGCCCGTGAGGTGAACCGGCTTCTTCTCGACGCTTACAGTCTTTGCATCAAGGTTTACGGAGATCAGACCTGTATCAATGACAGTTTGCGAATGCCCTTTGGAGCGGCGGATGATCGCATGGATACGTGCAACCAGTTCCTCACGGTGAAACGGCTTGGTCAGGTAGTCATCCGCTCCGAAACCGAAACCCCTGATCTTGCTTTCCGTATCGTCGGCCCCTGACAGGAGCAGGATCGGTGTTTCAATCCGGCTCAGCCGCAGCTGTCGCAGGACTTCATGGCCTGTCATATCTGGCAGATCAAGGTCGAGCAGGATGATATCATAGTCATAAAGCTTGGCCAGATCGATCCCCTCTTCTCCCAGATCCGTCGCATAGACGTTCAAGTTGGCATGGGTAAGCATCAACTCGATGCTCTTCGAGGTCGTTGGATCATCTTCGACAAGCAAGACGCGCATATTGTTCAACTCCGCCAGATAAGGTCAATTCTATGAGGTCAATCGTGAACAAAAAAGGTTAACTACCCGTAAAAATAACCACAGCGTGCGGTGAAACAACCTAAAGTTGTCGATATTTCTGAACCATTGTTGCTTTTAATGCCGCCTCTCCATGGGTGGACACAGCTCTGACCCACTCAATGAATTCGTCTTCGCTCAGTTTATAGCGCTCCAACGCATCATCTTTGCTCAACAATCCATAAACGACACCGCGGACAACAGCCGCTTTTCGCGATGCGACCCAACGCTGCGTGCCAATCGGGGGCAAGTCTGCCATAGACATGACGGAGCCATCTGCAAGCGTTACGGCACGCGGGCCACCAACTTTCTTCAAGTACATTTTAAAACCACCATCCTCATTACGAGAACATCATTGCGCCATCGCCGTTAAAGACAAATGAAGCCCCCCCTTGTGAGTAGTTCGCATTTTCCTATATTCCACCCTAACACTGCCCCACAGGATGCCCCGATGCTTGACCAGACCCCGCCGCTCAATTCGCTCGGCTTTGCCAAAGCACCCGCAGACACCCGTGTGGTGGTCGCGATGTCCGGCGGCGTGGACAGCTCGGTTGTGGCGGCCATGCTGGCGGAGCAAGGCTATGATGTGATCGGCGTTACGCTTCAGCTTTATGATCACGGGGCCGCTTTGGCGAAAAAGGGCGCCTGCTGTGCAGGGATCGACATTCACGATGCGCGCCGTGTGGCCGAGGATATGGGTTTCCCCCACTACGTGCTCGACTATGAAAACGTGTTCAAGGATGCAGTGATTGACGAATTCGCCGACAGCTATCTCGGTGGTGCTACTCCTGTGCCCTGCATCCGCTGTAACGAGCGGGTAAAGTTCAAGGATTTGCTGGAGACGGCAAAGGACCTTGAGGCCGATTGCATGGCGACGGGGCATTATATCCAGCGCAAGATGGGTCCAGACGGACCAGAGCTGCATGCTGCCGCTGATGCGAGCAAAGACCAGAGCTATTTCCTGTTCTCCACCACACCCGAGCAGCTTGATTATCTACGCTTCCCGTTGGGGCACCTGCCATCCAAAGAAGCAACGCGCGAGCTGGCCGAGAAATATGGGCTGCGCGTGGCGAACAAGCCTGACAGTCAGGACATCTGTTTCGTCCCTGATGGCGATTATGCCTCTGTTATTCGCAAGCTTCGCCCCGAAGCAGCCGATCCGGGTGATATTGTCGATACCGAAGGGAAGGTTCTCGCCCGTCATGACGGCGTGATTAACTACACCATCGGTCAGCGGCGCGGTCTGGGCATTGGCGGTCTGGCCGATCCACTTTATGTGGTGCGCCTTGATGCGGACCGCAAACAAGTTGTGGTCGGGCCAAAGGCTATGTTGGCGACTCGTACTGTGCCGCTCAAGGAAGTGAACTGGCTTGGCGACGAGGCATTTGACTCGCGCAGCGAATGGCCTGTGGCCGTGCGCGTCCGCTCTACCAAACCGCCCGTGGATGCAATCCTGCGGCCCTTCTCGGCCACCACAGGTGAAGTTGAGCTTTTGGTTGCAGAAGAAGGGGTGAGCCCGGGTCAGGCCTGTGTTTTCTACGATCCTGACAGCAGCCGTATCTTTGGCGGCGGCTGGATCCACCGCGGCTGATTACGCCTCGCCCAAACCGTCAAGCACCGCCTTCGCAGCGCGCAGCCCCGGTGCCTCGCCGCCGCGGCCCAACCGCTCCATCGTGAGTTCCATCGCAGCGCGCTGGGCCTCTGGAGCGGCAATCACATCCTCGATGCCCTGCGCAATCGCAGCAGGGACGCAAGCCTTGCCAATGAATTCAGGCACGGCGCGGGTGTCAGAGACCAGATTGACCAGTGTGACCGTATCCACCAACATCATGCGGCTAATGATTAAGCGGCTCAGTGGGCTCATGTCATAGGCGATCACCATAGGCGTTCTGGATGCCGCAAGTTCAAGCGAAACTGTGCCCGACGCCGCAAGTGCGATGTCTGCGGCCTGAAACGCGGCACGTTTCTCAACCATTGTCGTCTCATAGTCGCCGCCGCGCGGATCAAGGACCACTGAGTCGGGCCATGATGCCGCAAGGGCAAGCACCGCATCAGCCACAGGACCAGCAGCAGGCACAACAATCTGCATGTCAGGATGTCTGCCCTTGAGGGACTTCACAACCTCACCAAACCTGTCGCCCAACCGCGCGACCTCACCACGGCGCGAACCAGGCAGAACCATCAGCAAGGGCTTGCGGCCCATCCCGTGACGCAAACGAAAGGCATCGGCCTCTGCCTTGTTCGCCACAGGCTCCGCCACGACGGGGTGGCCGACGAAATCGCACCGCGTACCAGCGGCCTGCATCAAGGGAGGCTCGAACGGGAACAAGGCCAGAACATGATCTATATGCCGCGCCATTTTTGCCGCGCGCCCTGCCCGCCATGCCCAAACTGTCGGAGCGACGTAATGCACCGTCCGAATATTACTGCCTGCCTTGACCAGCTTGGCCACGCGCAAGGAAAAATCAGGGCTATCGATGGTAATGAGGACGTCCGGCTGCATATCAATCACGGCTCTGGCCGTCTCGGCGATGCGCCGCTTGAGATGCCGGTATTTTGGCAGCACTTCAGTCAGCCCCATCACGCTCAACTCGTCCATGTCAAAGCGGCTGGCCAAGCCCTCGGCCTGCATCTGGACCCCGCCGATCCCGTCGAACACGACCTCAGGGCGCAGCGCTTTGAGCCCCGCCATAAGGGCGCCGCCAAGCTTATCCCCCGAAGGCTCCCCCGCGAGAATAAAGACGCGCAGCGGTGTCATTCGCCCGTGCGCGCCCAGAAAACGATATTATGGCGATCGGCAATGGCGGTACATTCGGCGGCATGAAGCACCAGCACATCGCCTGCGTCGATGATAACTGCACGCAAACCCGCCTGAACAGCCGCTTCAAACGTGGCAGGGCCAATCGTTGGCAGATCAACCTTGCGGCTTTGGCCTTGCTTTGGACCTTTGAACAATATCCCGCCTTTGGCATGCCCCAGCGCGCAGATCATGGCGTCGGTGCCACTTTTATCCTCCATGGCAATGACTTTTCCGTCCAGAACAACACAGGCCTGACCCTGATCCTTTGGCGACATATCGTGGATTTTGGCCGCACCAATGGTTGCATCATCGCGAAGTTTTTTGTCAGGCCAGTGACGGCCGAAAACGCCACCTTTTGCCAATAAATCAGGTGCTACTTCATGGGCGCCAAGAACGTCAAAACCCGTCTTCTCGAACAGATCAACCACTACCCGCAAAGCCCCGTCATCGCCTTGCTGCAAAGCCTGCATGAACATCGGGACCAGCGGCGCTGTCTCTGCATCAAGTTTGCTGGGATCAAGTGCGGGATGGTCCAGCCCACCTGCAAAGCAGACCTGTGTCACTCCACGCGTGCCAAGCTCCAAGAGCAGCGTTCCAAGCGTCTCCAGACGGAATGTCACATCCGCAGCGACACCGCTCAGTGCGATCCCCTCATAGCCACAGACAAGTGGCGGCGTCTGGGTCGCAGCGGCAACAAGCGCTGGCAAATCACCGCGCCCTGCAATCAACGCCAGCGTCATTTCGGCGTCAGGAAGTGGCGACCGCTGTCGGCCAGCACAAAATCAACGATTTCGCGGACGTAGTCGCTTTCGGTCTCGGCACCCAAACGCTCCGCACGGTCATGGAACGTACCGTCGCCCTGTGCCAACATCTGAAAGGCAGCACGCAGAGCGGTGATATCGCTCCGCGCCACACCGCGACGTTTGAGCCCCACAAGGTTGAGACCGTCGAGATGGCCGCGCGGCGCCTGAACAAGGCCGTAAGGGATCACATCATTCGTCACCATCGTAACGGCGCCAATGATCGCACCACGCCCCACACGCACCCATTGATGGATGCCTGACAGACCGCCGATAATCACCTGATCCTCGATCACACAATGACCTGCCACAGCGGCATTGTTCACAACGATCACGTTGTTCCCGACAATCGCATCATGGGCGATATGACAGCCTGCCATGAACAATCCATCATCGCCTACGGATGTCAGCCCACCGCCACCCTCGGTGCCGCAGTTCATCGTCACGTGCTCGCGGATGCGGTTGCGCTTGCCAATAAAAAGGCGGCTCGCTTCGCCTTCACCTTTGAATTTGAGATCTTGGGTGATTTCACCGATCACAGCAAAGGGGAAAATCACAGTCCCCTCGCCCACAGTGGTCTGGCCCGTGACCACCACATGCGATTTTAAAACCACATCAGCAGCCAAGATCACTTGGGGGCCAACCACACAGAACGGTCCGACCGTTGCCAAAGGATCAATTTGTGCGCCGTCTTCAATCACCGCACTGGGGTGGATTGCCATTATGCATCATCCTTAGGCAGATCAAGCATCGCCATGAATTCGGCCTCTGCCGCCATCTCACCCTCAACGGTCGCCACGCCAGAAAATTTCCAGATTTTGCCACTGGGTTTTCCGCGCACAGTTTTCAGATCCATCCGCAGCACATCACCAGGCACGACTTTGCGGCGGAATTTGCAATTATCAATGGACATGAAATAGATGAGCATTTCCTTGTCCATCTGCTCAAGCGCCACGCCGACCATCACACCCGCCGTCTGGGCCATGGCTTCGACGATCGTCACACCGGGCATAATGGGTGTGCCCGGAAAATGGCCCTGAAAATGCGGCTCGTTCATGGTAACGTTCTTGTACCCGACAGAGGACTGCGTGCCGTCAATTTCCTCAACCTTGTCAACCAGCAAGAAAGGATAGCGGTGCGGCAAAATCCGCTGGATCATCTGGATGTCAGCGCGTTTGAGGTCTTGTGTCATGGGGGGTCCTTTCGGGGATCTTTGCGCCCACAGCTACCAACTCGGATCGCGTGGAGCAAGCAGGCGCAGCCTTAGTCTTTTGGTGTTTCGGGTGCAGCTGCGCCATCCGCGCTGCCATCGCCCAACTGCTGATTGAGCCGCTCTATAGCAACAGTGGTGATTTCACTGCTGGCCGCACTAAAAAATACGGTCCGGTTTTCGAGTAAAACGGCGGCACCTGCTTCGACCATCAACTCTCTCAGGATGGGCGTCGCGGCGCGCAGGAATATTTCGCGCTGCTGTGCCAACAAAGCGTTGAGCGCGCGCGATTTAGCGGCCTGCTCCTGACGCGATTCCTGCACGCGGGTGTCAAAAGCATCCGCCAGCGGTCTGAATTCTTCGGGGGTCATGCTGCTACGGCGCTCGGTCAAATCCTGCTCTGCACTGGCCAGTTCTGCTTCGATACGACGGTTCTCGGCGACAAGCTCATTACCCGTCGCCTCTATGTCACGGATCACGCGCTGGCCAAAGTCACTCTCGAAAAACATCCTGTCATTGTCAAAGGTAACGATTCCGCCCGCCGGTTTAATCTGACCCTGTGCAATCACTGGTGCCGCAGTTAGCAGCACCAGCAACGCCGAGATCAGATAAAGCGCGCGGCGCATCGCTTAGAATTGCGTTTGCAGAGTCACTTCGAACTTCTGCTCGCGGTCATAATCCTCTTTGCGGATCGCATCCGAGATGTTGAACTGAAGCGGTCCGATGGGCGTATCCCAGTAAATCGACACCCCGATGACATGACGGAACGAGCCGCTTTCGCCCGAAACAGTACCACCGCTCAGGTTCACGTCAGAAAGATCCCAAAGATTACCAACATCATAGAAAACACCGCCACGAATACCGTATTCCTCTGGCAGACCCAGTGGGAACTCCGCCTCAAGGCGTCCGACCAGATACATGTTGCCGCCCAGTGTATCGCTCTCGGACGATCCTGTATCACGTGGACCGATGCCACCTGGCTCAAAGCCGCGCAACTGCGAAGGTGTCAGGATAAAGCGGTCAAGCGCGCGGTTTGTCGCGCTACTCCACGCGATGGCACCCCCATCGAGGGTGGCACGCAATGTAAGCTCTTCGTTAAAGAACTTCTTTTCACCGACCACCTTGGCCACAGTGCGCACGTACTTCTGGTCGCCGCCCAGTCCGGCGAAATCCTGACTGAAGCGGAACAAAACACCCGCACTCGGGTCAAGGCCGGTGCGGCGCGTGTCATAGCTGTACTCATACCCAATCGCAGAACTGGTCAAGGCTCCTGCTGCAATATCATTTGCGATGCTACCACCCGCAAAGGCGCTGCCGTCTTCATTGGCATCGCGCGCTGTCGCCTCCACCTGCTCGGCGGTATAGCGCAGCTGCAAACGGCCATTCTCGCTCACAGGGAACGTCAGGCTGGGGCGGAAGGTCAGGCGCGTACTGTCATAGGTCGAGAAGGAGGAGTTTGTCTCGGAATAGTCAAGCTGTAGACCCAAGGCTACATCACGACCCAGCAAGGAAGGCTCGATAAAGTTAAAGCCATATCGGCGCGCGTCGGCAGCTGTCGATACATTGAGTTGCAGTTTCTGGCCACGTCCAAGGAAGTTATCTTCCGCAAAGCTTATCGCGACACCAAAACCGTCAGAAGACGAGAACGACCCACCAAAGTTGAGCGAGCCTGTCGGCTTTTCCTCAACATCGACATCAATCACAACCTGCTCTGGCGTGGAGCCTTCGCGGGCGTTTACTTCGGCAGTCTCAAAATACCCCAGCGCACGAATGCGTTCGGCGGACTGGCGGATTTCACGCGGGTTGAAGGGATCACCCTCAACGCTGTCAAACTGGCGACGCACAACACGGTCGAGGGTAGTTGTGTTGCCTTCAATATCAATCCGCTCGACGAAAATGCGCGGGCCGCGTGACAGAACAAACTCTACATCCAATGTCTGGGTGCGGTCGTTGCGTGTTACACGCGGCTCGACCCGCATGAAATCCACACCGTCACGGATCGCCTGACGCTCAAGGCGCGCGATATCTGCCTCTACAAGTGTAGGTGAATAGATAACGCCCGGCTTGACCTTGACGATCTGCATGTAGGCGTCACCATCAACGTCGTTCAACTCCGAGACCACTGTGATCTGACCGAATTGAAACTGCTGGCCTTCTTGGACATTAAAGCCGAGGAAATAACCGTCACGCTCCTGCGTAAGTTCTGCGTTCACAGAGTTAACGCGCATGTCGATATAGCCACGGGAGAAGTAGAAATCGCGCAACACCTGCTTGTCGAATTCAACACGGTCCTCGACGAATGTATCGCGGCGCACAAGGCGGCGGAAAATACCTGCCTGCTTAGTACCCAAAACGCGGCGCAAACGGCGGTCGGAGAATTTGCGGTTACCGACAAAGCTCAGACGCTCGACCTCGACGTTGTCCCCTTCAAAGATTTCAAACACCAGATCCACACGGTTCTGGCTGCGCTTGATCACTTTGGGTTGGACGCGCGCGGACAGACGGCCATCGTTGGAATAGGCTTCCGCAATGGCGTTGGCATCCTTTTCCGCAAGTGTCGGGTTGAACACACGGCGCGCAGTGGATCCCACAACGCTCGACAATGCTTCATCCTTGATGCGGCGGTTGCCCTCGAATGAAATGCGGTTGATAGTCGGCAGTTCGACGACAGTGATTTTGAGTGTGCGGCCCTGCGGCGCAATTGAGACACTTTCAAACAGACCTGAGTTGCTCAAACGCTGATATGCGTCGTTCAACTCACCGGCACTTATCGCCTGACCGCGTTCGATTCCAGCCTGAGACAGAATTGCGCTGTCGCCGATACGCTGGTTGCCATCAATACGGACAGTGTTGAATTGATACTGCTGAGCCGCAACTTGCGGCACTGGAGCAATCCAAGCTGTTGTAATTAATAGTGAAAAAGCAAGACCTTTGAGGCCCGACCGATAGTAGCTGTACTGCTCAGGCGTGCGGGATGCGCGCATCATAGACCCCAGGTTCATGGTTTATACCCAATTTTATAGACACCGTTGGTAACCTGACTACCCGCAGGGGCCAAGGTTGTCAAAACTATGAGGCTTCTTTTTCAAACCAAAATGACCCCGCGCAACGCAAGGCCTCTGTCGGTTCGGTAAACGGGCGAGATCGTTTAAGGCAAGCTGCCCAAATAGGCGCCCGCACAAAGTGCGAAAATCATCGTGCACATATAGAGCGCACGATCCCAATTCAGATCCATCAGCACACTCAAGCCGCGGTAGCCTTTTGAAATGGTTTGCATGGGTCTCTCCTTTGGTCCGGGTCATTCCAGCCTTCCATCATTAGAAGCTAAATGTGGCAAACATGGGGGCCAAATGTGGCAAAAGCAAGGCATTGGCCCTGGTTTTACGACGGTACAAAAGATTAACAGTCTATTATGGACAGAATAAATCCTGAGACAGCGCAAACACCATCAGGCTTAGTACAAGGGCAATGCCGACCGTCATCAGGATGCGCAGCGCTTTGTCGCTCGGCGGTTTGCCGCGGACAGCCTCATAGGCATAGAAAGTCAGATGCCCCCCATCGAGTGCCGGAATAGGAAAGAGGTTGAGCAGACCAACAGCCGTGCTGAGCACTGCAATAAACTCGATAAAGCTCATGGCCCCTTGGCTTGCCATGGCACCGGAGACTTTTGCGATACCCACAGGGCCAGACATGTTACAGGTGCTAATCGCCCCCGTCAGCATGTGCCACATACCGGAAACGGACCCCTTCATGATGCGCCATGTGGCGGCTATCCCGTTTTGGGTGGCCTCCAAAACCCCTGGGGTTTCCTTGGCCGAGATGATTGCGCCGCTGCTCGCGACACCAATCCGCAATACATTCTCGAAGCTGCCATCCGCCTGCGGCACGTCCGTTGATCTGGGCACCAAGGTAAATTGCAAATTCTCCCCTGCACGCCAAACATCAAGCAACAGGGGACGCCCTGCGGAGCCCTCAACAGCCTCAACCAACTGCTTGAAGGCAAATGTCGGATTGCCGTCAATCGCAACAATTGCGTCGCCGATTGCCAGTCCAGCCTCAAGGGCCGCAGACTCGGGTGCAACCATTCCGACAAGCGCCGGAAGCGGATAAGGGCCGTCAACATTCACACGCGCGTCATCGCGCAGGACGCTGTATTCGAGGACCGGCTCCACTGGCAAGTTACTCATGAATTCGCGGCTTTCAGGGGTCTCTTGCTCTGCTGGCATCTCGCGGCCGGCAATCGCCAGAATAACATCCCCTTGCTCGAGGCCCACAACATCCTGAGGCAGAGGACGAAGGGCTTCAACCGTTAGCGGTGTGCTTTCCTTACCCACGCTCATGATGATGGCGGTAAAGATGATGATCGACATCGCAAAGTTGAAAACAGGTCCCGCCGCAACAGTCAGCGCACGCGCCCAGAGGGGGGCACCATGCATCGTCTCGCGCAGCCGCACAGGGTCCGTCGCGACGACTTCCATCGCCTCCTCGTCCTTGCCCGATGCGGCATTGGCATCACCTGCAAATTTCACATAACCGCCAAAGGGAAGCAGGGCGATCTGCCATTTTGTGCCGCGTTTGTCATAGCGCGAATAAAGCACGGGGCCAAAACCCAGCGAGAATACATCCGCCTTGATCCCGCACCAGCGGCCCACGATGTAATGACCATATTCATGGATAGCGACGATCACCGACAAGGCGATGATAAATGCTGCCAATGTCCAGATGAAGCCGCCGAATTGCGGTACAAGTGTTGTGATATCCAATGCTCTACCCTGCTCTTTGCTCAATGGCCAACCGCGTGGCCTTGCGTGCCTGATGGTCGGTTTCCAACACGTTATCAAGGGTCATGGTGTCATCAATATGACCGCCTGCCGCATCCATCTCGTCAAGCGTCTGCGACACAACGTCCGACATTTGGGTAAATTTCAAATGGCCGGCGATAAATCCATCCAGTGCTGTTTCTTTGGCTGCATTGAAAACTGCCCCCGCCAGACCGCCTCGCGCCATGACGTCCCGCGCGATGCGCAGCGCAGGCCACCGCACATCATCAGGTGCGCGAAACTCGAATGTGCCAATCGCTGCAAGGTCCAAACGCTCCACAGGCAGATGACGCCGCGCAGGATGGTGCAAGGCATAGCCGATGGCATGACGCATATCGGCAGGCCCCACATGGGCCATCAGCGCACCGTCATTAAATCCGACCAGCGCGTGGATCATGCTTTGAGGGTGGATCAACACTTCGATCATTGCAGGGTCAACGCCAAAGAACTCACGTGTTTCAATGACTTCCATCGCTTTGTTGAACATGGAGGCGCTGTCGATTGTGATGCGCTGCCCCATGTTCCAATTTGGATGGCTTGAGGCCTGATCCAGCGTGGCTCCTGCCAGATCCTCAATCGGCCAATCGCGGAACGCACCGCCAGAAGCCGTGATGATGATACGCTCGACAGCCTCCATCGGTTCCCCGACCAAGGCCTGAAACACGGCGGAATGTTCACTGTCCACGGGCAGGATTTCCGCGCTATGCGCCCTGCCCGTCTCCAGCAGCAACTTACCCGCGCAGACCAACGATTCCTTATTGGCAAGTGCCAGGGTCGTCCCTTGGGACAGGGCCGCAATTCCCGGTGCAAGTCCCGCAGCCCCCACAATCGCGGACATGATCCAGTCCGCAGGGCGGTGCGCTGCCTCTACAATGGCTTGCACCCCCGCCGCTGCCTCAACCCCCGTCCCGTTCAACGCACGGCGCAACTCATCCAGCTTTGCCTCATCCGCCGTCACGGCGACTTGAGCATTCAGGGCAATGGCATCTTCCGCCAGCTGTTTGATATTGCTGGCCCCTGTCAGGGCGATCACCTCATAGACCTCTGGCGCGCGCTTGATCAAATCAATGGTGTTCTGTCCGATGGAGCCGGTTGCGCCGAAAATACTTACCTTGCGCATCCGCTCAACCCGCTCCCGGCGGGAAACCGATAAACTGCCCGATGATCAGCAGAAAGACTGACGCGCCCAGCATCCCGTCAAAACGGTCCATTAACCCGCCGTGACCGGGGATCAGGTTCGAGCTGTCTTTGACACCCATCTTGCGCTTCATCCCACTCTCGGCGATATCACCCATCTGGGAGGCCATTGAAATCGCTATTGAAATGCCGATCAACTGCAACCCAACACCTGTGTTAATGGAAAAGAGAAGACCGACAAGCGCGGCGCCGACCCAGCCCGCAGCAGTCCCCGACCACGTCTTTTTCGGGCTGACCGAGGGCCAGAATTTCGGCCCGCCAAACGCACGGCCTGCAAAATATCCAAACACATCCGTGATTACGACAACCACCACCAGCCAGAGCATCCAGCCCACGCCCATATCGTCACGCACCTGCATCATGCCAAATCCCGACATCAGGATCATGACCGTGAACGCCATATAGATGGTGCGATTCTTCTCCAACTGACCAAACCCGATCAGCGCAGGCGCCAGAAGCAACGGCAAGGCAAAGCCTACAGGCAGATAAACAGCCACAAAAATCGCAAAACCTGTCAAAGCACCCAACACACGCGACAGATTGCGCCGCTCTGGCGGGGTGATGATGTTCACCAACTCCCAAATCATCAGGCCGCAAATCACCCCGACAAGGACATGGAACACATGCCCCCCCGCCAAGATCGCAACAAGTGCGACCAGCACCATTACCAAAGCTGACGTCACGCGCGTGTTCAGGTCAGACCATTTCTCAGGTGCACTCATATCAGCCCTCAGGGTTTGACCCCGCCAAAGCGCCGATCCCTGCCGCCATAAGAGGCGCACAGGCTTGCGAACTCCTCGCGGGTGAAATCAGGCCAGAGCGTGTCGATAAATTCATATTCGGCATAGGCCGACTGCCATAGCAAAAAGTTGGAGATCCGTGCTTCGCCACTGGTACGAATTACTAGATCAGGATCGGGTAAAACATATGTATCCAAATATCTTGGAAGTGTTTCTTCATCAATCTCTTCAGGATCGAGACGCCCCTGCACCACATCCTGTGCAAGCCGTTTTGTCGCGCGCGCCACCTCGTCACGGCCACCATAGTTGATGGCGATTGTCAGGTTCACTCTGGTATTGTCCTTGGTGAATTCCTCAAGGTCATTCATCAGCTTGATCAGCTTGTCATCCAGCCGCACACGGTCCCCAATGAAGCGCACCCGCACCCCCCGCTCGTTGAGCGCACGGGTTTCTTTCGTGATATAGCGGCGGAACAGGCTCATTAGGCCAGCGACCTCGACCTGCGTCCGCTTCCAGTTCTCGGTGGAGAAGGCGAAGATGGTGAGATATTCAACCCCCACATCAGGGCATGCTTCAACAACTTCACGCACACGCTTGGCACCTGAGTGGTGACCAAAAAGCCGTGGCCTACCGCGCTGGGTCGCCCAGCGGCCATTCCCATCCATAATAATCGCCACATGGCGTGGACCGTCCGGACCAGGATCAGGAAGTGGCTCCAGCTTTTTCTTGCCACGCTTACTCATGAAATTTGTTGCATTTATTGGGCCTGCTTTAGGGTCGGTTCTTTGCAGTAGGACGGCGACCCGCCCAAGTTAAGGCAAATTCAGTTAAACTTGCATGATTTCCGATTGTTTTGTCTCAAGCTGGTCATCAATCATCTTGATGAACTTCTTGGTCAGGTCTTCCATCTCGCCTTCCCAGATTTTCTGGTCGTCCTCGGACATACCGTCGGCCTTGGCCTTTTTGATCTGGTCCATACCGTCGCGGCGGATGTTGCGAATGGAGACGCGGGCATTCTCGGCATAACCTCCTGCAACTTTGCTCAGCTGTGTGCGGCGTTCTTCGTTCAGCTCGGGAATGGGCAGCATGATGATGGTGCCGTTGAGCTGTGGATTAATGCCCAGACCACTCTCACGGATGGCTTTCTCGACCTTCCCCACCAGCGCTTTGTCCCAGACGTTGATCGTAACCATGCGCGGCTCCGGCACGTTGACGGTGCCCACCTGATTGATCGGCGTCATCTGGCCGTAAGCATCCACCTGAATTGGGTCCAGCATGGAGGCAGAGCCGCGCCCTGTCCGCAGGGACGCAAATTCGGTGCGCAGTGAGGCAATCGCACCCGTCATCCGGCGCTCCAGATCGTCGGTATCAAGCATAAAATCGTCAGACATGTAGTATCTTCCCGTCCTGTCAGCCTGTTTCGGCAGTTTTGTTAAGTATATCGCAAAAGGACAGTGAATGACCAGCACGGTTTCGCAGAAGTCTGCGAGGGTCCCGCGCAGGTCAGAGCAAGGTGTGAGGCCGCAGGTTCAGCCGTTCTGAACCAGAACTGCCGATTGTCTTGGCATCCCGCGCGCCCGCATCGCCCACAGGGCTGGCCCAATACGGACCGCCAGCAGGAGCAGAGCAAAGCCCGTCGCATAAAGCGGCAATTCCCACGCAGCTGGAATAGTGCAGGCTTGGCACAAGGGCTGGCACACCGGACCAAACACCTCCAACAATACTACCCCCGAGAAGGCGGTCACCGGCAATGTGGCGATCCGCATGGCAGCAGTTGTTTTGTCCAGTGGTTCGAAACCTGCGGGCTTAGTAACACCACTGGGCACATAGCGCCCCGCCTCAACGCTTTTTGCGATGCTACCAAGTGTATCGCGGGGAGAAGGCTGATTGAGTTGGGCCAAAGTCTCTTGAGCACGACTGCTGAACGGCGCGAGGAGTTGTAGGCCTGACAGCGTTTCATCGCGTGCAGCGTCTGGCATTGTCTTGAAAATTGCATCTGCACTTGCACCTACACGTTCGGCACTCTCTTCAATGATCTCGTAACAATCAAAATAGAGATCACCACTCGCGCGACAAAGGTCTTCTGCTGTAATATCAGCCGACAGCGCCGCAGCCTCCATGTCAAGAACCTCGGCGGTCACCGCTATAACTGTCTGTAGATAGGGATCGGTCATCACGGACTACCTTTGTGCGTTAAAGCAACAAAACTAGCCCGCAATTATGGCGCGTTCTTGGCAAAGTCTGCAAAAATTCAGAAAATCAGCCCTGTACGCGGGTATAAGTCCCCTCACCTGCAAGGATTCCCTTAAATCCACCCGGCTCATCCAGTGAGAAGACGATGATCGGCAGGTTGTTGTCCCGCGCCAAAGCAATAGCAGAGGCATCCATAACGCCCAGTCGCTTGGCCAAAACATCATCATAGCTGACGGTGTCATAGCGTTTTGCATCGGGAAACTTGACCGGATCCTTGTCATAAACACCGTCGACTTTGGTGCCTTTGAAAATCGCTTCGCAGGACATCTCACTTGCACGCAGGGTCGCGGCGGTATCGGTTGTGAAATACGGGTTGCCTGTACCGGCAGCAAAGATACAAACGCGCTTTTTCTCAAGGTGCCGCACGGCGCGGCGGCGGATATAGGGTTCTGCCACTTCGTTCATGGTGATCGCCGATATCACACGGGTGTGAATGCCTTCGGCTTCCAGCGCCGATTGCACGGCCAGCGCGTTCATGACTGTTGCCAGCATGCCCATATAGTCGGCGGTCGTCCGTTCCATCCCCTGAGCGGAGCCTTGAAGCCCGCGAAAGATGTTGCCGCCGCCGATGACCATACAAATCTCGACGCCCATATCGTGCACGGACTTTACTTCCTTCGCGATCCGTTCAACTGTCGGCGGGTGCAGGCCAAACCCCTGATCCCCCATCAATGCTTCGCCAGAGATTTTCAGCATCACGCGTTTGAACGCGGCTTTGGTCGGATCGGACATGGGAGAATACCTTTCAGGGCGGAACAGAACGTTTGGCTTTTGTTTCGACGCAAAATGTAGCAATTAGCCCGAAGGTTCAATGCAGCGCAGCAACGGGGAGCAAAGAAATGTGCGATAACCTAACTGCAGCTTTGCTTGACACCATTCCTGCGCGGCAGCCCGTGCTGATTGCGGGGCCAACGGCCTCTGGCAAATCCGCACTGGCGTTGAAAATAGCACGGCAAAGCGGCGGCGTGATCGTGAACGCAGATGCCAGTCAGGTTTATGCCTGCTGGCGGGTGATTTCGGCGCGCCCCTCAGCGCAGGAGGAGGCACAAGCCCCCCATCGCCTTTACGGCCATCTTGCACAGGACGCAGCCTACTCAACAGGCCACTGGCTGCGCGAGGTGACAGACCTCATGGCGCAGGGGGAGCGGCTCATCATCGTGGGTGGCACAGGCCTCTATTTTCAGGCGCTCACCGAGGGGCTGGCCGACATTCCCGCCACGCCCGACGGCATCCGAACGCGCGGCAACGGCATGGCATTGGAAGCACTGCTTGCGTCACTTGATCCACTGACTCGCGACAGCATCGACCTTGCAAACCGCGCGCGGGTGCAGCGTGCGTGGGAAGTTTTGGAGGCGACGGGCCGCGGCCTTACTCACTGGCAGGCAGACAAACCCGCAGCACTGCTCCCCCTCGCCGACTGCACTGCCATTGCGCTGGATGTTGATCGCGACTGGCTTAACGCACGGATCGAGCGGCGGTTTGATCTGATGCTGGAGGGCGGCGCCCTTGAGGAAGTGGCGGCCATCGCACCGCGCTATGATCCCGACCTACCCGCACACCGCGCCATCGGCGTGCCAGAGTTGATGGCACACCTGCGCGGCGAGATGACACTGAACGAGGCCCGCACTGCGGCAATCATCGCGACACGGCGATATGCCAAGCGACAGCGCACATGGATTCGCAGCAAAATGGGCGCATGGCACAAACTTAAAACGCCATCCTAAGCCAGCATATTATTTCAATTATATTCCTGCGCCTAAATTGACCTGATGATTTTCGGGCCTGCGATTCACTTCGCCGCATGGCCAAAGGCGCGACGGTCTGTATTTTGATTGTATGAGCAAGCAATACAAAACAGTCTCGTTATCCGACGAGCAGCGCATAGCACTTGAAGCGCTTTGCCGCCGCCGCAAAGTTGATGCCCTTGTTTGGAAACGGGCGCGCGCGTTTCTTCTTTTGGACGCAGGAGAAGACG
>CAWVWS010000019.1:0-28493 GCA_963933905.1 uncultured Sulfitobacter sp.
CCTCTACGTCTTTGGTATCGCGCATCTCGTCGAGTGCTTGGGTAAAGGCCATTTGCACTGAGGTGTCGTCAAAGGGGCTGCCGTCTGGGGCGATGCCTGACAATTCGTTGCGGGGGCCGAGGCGGCCAAAGGCCTGTGGAAGGGGGCTGGGTGAATGGTTGGCGCAGTCTACAACAAATGCGTCATAGCCCAAGAGTCCTTGTGATGCGGTCATGTTAAATATCCCTGTTTCAAATCTGTGGCGTTTAATGTTGAAAGAGGGCTGAAAAATTTACAAAATTGAAAATATGAAGAATCAGCCCTCTGTGAAGCAGGCTATTGTGAATGGAGTTCCCGTATAAAGTGTGGAATTCCATACCTGCAATAAATGGCCGATGCGGTCCCAGTCCGGGGTTTCGGGGGCGCTAGAGCTCGACGCCTGTCCCCTGTAGGACGCCGTGTTCCAGCGCATAGCGGGTGAGACCAGCGGTGGAGGAAATGCCCAGTTTGCGTTTGATGTTCTTGCGGTGCGTCTCGACAGTGCGCACGGAGATGTCGAGGGTGAGGGCCACTTGTTTGTTGGAGTGCCCTTGGGCCAGTTGCAGCAGGATCGTCTGCTCGCGCCCTGTGAGGGTTTCGCGCACGCCGCCGTCTTTGGGGGTTAGTGACCCTTGGGCGCCTGTACACAAATATCGTTCGCCGCGCATGACAGTATCAATCGCCAGCTTGATCTCGTCTGTAGGCACATCTTTGAGCAGGTAGCCCATGGCGCCGTGGTTGAGAGCAGAGGAGATATATTCGGGGCTGTCGTGCATGGACAGGATCACGATGCGGGTGCCGGGGCGCTGTTCCAGCACGATCTCGGTTGCGGAGAGGCCGCCGATGTCGGGCATGTTCAGGTCCATCAGGATGACATCAGGGTTCAGGCTCCCGAGCTGCTCGATGACGGCACGGCCACTGGTCAGGGTGCCGACCACTTCGACGTCGTCATAGCTTTCGAGAATGGACTGGATGCCTTCGGCGACCATGGGGTGGTCGTCCACGATGGCGATGCGCAGCAAATGGGTCATGCAGCAGTCTTTCCTGTTTTTTGGTCTGGAGCCGTTGTGCGGTCTGCAATTGGCTTCTCGCCTTCGTTAGATGCGGGCGCGGGGGGCAGCATATGGGTGAGGGGGGCAATGGCCCCAATCTCGACCCCGCCCGAGGGGCTGGTGCGTAGGATGAGGGTACCGCCAAGCTGGTCCATGCGTTCTTGCATGTTGCGCAGGCCAAGGCCGGGGGTGCGGGCATTGCGGTTAAAGCCTGTGCCGTTATCGGTGATCCGCAGGGTTGCCCCGCGTTTGTGGCCACGCAGGTCAATGGTGACATGGGTGGCATTGGCATGGCGTTCGATATTGGTGAGCGCCTCTTGGGCGATGCGGTAAAGCGCGATCTTGGCGTTGTTATCAAGGCGGTTGCGAAACACCACGGTTGAGAATTCAACGGTGATGCCTGTGCGGGTGCCGAATTCCTCCGACAGCATCCGCAGGGCAGGGCCAAGGCCAAGGTCATCCAGCACACCGGGGCGCAGATCGCGGCTGATGCGGCGCACCTCCGAGATCGCCTCGCCCAATGTTGCGATGCCTTTGGCGAGCGGCGCATGGGCGGATCCGTCACCACGGTCAAGGCGGCGGCGGGCATTGTCGAGGGCATAGCGCACCCCGACTAGAATTTGGCTGATCCCGTCGTGGAGTTCGCGGGCCACGCGGCCGCGCTCTTCTTCCTGTGCATCAAACACGCGTTGGGTCAGTTTCTTGAGCTTGGCATCCGCCAGACGGCGTTCGCGCAGGTTGAGGCCCATGCCTGTGGCAAAGACGACAAGCAAAGCGATGAGCGTGATGGCACCGATGTAGAGGAATGTCCGCTCGACCCGCGCTTCGACTTCGGCGCGGGAGATGGCGACGGAGGCGAGGATATCGTCGATAAACACCCCTGTGCCCACGGCCCACTGCCACGAGGGAAAGGACGTCACATAGACGATTTTTTGCGCGATCTCGCCTGTGGATGGTTTGGGCCACATATAGGTGTGATAGCCGGCACCATCGCGGGCGATCTCGATCAGGCGGTCCACAACAGCGGTGCCTGCGATATCGCTCTCGCCGCTGAAATTGGTGCCGATGCGCGCGGTTTCACGCGGGGAGACGATGGCGGTGCCGTCATAGGTATAGACAAAGAACTGCCCTTCCTCACCGTAAATCATGGCGGAGAGGATCTGCTCGACCTGTTTTTGGGCCTCCAGATCGTCGGGTGCGGCATTGCCGTAGATAAAGTAAAAGCCGTTGCGTGCTTGGGTGACATAATTGCGCAGCTCGACTTTTTTGGCCTCGATCAGTTGTGTCTCGAGTGTGGTAATCTCACGCTCTGCCAGAGCGCGCGATTGGGCCGCCACCACCACGGCAATGGCCGCCACCGCAACGATCAGCGGGACAGAGGCCAAAAGCGTTAGCTTTTGCGCGTAGGGGATATGCAAACGCAGGCGACGGACATTCATGACGATTCGATACGACGAATCCGGCCCGTGAGCAAAGGGTAAGGATGCGACAGTTGTCATGGATCATCGTCAAAGGCGGCTTTTATGCCTGTAAAACAGTGTTTGGGCTAAAAATTTAGGGCTGATATCCGAAGTTTCTGCGTTTCTGCGTAGTAGTAGGTATTCCCAATTCCAAATCGATCGCTACTGTTATGCTACTTGAAACAACCTGCACGGGCGTAATCCGTGCGGGCGCAATAATCCCGGGAGGATACCCATATGGATCGTCGTTCATTTTTGAAGACATCTGCCCTTGGTGGCACGGCAGCAGCTGCAACAACGCTTGCAGCACCTGTTTATGCCCAAGGCAAAAAGACACTGACAATGGTAACATCATGGCCACGCGGTTTCGCCGTGTTGGACGATGCGGCCACATACCTCAACAACATGGTTAACGAGATGTCTGACGGCACTCTGACCATCGACAAAAAAGCCCCCGGTGAGCTGGTTGGCGCGTTCGAAGTATTTGACGCCGTATCCTCCGGTCAGGCCGACATGTACCACTCTGCCGATTACTATTTCATCGGTCAGCACCCTGCGTACGCCTATTACACAGCCGTACCATTCGGTGGCACAGCACAAGAGCTGACAAACTGGTACCTGCACGGCGGCGGCCACGAGCTGCACAACGAGCTGGGCGAGATCTTCAACCTCAAGTCCTTCCTTGCGGGTAACTCCGGTTCACAGTCCGGTGGCTGGTTCCGCAACGAGATCAACTCTGCCGCAGACTTCAACGGTCTGAAGTTCCGCATGCCGGGTCTTGGTGGTAAAGTACTGGGTAAAATGGGCGCATCTGTTCAGAACATCCCAGGTGGTGAACTGTACCAAGCGCTGTCTTCCGGCGCTCTGGACGGTCTGGAGTGGGTTGGCCCGTTCGCGGACGAGCGCGCCGGCTTCCAAGAAGTTGCAAAAGTCTACTACACAGCGGGCTTCCACGAGCCAGGTTCCGGCCTTGCCTGTGCGGTTAACCTTGATGTCTTCAACGAGCTGTCCCCAGCGCACCAGAAGATCATCGAGTATGCAACGATGGCCACAACGCACACCCAGCTGGCAGAAACACTTGCCAATAACGGTGCAGCCCTCAAGCGTCTGCAGCAGCAGGGTGTCAAAACCATGCAGTTCTCCGACGATGTATGGGATGCGTTTGGTAAAGCATCCGCAGAAGTCATGGACGAGAACATGGGCGACGAGCTGTTTGCAAGAACACGCGCCAGCTTTGAAGCGTCTTTGACGTCCTCAGCCGAGTGGCTGTCCAAGTCCGACGCCTTCTACGTCGAGCAGCGTGAGCGCGTTCGCACCTCCATGTAACACGAATTTTTAAAGGGCCGCAGCTGATGCGGCCCTTGATCTATCTCAAAGATAAAACTGCCCAGATGCCGAGCAACGGCACGTGCACAAGAACCAGCGCGCGCACAACATAGCCGCGATAGAAAGAGCGCACGCCGGAGGCGTGACGGGAGGGGACACATGGCTGACGATATTGTATGTTCGGGATTTTTCCGTGCAGCTGAGGGCTCAAAGCTCAGCTGTCTCGACAAGTTCCAAGATAGTGGCTTTCTCCAATTTGTGAGCGGCAATGTGCTGGAAGCGTTTTATAACTTCTTCGTGGCACTGCTCAATCCGGGGACGTGGCTCAACTGGGCCGATCCGCATGCGATGATGCGTTTCATCTATTACGGTGCCTCGACCGAGCTTTTCTTTGTGCTGGCCACGGCACTGGTCGTCCTGACCATCGTTGGTATGCGCAAACGTGAATTCATGTGGGGCATGGTCCGCGGCCTTGAGGGGTTTGCCAACGGGATGGGGCGTCTGTTTGCATGGGCGGGCCTGATCATGGTGATCCAGCAGATCGTCATCGTCTTTATGCAGCGTATTTTCACGCGGCCAGACATCTCCATCGGTTTTGGTATTCCGCTCCAGTTCGACATCTCGTGGTTTGCCGAAGAACTAAAGCTTTTCAATGCATTGGTGGTTTGTCTTTGTGTGTCCTATACCTTTGTGCAGGGTGGGCATGTGCGGGTTGACCTGTTCTATGCAGGCGCGAAATTCCGCACAAAGAAGATCATCGACATGTTTGGCGCGCTCTTCTTTATGATGCCTTTTGCGCTGGTGGTCTGGCTCTATGGCTGGTTCTTCTTATGGCGCCATCTGGTGACGCCCAACCCCTCGGCCTCTGACAGCCTTGAGTTGTTGCTGCGCAAATCGCGTCTGCTCAAGTGGAACGTTGAGACAATCGGTTTCTCGCCCAACGGCTTTAACGGTTATTTCATGTTCAAAATCCTGCTGTGCATGTTCTGCGTGATGGTGATCTTGCAGGCGATTGCACTCTTCTACCGCTCATGGTGTGAGCTTCGCGAAGGCGAAGAGAGCGAAGGTAAATATCTCGACAAGGACACCCTTGGCGAAGGCGAAGAAGCCTATGAGGGAGCACACTGATGTTTTTTGGTCTGGACGGGGTCGAAGTTGGCCTGATTATCGTATTCATCTGCCTGTTTGGTGGTATTTTGTCGGGCTTTCCCGTGGCCTTTGCCATTGGCGGGGCGGGGATGATCTCATTCGCGATTATCGCGGCGATGGACAGTGCGGGTTTGCTCATCCACCAAGCGATTGATACTTCATCGGAGGCGTACCGCGCGCTGGTGAATTCCGGCATCAAGGAGGACGCGATATCGGTGTTCCGATACCCCGAGTTGGTGCGGATCGCCGAGCCTGTTTTCCCACAGGGTTGGGAAGTGGCGATGGACCGCAACGTGTCCTTTGTTGTGAACCGCATGAACGAGCGGGTGCTTGCTGGTCAGTCAATCGAGACACTGCTTGCGGTTTTGATGTTCGTTCTGATGGGCATCACGCTTGAGCGTTCCAAGATCGCGAATGACCTGCTGACCTCGATGGCCAAAGTGTTTGGCCCGCTGCCCGGTGGTCTGGCTGTGTCCGTGGTTGTTGTGGGGGCTTTTCTAGCCGCGTCCACAGGGATTGTGGGTGCGACTGTTGTGACCATGGGTCTGCTGGCGCTGCCGACGATGTTGCGCAACAACTATTCGCCCGAACTGGCGACGGGGGTCATTGCGGCCTCTGGCACATTGGGGCAGATCATTCCGCCCTCGATTGTGATTGTCTTGCTCGGTACGCTGGCGGGTGACTTGTATTCCTCTGCTCAGGAAGCGCGTGCCTCCTCGTTGGGCTGTACCGATGCGCTGACCTATCTGGGTGAGCCTGCGGTTGTCTCGGTGGGGACGTTGTTTCAGGCGGCTTTGCTGCCCGGTATTTTGCTGGCGTTGCTCTATGCGCTTTATGCCTTCGGCTATGCTGTGTTCAACCCGAGCAAGGCGCCAGCGGTTGCAATGGGGTCCACCAATGCGGAACCCGTGACACGCAACGAGGCGTTTACATGGTTTGTTGGCGCACCTGTGTTGATGATTGTGGGCACGATCCTGCTGGGCAACCTCGGAGTTGTCGGCTCGCAGAACACGCGCATCTCCAGCTTCTCCGACATTGGTGAAAGTGCCACTCTGCGGACGAATGTAGGTGCAGAGTGTCAGGCGGCGATGATCGAGTTGCACGGGCTGGAGCGTTGGGACCTTGCGCTGCAACAGCAGCAGGTGATCGACGATGCGGGCGGTTTGGCACAGAGTGCCAAGCTTACCGAAGACGAGTTCGCCGCAGCCCAAGCTGCCAAGATTGCCGATGCTGCGCCTATCGGGACGGGTATCGCGATACTGATGATTCTTCTGGGTCTTATCATGACAACGGCGCGCGGTGTGTCGCCTTCGTCGGATACCAAGCCGCTTATTATTGGCGGCATTGGTATGGTCCTGCTGCTGTTGGTGGATATCTTGCTGGTCTCGCCCACGACCACACCCGGGACAATGGTTGTGCTCATGGCGTTGCCGTTTGTGGCGGTCATGTACGGGGTGGTTTACGGCACCAAACTGTGTGCCAAGAACGAGCTGATCCGCGTTGTCTTCCCACCGCTTGTGCTTATCGTGGCGGTGCTTGGCTCCATACTTGGTGGTATTACCAACCCGACGCCTGCTGCGGCCTTGGGGGCGGGTGGTGCGATCATGCTGGCGGCCTTCCGCAAGCTCAAGGATCTGGACCGCTCACCCAAGGTTGTGATCTGGTCCACGCTGGCGATCATCATCTGTATCCTGCTGGGTGTGAATTTCGATTTACGCATCAATCAGGACGAGGTCGGTTTCGAGAACTGGGTGGCCTTCTTTGCCGCGTATGGTGCCTTCCTCTACGCGGTCTTTGGTCTGTTGTTCAGCTGCTACATCCTGTTCACCAACGGCATTCTGACGCCTGTTGTGCGTGAAACAGCAAAAGTGACTTCGATGGTGTTTACGATCCTCATCGGCTCGCAGTTGCTTAACCTTGTCGTCATCAGCTTTGGTGGAGAGCACTATATCCAGCAATTCCTCAAGTCGTTTGACAACGAGGTCAAGGTCTTCCTCATCGTGATGGTGGTCCTGTTTGTGCTGGGCTTTGTGCTCGACTTCCTCGAGATCATCTACATCGTGGTGCCGATTGTGGGACCTGTGATTTACGGCGGTACGTTCGATCCCAAATGGGTGACGATCATGATCGCGGTGAACTTGCAGACATCCTTCCTGACGCCGCCCTTCGGATTTGCGCTGTTCTACCTACGCGGGGTCGCCCCGCCGAGTGTGACGACACAGCACATCTATCGCGGGATCATACCGTTTGTATTGATCCAGGTGGCGGGTCTTGCAATCCTGTGGTTCTTCCCTGCGATCGTGACGATTGTGCCGGATCTGATCCCGAACTGATCTGGTCCCGACCTGAAACATGCAAAGGCCGCCCTGACATGGGGCGGCCTTTTGCGTTTCATCATTTCCGGTGTGGCTGTGGGGCGTGTGGGATCGAGTTTAAAAGAAAAATAGAGAAGGGGCGCAGGCGGCAGGTGCGGCGCGATCTTGTTTTGCTGTGTGGGCTGTGAGGGGGGTTAGACCCGTTTGGGGCTCAGGTCGGGTAGCGAGATATTGGCAACCTGCTCGGCGATGGGATCGTTGCTGAGGGGGACGCTGTTGCGCGCAAAGGCTTCGGGGTCGCGCATCGGTTGCCATGCGCCGCCCATAAAGACCTCTATCCCCGAGAACTTGGCCTTATAGCCCATCTTCTGGCTGCCGGGGACCCAGTAGCCGAGGTAGACGTATGGCAGGCCGGCATCGCGGGCTATTTCGATATGGTCGAGGATGATGTAGTTGCCCAACCCGTTTTGCGGCAGGTCGGGTGTGTAGAAGGAATAGACCATGCTCACACCGTCGCCCAAGACATCCGTCAGGCAGACGCCGATCAGATCGTTTGTGTCTGTATCCGTGTATTCGATCACACGGCTGCGGATCGGGGTTTCCTCGATCATGGCGGCGAATTCGAACACATCCATATCGGCCATGCCGCCGTCCGCATGGCGGCTGTCGAGGTAGCGGCGGAACAGATCGTATTGATCCTCGGTGGCCCATGGCGATGTGGCGCGGCGGTTCAGCGTCACATTGCGTTTGATCGTCCGCTTCTGGCTTTTTGTCGGCTCGAATTTTGACACGTCAATGCGCGCAGACAGGCAGGAGGCGCATTCGGCGCAGGAGGGACGGTAGAGCACGTTCTGGCTGCGGCGGAACCCTTGTGAGGAGAGTGAATTATTGAGCTTGTCCGCGTTTTCGCCCTGCAAGGCGGTGAACAGCTTCCGCTCCATCCTGCCCTCAAGGTAGGGGCAGGGCTGGGGGGCAGTAACGTAGAACTGCGGGGCGATGGGAAGCGTGTGACGCATCAGGTGATCCGGCTGTTGAACTGAACGGCAAGATAGCGCGATGGTTCAGGGGCGCAAACCCTAAAGTTGGGTTGCGGTGAAAAGGGTTGGCGCTGCGCGGCCAATCCCTCAGACGCGGCGGTTGAGCGCCACAGTCCCCATCAGAATATCGGTGAGGCCCTGACGGCGCTCAGTGCTGAGCATCAAGACCATCGAGATCAGTTGCAGTGGGGCAATCATGATCGACAGGGAATAGCCCAGCGTGTGCAAGAAGGCCTGTGAGACATCAAAAGGCGCATCCTGTGCATCGCGCAACTCGATCGCCATGACCCGCATGCCCCAAGTGGCCGAACCGCGCGAGAGTGTCACCACGCGGTAGGCAAAACTGATCATAAAAAACACGAAGGGCAGGAAAAACAGGCTGATAAAGAAGGTGAACGGGATGGTGAGAAGTGTAAGCACCCCGATGATGAGCGTATCCACGACCCATGCAAGCAGGCGTTTGGAGGGCACACCTTCGTAGAACTGGGGCTGGATATCGGGATCAGGTGTCATTGGGGGCTTTCAGATGTTGGGGGCAGGGAAATGCACCCCCCCGATGTGGGAGGGCGCGGGGGAGGTGTCAAGGCGTTACGCCTCTGGCTTGTCGTCCTTGCGGGTGGCGCGCTCGTCCATGAAGGCATCGAACTCGGACTTGTCCTTGGCTGCACGCAGACGGTCGAGGAAGCTCTCGAAGCTGTCCTGCTCTTCTTGCAGGCGGCGCAGGGTGTCGGCCTTGTAGGCGTCAAAAGCGGCGTTGCCTGTGGGGCGGCGCATGGCAAAAGACGGGCTATGGCTCATGCGGCGGGAGGATGATGAAAACATACGTTTACTCCAGATCATATAGGCCAGAAGGGCAAGGCCAACGGGCCAGAAGAAGATAAAGCCGAGGACCATTGCGGCGATCCATGCGCCCTTGCCACGCGCATCGAGCCATTTCTCGGAGCGCACAAACCAGTTCTCGCGGGGCGTGGCGCTGGACGGGTAGGTTTCAGTGTAAGTTATAGGTGTCCCTCAGAGTGGCGGTGTGCTGCCGCCGTAGGTGGGGCGCTTCACCGGAGAAAGACCTTAATGTAAATGCCTTTCACATCTTATAATTTGGTGACCAACCACAGATTTGCAAGGGTCTATGTGAAGGGTATTCACATTATTTTAGATTATCCATTTTTATCAGTCTCTTGCACTCCCCGATTTTGTGTATTGCAGCCATTGACGCGCCCCCGGACACAGGCAACTGTAGCGCTATGGATGATATTTCCCTTGTAAAACGCCTCACCCGTTCGCCGCGCTCCTCTGCTCCAGAGGACGCTGATCTGCCGCTTGGGAGGTTTGATGCTGCATTGTGGCCGCTGATTGGCGCGACAGCGGCATTGTCGCCCTACCTTGGGCTGCTGATCTCAAAAGAGGCTGCGTGGTTGGAGGAAGCTGTGGAAGCGCCAGAGGCGGCTTTGGCGCAGGTGTTGCAAGCCATCACGCTGCTTGAGGCGGATACGGTGAATGCGGGGCTGCGCGAGGGCAAGCGGCGGGTAGCGCTTTTGTCGGCGCTGGCGGATTTGGGGGGCGCGTGGTCCCTGGAAGAGGTGACAGGCGCGCTCACTCATTATGCCGATGCGGCGGCGCAGGCGGCTTTGCGCGTTGCTGTGTCTGCACTGATCAAGCGTGGCAAGCTGCCGGGACTTGTGCCTGAGGATGCCGAAACTGGCGGCGGTATGACTGTGCTGGCGATGGGAAAGATGGGTGCGGGGGAGTTGAACTATTCCTCCGATATTGACCTGATTTGTCTGTTTGACGAGAGCCGGTATGCGCCTGATGATTTTCAGGACGCCCGCGCAGGGCTGATAAAGGCAACCCGCGCCATGGCGGCGAGCCTGAGCGAGATTACGGGAGACGGCTATGTCTTTCGGACCGATTTGCGCTTGCGGCCTGATCCGTCGGTCAATCCAGTCTGCCTTGGGCTGCTGGCGGCGGAGCGGTATTACGAGAGTTTGGGCCGCACATGGGAGCGCGCTGCCTATATCAAAGCGCGGCCCTGTGCGGGGGATATTGGCGTGGGTGATGCGTTCTTGCGCACCATGCGCCCTTTTGTCTGGCGCAGGCATCTGGATTTTGCCGCCATTCAGGACGCGCACGACATGCGCCTCGCCATTCGGGAGCATAAGGGGCTGGGCGGTGCGATAACGCTGCCCGATCACAACATGAAGCTGGGGCGCGGGGGCATTCGGGAGATCGAGTTTTTCACCCAGACGCGGCAGTTGATTGCAGGGGGGCGTGATCCTGAATTGCGGGTGCGCGGAACCAAGGAAGGGCTGAGCATCCTTGCGCAGAAAGGATGGGTGCCGCAGGAAGCGGCGGAGGAATTGGCCGATCACTATACGTTTCATCGCATGGTGGAACACCGTTTGCAGATGGTGCGTGATGCGCAGACCCACACCCTGCCTAAATCGCCCGAAGGCATGGCGCGGATTGCGGCGATGATGGATATGGATGTGGCTGATCTGGAAAGCACTCTGCACACCCGCCTGAATGCGGTCCACGAGATTACCGAAGGGTTTTTCACCGAGGCGCGTGGCGATGCGGTCCTGCCCGAGGGGAGCCATGTGTTTGACGGGGCGGTGACCGAGAAATGGCTCAGCTATCCCGCGCTGCGCTCTGATCGGGGTGCGGAGTTGTTCGAGCGGCTCAAGCCTGAGTTGCTGGCAAGGTTGGCGCAGGCGGACAAGCCTGACGAAGCGTTGCTGGCCTTTGACGGCTTTTTGGCGGGGTTGCCTGCGGGGGTGCAGTTGTTTTCCCTGCTCAAGTCGAATCCGCAGCTGGCGGATTTACTCATCAATATCGTCTCCGTCTCGCCCATGTTGGCGGCGCATCTGTCGCGCAATGCTGCTGTGCTGGATGCGGTAATCGGGGGCGACTTCTTTAGCGACTGGCCGGGGCAGGAGGCCTTGTTCGAGGCTCTGTCGGTGCGATTGGCAGCATTGGATGACTATGAATTGCAGTTGGATGGCACGCGGGCATGGGCGCGCGAATGGCATTTCCGCATTGGGGTCCACCACCTGCGCGGCCTCACAGGGGCGGTGAAAGCAGCGCGACAATACAGTGATCTGGCCCGTGCAGTGCTGCGCGCTCTTTGGCCTGTTGTCATTGCGGAATTTTCCCGCCGCCACGGGCCACCACCGGGCACGGGCGCTGTGATCGTCGGGATGGGGTCACTGGGGGCAGGTCGGCTTACGGCACAATCGGATCTGGACCTTATTATGATCTATGACGCGGACGGGGTTGAGGCTTCGGACGGCAAGCGGCCTCTGCCTGCGCGACAATACTATGCGCGCCTGACCCAAGCGATGATTACCGCCATGAGCGCGCCCATGGCCCAAGGGCGGCTTTATGAGTTGGATCTGCGTTTGCGCCCCTCTGGCAACAAGGGTCCTGTTGCCACCTCGATCGACAGCTTTACTGCCTACCAGCGGGAGGAGGCGTGGGTCTGGGAGCATCTGGCGCTGACCCGAGCGCAAGTCATTGCGGGACCAGAGGCGCTGGGGGATGTGGTGGAGGCATTGCGCCGCGAGATCGTGCAAGGACCGCGTGATATCGCCAATGTCTGCGCCCAAACGGCGGAGATGCGCGCGCGAATTGCCTCGGCGAAATCCCCAGACGGGGTGCTGGACGCCAAGATCGGCGCGGGTCGCTTGCAGGATATCGAGCTGTTTGCCCAAGCGGGGGCGCTGATCGGGGGCGCGCCTGAGCGCGACATTCCTCAAGGGTTGAAAGCGGCCTGTGCGGCGGGACTGATTGATGCGGCAGGGCAGGATGAATTGATTAGTGCCTATGAGCGGTTGTGGGCGCTGCAATCTGCCACGCGACTGTTGTCATCGCGCCCGCTCAAGAGTGAGGCGCTGCGTGAAGCGTCGCGGCAGTTTTTGATCCATGCGGCTGGTGCAGGGGGCGAAAACGACACGGCGGCTGATTTGGAGGCGCAACTGACCCAGACTTTCGCCCGAGCGGATGCAATCATCAGCGACGCCCTTGGCGCCTATACGACTGGAGAGACATGATGGACAAAGCAACGCCAGATGATCCCAAGGGCCTGATTTTTGAAGCCTACCGGATCGAGGGGATCACCAAACCCGAGTGTCGCTCTATCTTTCTGGATTGGGCGCTAAGCCTTGGTGTGGAGCGTGACACCCATACGGCCATGCGTGGGTTGCTGGCATTGTACGGCACTGATCCTGCCCATCCGATGTCTGAAGTCCTCTCAGAGGGGTTGCTCACGATTGCCACGCCGCGCCGCCGCGGGGGCTGGCGGAGCCGTCCACGGGACTGATGCATCGCCAAAGATGACGTAGGTTTCCGCTACGTAATGCCCCTTGCAAGCCCGAATACCGCGAATTTGTGCAAAGTTTGGCGCGAATTTGTCTAAAACCTGCCTCATTCGCCCTCCAAACAGGTCTTGTAACAAAGTGACGGCCCTTTCGGCCCGAGGAGTAACAAGATGAAACTGATCAAGCTGGCATGTGCATTGACCCTTGGCGCCGTATTGAGCGCATGTGCGTCGAACGATGTGGTAACACGCGCTGCGCCGATTGGTGGCTCAAGCACAACTGCCACCGTCAACTATGGCACGCAGGCATTTGCGCCTTCCCCTGAATTGCTCACTGCTGAAGCGTTGCAGGCAGCCATCGTGCGTCAGATCAACGTGTCGCAGATCAACGTCAATGTGCCATCCTCGTTGAAGGTCTCGGAAGCGAACCGCTATTACCCCCATGGTGATATCGTGTGGCGCGAGGATCCGATTGGCGACCGTCACGCCCAAGTGGGCAAGATCATTAAAGACGCCATGCTTCAGGGTACGGCAAAGGTTGAAGGCCCCGTGCCGATCATCCTCGACATCCAGCTTGTGCGCTTTCATGCGCTGAGCGAGAAGGCACGTTATACTGTTGGCGGTGTGCACCATGTCGTCTTTGACATGATGCTGCGCGACGGCAAAACAGGTGAGCATCTGTCCAAACCGTGCCGGATTGAGACCGACCTCGAGGCCTTTGGTGGCCAACAGGCAAAAACAGCCGAAGCACGCGGCCTGACCCAGAAGGTTCGCCTGACCAACCATCTGGCCGAAGTGATCCGCCAGCAGATGGTCAAGCCAGCAGGCTACCAGAACGCCAGCCATGGTTTCTTCCAGCTGGTTAACAGAATCTAGCTTTCCCTTTCATTGGGAACCGACTAGGGAAGGCGCTATGACAGTAGCGCCTTTTCCCGTATCCGCCCCACTTCCCGTAGTTCGCCTTATGCCAAAGGCCAATGCGCGTGCCATCCGGCATGGCGCACCATGGGTTTATGCCAACGAGCTGGTCACCGACCGCCGCACAAAAGGCCTGCCCGCAGGCTCTATGGCGGTGTTGGAGGACGCGCTGCGCCAGCCTTTGGGTGTGGTGACGGTCAACAATAATTCCAAGATTATCGCGCGGATGATGGATCAGGATCCCGAGGCGTCGATTGATCAGACGTGGATGGCGGGGCATCTGCGCCGTGCGCTGGCCCTGCGCGAGCGGATGTATGACGCGCCGTTCTACCGTCTTGTACATGCCGAGGCCGACGGCCTGCCGGGTGTGATTATCGACCGCTTTGGCGATACTTGTGTGATCCAGCCGAATGCGGCGTGGTCTGACGCGCTGATCGAGCCGCTGACGGCGGCGCTCATTGAAGTGACGGGTGTTACGAATGTTCTGAAAAACGCCTCTGGCCGCACGCGCAGCCTTGAAGGGCTGGATGATGTGAGCGGCGTTCTGGCAGGCTCTGCCCCTGATGCGGCTGTGCCTGTGCTGATGAACGGGGCCACCTATATGGCGGACCTGACGGGTGGGCAAAAGACCGGTATTTTCTATGACCAGCGACCCAACCATGCGTTCGCAGCATCTTTGTCGCGCGGCGCGCGGGTGCTGGATGTCTTTGCCCATGTGGGTGGGTTTGGTCTCGCGGCAGTTGCTGCGGGTGCGCAATCTGCGCTTTGTATTGACGGCTCTGCGCCTGCGCTGGCACTGGCCGAGCAGGGGGCCGCGGCGATGGGTGTGTCTGACAAGGTCAGCATCCGTCAGGGCGATGCCTTTGACGTGTTGACCGCTTTGCGCGCCGAGGGTGCGGAATTTGATGTGATTATCTGTGATCCACCTGCTTTTGCGCCCGCAAAACCAGCGTTGGAAGCGGGATTGCGGGCCTATGAGCGGATTGCTCGGCTGGCGGCACCATTGGTGGCCGAGGGCGGTATTCTGGGGCTGTGCTCCTGCTCCCATGCGGCTGATTTGGCGTCCTTCCGCACTGCATCCGTGCGGGGCATTGGTCGTGCGGGGCGGCGTCCGTCGTTGATCCACACCGGATTTGCGGGTGCGGACCATCCACAACTGCCGCAACTGGCAGAGACAGGCTACCTCAAGTCTCTGTTTTTCCACTTATAAGCCTTTCGGGGGCGTCCCATGAAAATGCTGCTCGATGCTTGTGTGATCTATCCCACTGTGATGCGGGAGATGTTGCTGGGCGTTGCGCGAACGGGGGCTTATACCCCGCTGTGGTCGGCGCGCATCCTTGAGGAATGGGCGCTGGCGGCACGCAAACTAGGACCGCAAGGGGAGGCTGTGGCGCGGGGCGAAGTGGCGATGGTGCAAGCCGCGTTTCCCGATGCGAGTGTGCCTGTGCATGTGGGGCTTGAGGCGCGGCTGTGGTTGCCCGATGCCAACGACATTCATGTTCTCGCGGCGGCGGTGCATGGTAATGCGGACGGCATCATCACCATGAACGCCAAGGATTTTCCGCGCGGTATCTTGGCTGAAGAGGGGCTGAGCCGGAATGATCCCGATGCCTTCCTGCTGGGGCATTTCCATGGTGATCCCGATGAGGTGACTGCCGTGGCGCAGGCGGTCGTGCAAGAGGCGCGGCGGCTGTCGGGAGAGGATTGGAATATGCGTTCTTTGATGAAGAAGGCGCGGTTGCCACGGCTGGGCAAAGCGCTCACAGCTTAAACTATTTTGTTAGCTTCCGACTGTAAGATATTGAATTAGAGTTACCATTTGTCTTGCATCTTGGTCAGGGCTGCAATTCGCTCTTCTGTTTTCGGGTGTGTCATCAGCCATGCGGGAGCCGTGCCACCCCCTGACTTTGTCAGCGCATCAAGCTTGTGAAACAGTGAGATTTGCGGGTCTATGCCGATCCCTGCTTTGGTAAGCAAGGCGGCGGCATATGCGTCTGCCTCGAACTCGTCGCTGCGCGAGAGTTTCGCGGCCAGCAGGGACGTCAGCGTATTGGCGATCCAGATGCCAATGCCGGGGATGAAACGGCTCAGCACCATGCCCAACATCGCACGCATGGCGTTTTGGCCCGAAAAATCGATCATTCGGCGGCGGGAGTGACCCAAGGCCACATGTCCGAGCTCATGGGCGATTACGCTGGCCAGTTCCTCGGCGGTGACATCACCTGCGCGGAATTTATTGTAGAAACCGCGCGTGATAAAGATGCGCCCGTCGGGGGCGGCAAGGCCGTTGACTGGCTCGATCTCGTAGATGTGGACGTGGATATGCGGCAGATCGAGGGCTTTCGCCATCTGCTTGCTCATGGTGACCAATTTCGGATCGGCAAGCACGGTCGATTTCTCATCGAGCTCGCGCCCCGTGCGCCACACGGAAAAGCGGTACATGGCAAGGCCGTAGAGCACAGCGAGCAGGATGGGGAGAACTTTGATCATAGTTTTAATATGGGGCGTGGGGCGGGACGCGCAAGGGTAGATCAGTGCCGCAGGCGGCAAGGGCGCACTGACGGAAGTGTGACAGGTGTTTACTGGTCAGCGGTGTGCTTACGATCTAGGTCGTTAGGCAACCACACATAGGAGTGTCACATGCGTTTAGCGGTATCAGCAGTGTTGTTCAGTGTTCTGGCGAGCACTGCCTTGGCAGGATCTGTCAGTTTTTCAAGCGGTTGGCAGGAACAGCGCTTGTCGCTGTTCAGCTCCAATAAATACAGCTTTGGCTCGACCCTCGGGCTTGTTTCTGACGGGTCGGTTTCAATCGCTTGGACACGGGTCGGGCAGAAGGACTATGGGAGCAAGGCTGCGTCTTGGAGTTGGACGGTGGATCAGTCGGTGCCAGCGACCAACCTTGCGAGAAAGGGCGGTGATGATCGCAATATCTCACTCTATTTTGTCTTTGTACCCGAAAGCGTCGCGCCGAGCCTTAAGGGCGCCAACATCCGTAGCCTGCTGGGCAACAGTGACGTGCGGATCATCCAGTATGCGTGGGGCGGGAACGCTGCGCGGGGGCAGGTGATCCCATCGCCTTACGGGCCGAAGGGGCAGGGTGTGACCATCGCGTTGCGGCAGGCGGGAACAGGATCGCACAGCGAAAAGGTTGATCTTGCAGCGGATTATGCACGCGCCTTTGGCGGAACCAAAGGGGCGCTGGTCGGGCTGGCGGTGTCTGGCGATAGTGACGACACAAAAAGCGTGATCCGCGCTGCGATTGGCAACCTCACCCTGCGTTAGCGGGTGAGGGTCTTCATGCCGCGGCTTAGACCCTCAAGTGTCATGGGGACCATCGCCTCTTGGCCAAAAATCTCTTGGATCATGGTGATCGATTGGGTGTAGGCGCAGTATTTCTGGGGGATTGGATTAATCCAGAGGTTAGATTTCCAATGATCGCGCGCGCAGTTCAACCAAGCGCAGCCAGCCTCGGGGTTCTACGAAAAAGCAAAAAGAATATTGGTGTTGAGCACGGCGAGCATGATGGGGATGACTTTTATCATACGCTTAACATGGATGGAAAACGGTGCAGGACAAGTGCCGACTGCGCTCAAAAGGTCGTAGGCTCAGGCCACTTCTTCCATGGCCAACCAGTCCGGCAGTACGAGGTTGTCAATGTCCACGCCCGTTGCGTTGACCGTGATAACTACGTCGCGGTTTACTTCGGTCTCGCTGGTATAGCTAACAATCACGTTCGTTGTGCCTTCTTGTTCGTCCTCTTCCAGCCTAACCTCGCTCAGCTCATAGGCGCTGTTTGTCACGGAGGCATCGATTTCTAACGTGTCGATACCCGGCTCGAAATCATCGATCACGACAAGAGTGGCCATTGTGACCCGCTCGGTCCCTTCCGATATGTCCTGGTCCAAAATTGGGGATCCTTGGTCAAACACTATGCGAAATGTGTCAGCATCCTCGCCTCCAACCAGCTGCAACGGATTCTCGTATCGGGTATCCAAAGGACTGAGCGGCGAGCTTTCGTAGACTATTAAATCGTCTCCGGCCCCACCAAAGCGCACTGCCGTCTGACCGGTACCGGCGCCGTTTGTACCACTTACCAGAATTGTGTCATCGCCGTTATCGACATCACGGGCGTCAATCGTATCATTTCCGCTCCCCGCCTCTACAATAACACGGTCACCTTCGTTCTCTGTTACCGTGATCAGGTCATCTCCCGCACCGCCAAAAACCCTGCTGCCGGTTGCGTCATAAACAGTAATTGTATCGTTACCATCGCCGCCCGAGATACTTGAGTCAAAAATAACATCTGGTCCGAAAGCTTCAGGTTCTACTCCTGTTTCCGGAACCAAATCGAGAATATCATCACCCCCGTTGCCGTTTACGACTATCCCGTCGGCGAGGCGGGAGTCAGTAGTAGGGATATCCGCAAGCGTAATATTATCGCCAGCTTCGGTTCCCTCCACCTGTAGTCCGGTTACAGTAATGGATGGCTGGGCATCGGGGACCACTGGCGTTTCTTCTGGTAACGGAACAATCGGCGCCTCTTCAGGCTCTGGGCTGATTGGTTCTTCGTCGGAATCGTCATCGCCCAGCCAAGGGATCATGATCGCGGCCATCAGACCCAGTAAAAGTGCAGCACCCATCGCAGTAATTCCTGATAATGTATCATCTTGATCTTACTAGGATAATACGATTATTTTTGCGTTTCAACTATGAAGGGATTTTGTCTATTTTAGGTCAATAGACTGATTACCGCGTAAGCGTCTTCATCCCGCGTGACAGCCCTTCGAGCGTCATGGGCACCATCGCCTCTTGTCCAAAGATCTCTTGGATCATGGTGATTGATTGGGTGTAGGACCAGTATTTCTCGGGGATCGGATTGATCCAGAGGTTTGATTTCCACTGCTCGCGTGCACGGTTGAGCCAGACAGATCCTGCCTCGGGGTTCCAATGCTCGTTCGCACCACCGGGGTAGGCGATCTCATAAGGGGACATGCTCGCGTCACCGACAAAGATACAGCGGTAATCGGGGCCGTAGGTGCGGATGATCTCGTGCGTGGGGGTCTGCGCGTCCCAGCGGCGGCGGTTGTCGCGCCATACGCCTTCGTACAAACAGTTATGGAAGTAGAAGGATTCCATATGTTTGAATTCGGATCGCGCGGCGGAGAACAGCTCTTCCACCACTTTGATATGGGGGTCCATGGAGCCGCCCACGTCGAGGAACAGCAATACTTTGACAGCATTGCGCCGCTCGGGGCGGGTTTTGACGTCCAGATATCCTTGTTCGGCGGTGGAGCGGATGGTGCCGTTGAGGTCCAACTCCTCGTTGGCACCATCCCGCGCCCAACGGCGCAGACGTTTGAGGGCCACTTTGATGTTACGGGTGCCCAGCTCAACACTGTCGTCGAGGTTGCGGAACTCGCGTTTCTCCCAGACCTTGACGGCATTGCCGTGGCGGCCTTCTTTTTGGCCGATGCGCACGCCTTCGGGGTTGTAGCCATAGGCACCGAAGGGGGAGGTGCCGCCAGTGCCGACCCATTTGTTGCCGCCCTCGTGGCGCTTTTCTTGTTCTTTGAGCCGTTCTTTGAGCGTTTCCATCAATTTGTCAAAACCGCCCAAGGCTTCGATCTCGGCTTTTTCTTCGGCGGTGAGATGTTTCTCTGACATCTTGCGGAGCCATTCTTCGGGAATGTCTACTGCTTCAAGAACCCGCTCTACAGTGATGTTTTCCAAGCCGGAAAAGGCAGCGGCGAAGGCTTGGTCGAACTTGTCGATGTTGCGCTCGTCTTTCACCATGCTCACGCGGGCGAGGTAATAGAAGGCCTCGACGTCAAAGGTGGCGAGGCCCGCGGCCATACCGTCCAGAAACGCCAAAAATTCCCGCATGGATACGGGAACTTTATGGGCGCGCAGATGCTCGAAGAAGGGCAGAAACATTAGCTCACCAGCCGGTCAATGATGACAGTGGCGAACATGCCGACGATCAGGAAGGCAAAACCGTAACCGACCGCATATTGTGCGATGTCCTTGCGGTTGCCGCGGCGTTTTTTGGCGGTCATGCCACCGATGATAATGCCGAGTAGCGCCAACCCAATAACAATCATGCTCTTAACCCTTTGTGTTTGCGGGCTATCCTTTGAGCGGGTTCAGCGATGAAATCTCGCGCAGCTTGGCCCGCACAGCCCAGTCAGAGCCAAATCCGTACCGTGCCCAACCCAGACTGTCCAGACGTACTGCCTGTGCTTCTGAGGTGCGGTTTTCCAAATCCAGCGCTTCGGCACGTAGCAGCAGGAGCGTTGAAAGCAAGGCGGCGTTTTCGCTGCGTTTTGCGGTCTCTATGTGGGGTTGGACAAGGCCGAGCGCTTCGGCGCCTTTGCCCTGGCTGATAGAATAGGCGGCCAGCTGGGTGGCGACGAACGCCTGATGCAGACCTGTTCCGGGTGTGGCGCGGTAATATGCTTTGGCTTGGGCATAGTGTGCCTGTGCGGTCTTGGGGTCGGCGCGTTGCAGGACACGGCCCATTGCGTAATGGGCGAATGCGCGGCGCTGGTCCTGCCATCCCATTGCTTTTGCTATGCGCAGGGCTTCAGCAGCGCCTTTGCGGCGCTCGGCGCCTGATGCGGCGGGGCCAAGTGCGGTTTCAATCGCGCGCTTCCATTGGATTGGCGTGCGGGTCGGAAATTGGGATGCGGCAAATTCGCCGCGTGGGTTAATCTCGCGCAGGATATGGGGCAGGGTGGCGGCCACCTGACCGCGTGACATGCCGTTGTGCAGTTTAGGCGAGTAATAGGCCCGCAGCATCAGCGTATCGAAACCCGTCAGCACCGTATGCACGTTGTCGTCGTTAAAGATGGAGTCGGGCAGGCGGTAGAGATCGTTGAGCGGTCCGAGTGATTGCGCCAGTTCTTCGTGCAGGCAATCGCGCACTTCTTGGGGGCTCACGTCATTGGGCAGAAAGATCGCCAGTTTTTCGCGTTTGCGCAGCTGGGACCAGTTTGCCTTCTGGGTTTTGCGCGCCTTGCGGTATTCCGCCATGGAACTCACGTTTGGCGCGACAAAGCAGGCAGCCTGCGGCAGCACGGCGCGGATGTCTTTGCGCGGAACTGCATGGATTGTGATATTGGCAGGGCCGCTGGTGATCTGGCTGATGTTGATCCGTGATTCACTGCGCAGACGGCCCATCAGGCGGGTCAGGTCATGTTGCAGGGAGGCAGGCTGGTCGCCGACAACTTTGACAGTAATGGGACCTTCAAAGCGGGTGAAGACGGGCAATTCACGGCCACTCTCCAGTTTGAAAGACAATTCGATGAAATCAAGGGCCAGATCGTTGTTGGCGCGCACTGGACCTGCATGATTGCCCGAAGCGAACACTTTTACAGGCGGCAGCGAGCTGTCCGAAATGGTCATAAGGCGGGAAACATCGCCGCCCGTTGTCGGGGTACAGGCGTTGAGCGCCATGGCGAGCATCAAGGCTATGCGCGACTTCATGTAGCGTGCCCCAAGATGAGGTGTGATGCGAAAACTGTTGAAAAGCGTGCAACATGCAAGCGCACCGATGGTGCGTTCTGGATACTCATAACTCTGCCTGCCTGCCCTTTTGAGCTTCAATTGGAGATCTTTTCGCCTCTCAACCAGTCACGGGTATGGAGCAATTAAGGCAAAATCAGGGCAAATTTTATGGAATGGGGCAGACGGATCGCTGTGACGTGAAAAAGCCACAGTTTGAAAGGGATAGCAGGGAGCGTTCAGGAGGCGCGGATAAGCCACGCATGGATGGCGATACAGGATCAAAGCGCCAAGAACGAGCGCTTCTACAGGCGTCGCAAAGCCTGAAAACACTGCCACAATTATCAGTCCCAGCGGCAGCAGACCGCCAAGAAGTGTTGCGATCCGATGGGCCACGATTCTGTGAGGGGAGATTTGAAGGCCCATTGAGCGCTGAAATGCAGGTACCACCGTCCAGACGGCCACCGCAAAAAGCGGGATCGTGAGCAGGAGTTGCGCGAAGATATCAGGAGGGAGGAGAAGCGTCGCCGGAACCGTGGCGATGAGCGACAGGATGTGATGGAGCGGCGCAATGAGGATCAGATAAACCGCCTTGCGCCGCCACGACATCGTTAGCGACCGCCGCGTGCCATAAAGGCGAGGCGCTCGAACAGATGCACGTCTTGTTCGTTCTTCAAAAGCGCGCCATGCAGTTTGGGCAGGGCGGAAGTGCCGTCTTTCTTCAGGTCAGCCGCATCCAGATCTTCGGCCAGCAGCAGCTTGAGCCAGTCGATGACCTCGGAGGTGGACGGTTTTTTCTTGATGCCCTGCTGGTCGCGGATCTCGTAGAATTGGGTGAGGGCGGTGGTCAGCAACTCAGGTTTGATGCCTGCATGGTGGACCTCAACGATCTTTTTCAGCGTCTCCATGTCGGGGAACTGGATGTAATGGAAGAAGCAGCGGCGCAGGAAGGCGTCGGGGAGTTCCTTCTCGTTATTGGAAGTGATTATGACGATAGGGCGAACCTTTGCCTTGATCGTCTCGCCTGTCTCGTAAACGAAAAAATCCATTTTATCAAGTTCTTGTAGAAGGTCGTTGGGGAATTCAATGTCGGCCTTATCGATCTCGTCAATGAGCAGAACGACCTTTTCACCCGCCTCGAAGGCTTCCCAGAGCTTTCCCTTGCGGATATAGTTGGAAACATCGTGGACCTTTTCCTCGCCCAGCTGGCTGTCGCGCAGGCGGGACACGGCGTCATACTCATACAGACCCTGCTGCGCGCGGGTGGTGGATTTGATGTTCCATTCGATCATGCGCAGACCCAGAGCCGCCGAGACCTGGCGGGCCAGTTCCGTCTTTCCCGTGCCAGGTTCCCCTTTAACGAGTAGAGGGCGCTCAAGCTGGACCGCTGCGTTCACCGCAATTTTCAGATCATCTGTTGCGACATAGTCTGCGGTACCTTGGAATTTCATAGTCGGATCAACTTTCTGGCTGGGTTTTTTCATATAAATCAAGATTCATAATAGCGTATCATTGAGTAGTGACAATCGCTCATCCCTCCTATAGAGACCCCGCAAATGGGGAATGTCGTGAGGGGGTTGCCAAGTGACACTTACAAAATCTGTCAAAGATACCGGTGAAATCAAAAAGAAAAATAGCTTGCCTGCGGATTACGTTCCGTCAGAAGACGAGCCGTTCATGAATAACAAGCAGATCGAGTACTTCCGCTGGAAGTTGCTGGACTGGAAGGCGGAGTTGCTTGAGGGCAGCCGCGAGATGATCGAGACGCTGCAAGACGGCACGCGCAACATTCCAGACGTGAATGACCGCGCCTCCGAGGAAACCGATCGCGCGCTGGAGTTGCGCACCCGCGATCGCGCGCGGAAACTGGTCAACAAGATCGACGCAGCCCTGCGCCGCATTGATGAAGGCGAGTTCGGCTATTGCTCTGTGACGGGCGATCCGATTTCGCTCAAGCGGCTTGAAGCACGTCCGATCGCCACCATGAGCCTTGAGGCACAAGAAAAGCACGAGCGCCGCGAGAAAGTGCACCGCGACGAATGATCCATGCCGCGCCCTTGTTGTGCGCGGGACGGTAATTATGTCTTGAATATCAGGGGCGCCTTAGTGAAAGCTGGGGCGCCTTTTGTATAGGGAAATGCGGATATGGCCAAGATAAGCAATGCGATCGTGATCGGGGCCGGTATTGGCGGTCTGGCGGCGGCAACGGCCCTTGCACGGCGCGGTGTTGCGGTCACGGTGATCGAACAGGCGGCACAAATCCGTGAAGTGGGGGCCGGCCTTCAGGTGAGCCCCAACGGGCTGGCAGTTCTGCGCGCGCTGGGGCTGGAAAAGCGGCTGGTGGGGCGCGGTGCTGTGCGCGGGCGCGCCGTTGTGATGCAGGCCCATGACCGTGCTGGCGATGTGGCACGGCTGGACCTGATGCGCCTCCCGTCCGAGCAGACCTATTACTTCATGCACCGTGCCGATCTGATCGAGGTACTACGCACATCAGCGCTGGAGAATAACGTGAGTTTCGAGATGGGCTGCACGGTTGATGATGTGACAGCGGGTGAGACGCCCGAGCTGACGCTGACCGATGGCTCCAAACGGCGGGCAGAGTTGATTGTCGGCGCTGATGGCATCCATTCGCGTGCGCGTGTGGCGCTCAACGGGGCGGATGCGCCCTACTTTACGGGGCAAGTGGCGTGGCGTGCGACGGTACCCAACAAAATGGGCCACGGTGATGTGGCAATGGTCACGATGGGGCCGGGGCGGCATCTGGTGAGTTATCCGCTGCGCGGGGGGGCCTTGGTCAACCTTGTGGCAGTGGAGGAGCGTGAGGCATGGGCGGAGGAAGGCTGGAACCATACCGATGACCCAGCCCATTTACGCGCTGCGTTTGATGGGTTTGGTGGGCTTGCGGGGGAGATGATTGCGGCTGTTGAGGCGCCAACCTTATGGGGGCTGCACCGCCATCCCGTGGCCCCAGTCTGGCAACAAGGCGGTGTGGCGTTGCTGGGCGATGCTGCGCATCCGACGCTGCCGTTTCTGGCGCAGGGGGCCAATATGGCGCTAGAGGATGCCTGGGTGCTGGCCGATCATGTGGAGCGCGGTGGCACCGCGGCGCTGCCGCAGTACCAGAGTGTGCGGATGCCACGGGTGGCCCGTGTCATCAAGGCCGCTGAGGGCAACGCGTGGCGCTATCATTTACGACGCGGTCCGGTGCGGTTTGCTGCCCATAGTGCGCTGCGTCTCGGCAGCCGTTTTGCACCAATGCGGATGCTGGGCGCGTTTGACTGGCTCTACGGCGTGGATGTCACCGCCAGCACGCCGCGCCCTTAGAATGCGCGAGTTGGCCGGTCAAAGACGTTGCGGCCCAAGGCGGAAGCGGCGAGATCGACCATAAGCTGTGCCGTGCGGCCCCGCTCGTCCAAAAACGGGTTCAACTCGACCAGATCGAGCGATGTCATCAGTTCGCTGTCGTTGATCATCTCCATCACAAGATGGCCTTCGCGCACGGTTGCACCGCCCGGTACAGTGGTGCCGACGGCGGGGGCAGCGGCGGGGTCGAGAAAGTCCACATCAAGCGAGACATGCAGCATGCCGTTAACGGCAGCCACGCGGTCTAGAAATTCACCCAGCGGTGTGCCGATGCCTGTCTCGTCGATCTGGCGCATGTCGACACGGGTGATGGCAGTCTCTTGCAATGCGGCCCGCTCGGCAGGATCGACGGAGCGCAGGCCGATCATGGCAATATTTTCATAGGGCAGCGGTGCGGGCAGGGCAGGCCAATCGGGAAACGCCCCGCGGCCCGTGACATAGGCCATGGGTGTACCGTGCAAATTACCGCTGTCAGTCGACTCCAGCGTATGGAAATCGCTGTGCGCATCGAGCCATAGGACAAAAAGCGGGCGGCCCATTTTGGCAGCGAAACGCATGGCACCAAGGACAGTACCAGCGGCCAGCGCGTGATCGCCGCCCATGGTAATCGGCATGCCGCGTGCAAATGAGGCCTCGGTTGTGTCGGCCAGCGCATAGGTCCATGCAATCGTCTCTGACAGGCGGTGCAGCTTGGGGTGGGGCATGTCTGTATAGGGGATTGGCGCCACGTTGCCGATTTCCGAGATCGTGTGCCCAAGGCTTTGCAACGCTTCGCCAAGGCCGGCGGTGCGGTAGGCATCGGGCCCCATGATACAGCCGCGACGGTGTTTACCGCAATCAAGTGGTGCGCCTTGCAGGATGCAGTGCTGGGGGGTCATGGGGGTCACTCCTCTATGTGTTTGATCTGGTATATCTTTCATAAATGAGAAATGAATAGGGTATATTTTGACCAATATGATTCAATGCTTTGCAAAACGGAGGTGATTGTGGACGAAATGGACAATGCACTGCTGGCGGCACTGCGTCATGATGCGCGCGCGTCGCTGTCGGATTTGGCGGCCCGTCTGGGCGTGTCACGCGCCACCGTGCGCACGCGGTTGGAGCGGCTGAAGGCACGCGGCGAGATTGTCGGGTTTTCCGTCATCACAGCGGCAGATGTGGCGCGGGACCCTGTGCGCGGCCTGATGATGATCGGGATTGAGGGGCGCGGCGCAGAGCGGATCAAGCGCCAGCTTGCAGCGATGTCAGAGCTGCGGGCGGTTCATTCAACAAACGGGCGGTGGGATCTGATTGTCGAAATCGGGACGGCCACGTTGGGCCAGTTTGATCTGGTGCTGGACCGTATACGCCGTCTGGACGGGGTAATCGCATCGGAGACGAGCCTGCTGCTCAGCACGCAAAATGCGGTTTAGCGCTGGCCTAGCCTTTGCGCATTGCCTGTATCCACAAGGCCACAAGGCCGAGCGACAGGATCGCGTTCCAGCCTGCCATGCTGATGCCTGCCAGTTGCCACGCGATATCGTCACAGCGCACCAAGGGGGCGGCGAGGATCTGGTTCAGCAGCTCCTCGGCACTCACTTTATCCACACCATTTGAGGTGCAGCTTGTCGGTCCTTCCCACCAGCCCTGTTCAACACCGACGTGGTAAAAGCCGATGCCAGCCGTGGTGAGGGCCGCCACAGCGCCCATCCACGCCGTGCGGATTTCGCCCGTGAACAGGATCGCAAGACCAATCAGGATAGCAGTGCCATGGGGCCAGCGCTGCCAAAGGCACAGTTTGCACGGGGCCATTCCGCCCAAGTGCTGAAACCCGTAGGCGCCGAGAAGAACTGCAGCAGAGCCAAGCGTGGCTAAAAGAACAAATCGCATCACAGAACCTTTAGAACAAGGAACCCGCCAATCACGAGGGCAACAGCGAGAGTGAACATCAACGGCAAGCGTTTTTCAATAAAGTCGCGTACAGGCTCGCCGTACTTATAGAGCAGCAGTGCCACAAGGAAGAACCGCAACCCGCGCGCGAGGATCGAAGTTGCGATAAATGTGCCAAGCGGCATGGCGGTGACGCCCGACATGATGGTGATCACTTTGTAGGGGAAGGGCGTGATGCCTGCGATCAGCACAGCCCAGAAGCCGACATCGTTGAACCGCTCCGAGAAGGCCTCCATCGCGTCGGCTTTGCCAAGGGCGTTCAGGATCGGCTCTCCCAGGGCTTCAAAGGCAAGCGCGCCAATGGCATAGCCCAACATCCCGCCAAGGACCGAGGCCACCAGCGCCACACCTGCAATCAGGAAGGCGCGGTTGGGACGGGCAAGGATCATCGGGATCATGATGATATCGGGCGGGATCGGAAAGACCGAGCTTTCGATGAAAGAGACAAAGGCAAGCACCCAAAGGGCGTGGCGGTGCTCGGCGAGGTTGAGCGTCCAGTCGTAAAGGCGTTGGATCATTGCGCGCGCTTCCCTTGTATTCGGGGCTTGGGGTCTGGCCTTCAAAAACATCATGCGCAGGTCAGGTCAAGAGAGATGCAACCTGTACCCACAGCACGTTCATATCCACATTTTTTTGTCTTGCCTCGCGATCAGACGCAGGCTACATCAGCGCTGTGCCCGAGTGGCGGAATGGTAGACGCAGGAGATTCAAAATCTCCCGCCGCAAGGTGTGCCGGTTCGAGTCCGGCCTCGGGTACCACATACCGCATTTGATATGGGGCAAACTGCGGTTAAACGGTTTGCCCCCATATCCTTCCCAAGCTGCAATATTCAGTTACAGCTGATTGCGGGTTACCGCATGCAGGGGCAGGGTGTAGCCTTTTTGAACGCGCGCGATGGCGCGGGATGTAAGGGCCAATCGGGATGTCGCGGTTTTCAGTCTTCTTTTTGTATTTTCTGGCGGTGTTTCTTCAGGCAGGCGCTTATGGGCTGACCTTTATGCTACCGCGGCTGTTTGAGAGTTTTGGTGCGAATGAAAAAGTTGTTGGGCTGATGTTGGGGGTGACTGCCGTTTGTACGGTGGTTACGGTGTATTTCTCGGGGCATTTGTCGGACATCTTCGGGCGGCTGAGGACGCTTGCCTGCGCCTGTGTGGCGATATCAGCAGCACTTGTTCTTTATGGGAATGTTTCGACGGTCGGTGTCTGGCTTGTCTTGGCGAGTGTGCTGCTGGGCTTTGGCTGGGGGCTGACCTATTCTTTGGGGCCGATTGTTCTGACCAGACTGGTGGGGGTCGATGACCGCGTGCGGTATTTCACGCTTTTGTCGGTGTTTGTCATGGCGGGGTTTGGCCTCTCGCCTGTTCTGGCCTCTGTTTTGGAGGGGCTTGGCTATTCCATCCGCGATGCTTTCCTTTTGACGGGGGCGCTTTGTCTGGTGAGTGCACTGCTGTTTTTTATGCTCGATGCGCCGATCAAGGCCCATGCGTTGGGCCAGCGGACCGAGGCCCCTTCGCGCATTACCCGCGCGGCTCTGCGGGGTGTTGTGCGGTCAAAAGCAGTTCTGCCTGTCACCATGGTCTGTCTGGGGGCGAGTGTTTTTGCGGGCCTCAACAACTTCCAGACCGTTTTTGCCGATGCGCGGGGGCTGGATTATGCCAGTTTCTTCCTGACTTACACGGTTACTGTTGTCGTCTGCCGCCTGATGCTCGCGCGGTTCAAAGGGGGTGCAAACCCATACCGGACCATCGCGCTGTTGCAGTATGTGATGAGCCTGAGCATCGTCTTGTTTATCTTTAGCGGCTCGAGTGTGCCGCTTTATCTGCTGGTGGCTGTCCTGTTCGGGGTGGGGTATGGTGTTTCTTACCCGATCCTTGTGGCCATGACCGCCAATGACGCGGACGAGGATCTCAGCGCGCAAACATTACAGGTTTTTGCGTTGACTTATTTTATCGGCATTTTCGGCTTTCCCCTGATTGCGGGCTGGATGATTGTCGAGGTGGGCGCTGTGCCGCTGTTGTGGCTTGTTGCAATCATGGCTGTGATCGAGGCATCCCTTGCCCTGCGCCGTGCTGTTGCGCTGTCGCGCTCGGCGGTCAAGCCGTCGTAATTG
>CAWVWS010000020.1:0-27740 GCA_963933905.1 uncultured Sulfitobacter sp.
CAGAAACAAGATGCACCTTAGCTAAGCCGCAAAACAGTCCGAATAAGTAGGACCACTTCAATGGCTTCCAGAGCGTGCCGTCAGACGGGCGGATGTCCGCGCCCTGCACATTGCGGTGGCCGAGGGTCCAGATTTCATTGTTAAACGGGTTTCCCTTTGCGGCCCCACCGTCCAGATTTACCCACACGACTTTGCCATAGGTCTTGTCGAGGTCTTGGGAAAACTTGCGCTCACGGGTCGAGAAATGCTCGCCTGTATTGATATAGAGGGTATCGCCCTGCAGCACGGCGCGGGAGCCGAAGTGCATGGCATTGGGCGATGGCGGGTCTTGCACAAAGACGTCGCGCAAATCGGTAAGCGCCCTGCCATCTGCACTCAGCACAGCACGCGCCGCAGCCGTCGCCGACATGCCACCCTGCATCGGCTTGGCGTAGGTGAGGAAAATCACGCGGCTGGTGGCAAAATCCTCGGCCAAGGCCACGTCGAGCAGGCCACCCTGCCGCTCCGCCAACACCTGCGGCACACCGCTGATTGGCGCACTTACTTTGCCATCCTTCAACATGCGCAGCGCACCCGAGCGTTCGGTCACCAGATAGCCACCCTCGGGCAATACTTCTACACCCCAAGGGGTCTCAAGCCCCTCGGCCAGAACGTCGATTTGCATCGCAACACCACTGTCCATTGCGGGCGCGCGGGTCTGGTTCGGGAAGGCGGGGGTGAACTGCGGCGCGTTTTTGGCGCCCCGTTCGACGCCCTGCGCACAAGCGCCTGTAGCTATCGCGACCGCGACTGCAAAAGTGAGTAAATGTTTCATCGCCACTCCTTGTGTTGTCACACATAGAATGGCGCAAACGGAGCGCAGGTCCAGTCCGCGCTCTGCCAATCGGTCAAATTCCGCGGACGGTGAGACCTTTGTAAATTTGGGCAATGCGCTCAACGGCCTGTTCTGGCGGCATCTCTTCGCTCTCGCCTGTGCGGCGTGAGGTCAGCTCGACCACACCGTTCTTGAGGCCGCGTGGACCCACGGTAATGCGCCATGGCAGACCAATCAGGTCCATCGTCGCAAACTTACCGCCTGCCCGCTCGTTGCGGTCATCATAGAGCGGCTCAAGGCCCAGCGCCGTGAGGCTGTCATAAAGCGCTTGGCATGCGCCGTCGGCTTCTTCATCGCCCTGCTTGAGGTTGACGATACCACAATGGAAGGGCGTGACCCCTTCGGGCCAGATGATGCCCTTATCGTCATGGCTGGCTTCGATGATCGCCCCCAGCAGGCGGGAGACGCCGATGCCGTGGCTGCCCATGTGGACAGGCACAACTTTGCCGTCTGGCCCTTGGACTGTGGCACCCATGGCTTCGGAATATTTGGTGCCGAAGTAGAATATCTGCCCCACTTCGATGCCGCGTGCAGTGCGGCGGCGTTCTTCGGGGATGGCATTGAACAGCGCCTCATCATGCGTCTCGTCGGTGCGGGCATATTTGGTGGTGAATTCCTCCATCACAGCGGCGCACTCTGCATGGCTGTCATAGTCGATCGCACGGTCGCCGAATTTGAGGTCGGTGACTGCGCTGTCATAGAAAACTTCCGACTCGCCTGTCTCGGCCAAAACCAAGAATTCATGCGTATCATCGCCGCCAATGGGGCCAGAATCCGCACGCATCGGGATCGCCTGAAGGCCCATCCGCTCATAGGTGCGCAGGTAGCTGACGAGGTGGCGGTTATACGCATGCAGCGCGTCCTCTTTGGTTAGGTCGAAGTTATACCCGTCCTTCATAAAGAATTCGCGGCCCCGCATGACGCCAAAGCGCGGGCGCATCTCGTCGCGGAATTTCCACTGAATATGATAGAGGGTGAGCGGCAGGTCCTTGTAGCTGCCCACATGGGAGCGGAATATATCGGTGATCATCTCTTCATTGGTGGGACCGTAGAGCATGTCACGGCCCTGACGATCCGTGATGCGCAGCATTTCCTCGCCGTAGTCATCATAGCGACCACTCTCGCGCCACAAATCCGCAGGCTGCAAGGTCGGCATCAGCATTGGCACGTGGCCTGCCCGCATCTGCTCCTCATGCACGATGTTCTCAAGCTTGCGCAGCACCTTGAAGCCCAGCGGCAACCACGAATAAATCCCCGCGGCGTTCTGCTTGATCATGCCTGCGCGCAACATATAGCGGTGGCTGACAATCTGCGCCTCGGCGGGGGTTTCTTTCAAAACGGGCAGGAAATAACGGCTCAAACGCATGGGGGCGCTCCTCTAAAAACTTCGTCTTTTGCCTAAGCCAAACAAGACCTCACCACAATCATCAAGATGACTGCTTCTCTATTTTGCCAAATAAACTCTGGGAAGCCCAAGGGGAGTTCTTTCAATTGTCCCATTGCAGCAAGCTGAATGGAGACGCCCTCAGCCACGCCCCCCACGCACAGCACGCTGCACCAAACGCAGCGCCACATCGGTGGCCTTGGCCATATCCTGCACCGATATCCACTCAAGCGGTCCATGAATTTCCTGCATGCCCGTAAAGATATTGGGACAGGGCAGCCCCATTTCCGTCAGCCGTGAGCCATCGGTGCCGCCACGGATCGGAACCGAGACAGGCGCAAGCCCCGCGTCGCGCACGGCATCATGGGCCAGATGCACAGGCGTCATGTCATTCTCCAGCCAATAGCGCATGTTGCGATATTGCGGTGTGATCTCGCAGGTGATCTTGGCGCGCGGCTCGGTCAGGCCAACCAGCTCGCAGACCGAGCGAAGGATTTCGCCCTTCTTGGTCAGACCCGCCAGTTCAAAGTCGCGCAGGATAAAGCCGATGCGCGTTTGTGCCGCGTCACCGCTGATGTCGGTGGCATGGATGAAGCCTTGGGTCCCACTCGTGGTTTCAGGGGTCATGTTTTTCTGAGGCAGCATTTCAATCACACGGGCGGCCAGATGCATGGCGTTCACCAGTTTGTCCTTGGCCCAACCGGGGTGGATCGACACACCTGTGACGGTGACAATGCCGCGATCGGCCGAGAATGTCTCATGTTCCACTTCACCCGGTTTGGAGCCGTCAAAAGTATAGGCAAAATCGCAGGCCATATCGGCAGGCAAGCGCGGATCGACACCGCGGCCGATTTCCTCGTCAGGGGTGAAGGCAAGGCGCAATTTGCCATGGGGAATGTCGGGATTTTGCAGCAGATGCCGTGCCGTGGTCATGATAATCGCCACACCCGCCTTGTCATCGCCGCCCAGCAGGGTCGTGCCAGAAGCGGTGATGAGGTCATGGCCCACACACTCGCTCAGATGGGGCGAGATGTCGGGGCCAAGGCGGCGTTCGGGTGCATCGGGGAAGGTGATATCGCCCCCATTGTACCCCTGTATCAGGCGCGGCTTTACCCTTGTAGCGTTGAATTGCGGAGCGGTATCCACATGGGCGCAAAGGCCGATGGTCGGCCCTTCGGCTGTGGCAGGCACTGTGGCCAGCACCACACCGTAATCAGTGCGTTGCACGTCACTTGCGCCCATCTCCTCTAATTCCGCCACCAGCATGCGGCTCAGGTCCAGTTGGCAGGCGGTTGAGGGCTGGCTCGGGCTGCTCTCGTCCGATTGGGTGTCTACAGCGGAATAGCGCATCAGGCGGGTCTGGAGTTCGGAATCAAAGGGCGTGCGCATGGGGTGGCTCCTGTTGGAAAGGTCTGGGCAATCGTGGCTCTGTGCGAGGGAGTGTCAAGCAGTGCTGTCTTGGCCCACCACAAACAACTGCCCCAGCAGGGCCGCGCGGGCAATGGCCTGTGCGGTTGTGTCTACATCCAGCGCGTCGCGCGCAGGTGTTTCTCGACCGTCGCAACGGAAAGGCTCGTCAGCACGGCCACATCCTGCATGGATTTTCCCTCTGCGATCCATTCGAGCATTTCGCGCTGGCGCGGGCGCAGCGGGTTGCGTTTGGAGGGCAGCGGCATGCGGGTGATGTTCAGGTGGGCGGCAATGCACATCGCCTCGATCGCCTCGCCGTGGTGGAGCCACAGTTCATCCATCTGCGCCTGCGACCAGTCGCGCTGGCCCATCATGCCCAAGCCCCCTTTGAGGCGCGTGGTGTCGGAGGGAAAGCTGAGCAGATAACCAGCGGGTTGGCCCACTGCTTCCATTTCTTGCAAAAAGAGCTGCTCGTCTTCCAACAGATTGCCTGCCTGCGCTTGATCCACGAACCAGCCCCACGAGACAACGCCGTCATTCTCCGCCATCCAGCGATAATGGGGCGAGCGGCGGTAGAGGCCTGTTTCGATGTAGTCGGTGAAATCCTGTGCGCCTAGCGACGACAAAAACAGGATATCCTGCAAGTCGCCCAATGACATGCCATAGCGCGACCGCGTCAGCCCGTAGCGCACGGCTGTGATCCCGAAAAATCCCAACCCCTCCAAGAGCAGCGACCAGACATCGCCGTAAGAAGTGCCTTTGAGGATGCGCGCAGTCTGGTGCATCAAGGTCGCATCGCTGGGCGCATGGATCGCTTGGGACATTCTTCAAACTCCTGACAGGCCAGAACCAAGCTTAGGATGCCGGTGGGCGGACTGTCCAGCCGAACAAAGGGCGGCGGCGTAGACCGCAGCGCTTAAAAAGCAAAACAACAAGATGTTATGGCGCGGATTTGAACCATTGTGCCGTGGCCCGCGTAACTTTTGGGACATGCAACGCCGCATGTGGCCCACGAAAAGGATACCCAATGATTATACAGATATTCACCGCCGACGCTTTTGCAACCACACTTGGCATGGCGACAACCGCCTCTGCCGATAATATTGTCGAGATCGCCTCTGCCGATGCGCGCTTCTCGACGTTGGTGGCGGCAGTTTCCGCTGCCGGCTTGGCCGAGACGCTGCAAGGTGCCGGACCTTTCACCGTCTATGCCCCGCTCAATGACGCCTTTGCCGCCCTGCCCGAAGGCACGGTCGAGACATTGCTCAAGCCCGAAAACAAGGGTCAGCTGACCGATATCCTGCTGTACCATGTTGACGACCGTAATTTGCCTGCCGAAGCGATCCCCACAGGTTCCACCTATTTCAAGCCGATCAATGCCGCCGAGCGGTTGTGCATCACCAAGAACGCCGATGGCGTGAGCATCGCGGACGGCACAGGCGAGACTGCCACAGTCGTGGTGGCGAACATCAAGGCGGACAACGGTGTGATCCATGTCATCGACAAAGTGCTGCTGCCCGGTACGCGCCCTGCCTGCCACTAACGGCGCATATTTACGCAAAATCCAAGGTTCTGCCCCCGTGGCGGGACCTTTTTCGGGTTCACTGCCCTGTTGGCCCCCTTGAAAACACAAGCGCCATGGGCGATGTGTCATGCATCCTTCAGGAGCGTACGACATGGCACTGCCGATCAAAGACCAGATGAAATATTGGGGCGTCGCCTCGGCCGCCATCCTCGTGGTTTTGTGGTTTATGGGAGATGTGTTGCTGCCCTTTGTGCTGGGTAGTGCGATCGCCTATTTCCTTGATCCTGTGGCTGACCGCCTTGAGTGGATGGGCCTCACACGGGCCATGTCTACGGCGGTAATTACTGTTGTAGCACTTTTGGTGTTTGTCATCATGGCGCTCTTGGTCATTCCGACGCTGGTGGCCCAAGCGGTCAACCTCTTCGAGATAGCACCCGATCTGACCAAGCGCCTCAGCCTTTGGGTGACAGAACGCTTCCCCTCGCTGCTTGAAGAAGGCTCGACGCTGCAAACCTCGATTAATTCACTGGGCACAGCTGTCAAGGAACGCGGTGGCGAGCTTTTGAACACGGCGCTGAGTTCTGCGGCGGGCATCATCAACATCATCATGTTGTTTGTGATCGTGCCTGTGGTGGCGGTTTATATGCTGCTCGATTGGGACCGGATGATTGCGCATATCGACGGGCTGTTGCCGCGCGATCATGCTCCTGTGATACGCGGCCTTGCCCGCGATATCGACAAAACGCTGGCCTCGTTTATTCGCGGGATGGGCACGGTTTGTCTGATCCTCGGGACCTATTATGCGATTGCGCTGATGCTGGTAGGCTTGCAGTTCGGGCTGGTGGTCGGCTTCATCGCGGGTCTGGTCACGTTCGTTCCATATCTCGGCGCGCTAATTGGCGGGGCGCTGGCGCTGGGGCTGGCATTGTTCCAGTTCTGGGGGGATTGGGTTTCTATCGGCCTTGTTGCCGGTATTTTTGTGATCGGTCAGGTGATCGAGGGTAATGTTCTGACGCCAAAACTTGTCGGAAACTCGGTGGGCTTGCATCCTGTGTGGCTGATCCTGTCGCTGTCGGTGTTTGGTACGCTGTTTGGTTTTGTGGGTATGCTGGTGGCGGTGCCTGTTGCGGCCTCGCTGGGCGTGATTGCGCGCTTTGGGGTGCAGCAATATCAAGACAGCCTGCTCTATCGCGGCACCGAGCAGCAGCACCCCAAATTTACCGAAAAGTCCAAGTAAGATGGCCATACAGTTGGGATTTGATCTGCCGGTGCGGACCGCACGGGGGCGGGATGATTTTCTGGTCGCCCCGTCCAATGCGATGGCCGTGGCAATGATCGAGAACTGGCGCAACTGGTCAGGGGCCAAGATGGTGCTGAGCGGCCCTGTCGGCGCAGGCAAAACCCACCTCACCCATGTCTGGGCGCAAGCGGCGGATGCACAGATTATCACGGCGTGTGATCTGCGCAGCGACGACGTGCCGACACTGGCCCAAAACAGCGTGGCGGTTGAGGATATCCCACAGATTGCGGGGGACGGCGAGGCGCAGACCGCCCTTTTCCACTTGCATAATATGGTGCTGGCGGAGGGGCATACCCTTTTGCTGACGGGGACAGGGACCGTGGCGCATTGGGGTCTGCAACTGCCCGATCTGGTGAGCCGCCTGCAAGGCGCAATGGAGACGACGATTGATGCACCTGACGATGCGCTTTTGTCGGCGGTATTGGTCAAGCTACTGGCGGATCGTCAGTTGATGCCACCGCCCGATGTGATCCCCTATCTGCTCAAGCGGATGGACCGCTCATTTGCGGCGGCAAACCAGATTGTGGCCGCCCTCGATCACGAGAGCCTTGTGCTCAAACGGCCCATTACACGCGCCTTGGCGGGGCAGGTACTGGACAATCTGCCCCAAGGTGGATGATAGTCGGGCAATCCCGTCTTATTGCCGTTACATTCCTGTGGGATAGCTAAGTCCATGTCCGATGCCAATTTCCTGACCGCACCTTTTGATCCACCTGTTGATCTGCCTGAACTGGACCTGACAGGTCCGGGGCGGTTCTATAACCGCGAGCTGAGCTGGCTCGGTTTTAACTGGCGCGTGGTGGAAGAGGCCGAAAACCCCCGCGTGCCCCTGCTGGAGCGGTTGCGGTTTTTGTCGATCTCCGCTGATAACCTCGACGAGTTTTATACCGTAAGGGTCGCGGGTCTGCGCGAGTTGGCCCAAGCGGGCAATACCACCCCCGCCGCTGACGGCCTCACCCCTGCCGAGCAGTTGGTGCTGATCAACCAGAACGCACGCGTGCTGATGATGCGGCAGCAATTGGTGCTGGTGGATTTGCTACGCGAACTCGACGATCAGAATATCATGCTCGAAGGGCCAAATGATCTGAGCAAGGACGACCTCAAGGCGCTGGATGACGTGTTCCTCAACAAGGTGTTTGCGGTTCTGTCCCCGCTGGCGATTGACCCTGCGCATCCCTTCCCCTTTTTGCCCAACACAGGCTTTGCCCTCGCGGTACAGCTTGAACGGTTGAGTGATAAAAAGCCGCTTCAAGCGCTGTTGCCGATCCCTGCGCAGATTGACCGCTTTGTCACCCTGCCTGCGCCCGAAGGGTGCAAGCGCTTTCTCCCGCTCGAAGAGTTGCTGGTGCTGAAAATTCCCGACCTCTTTCCGGGGTATAAACTCAAGGCGCATTTCGAGTTTCGCGTGCTGCGCGACAGTGATCTGGAAGTCGAGGACGAGGCAGAGGACCTTGTGCGCGAATTCGAAGTCGCGCTGAAACGACGCCGCCGCGGCGAAGTGGTGCGGATGACCCATTCGGCAGGTGCGCCGCCCAAACTCCTCGCCACGATCATGGACGAGTTGGGCGCAAAACCGCAGGATGTGATCGAGATCGACGGCATGATCGGCATTGACGATCTGTCCCAACTGGTGAGCGATGACCGTACCGATCTGTTGTGGCCCCCGTTCATTCCGCGCATCCCCGAACGCGTCACCGACCACGACGGCGATATGTTCAAAACCATGCGTTCAAAAGACATGCTTTTGCACCATCCGTACGAGACATTCGACATGGTGGTGCGTTTCTTGCAGCAGGCTGCGCGCGATCCGAATGTGGTGGCGATCAAGCAGACGCTTTATCGAACCTCACGCGACAGCCCGATTGTCGAGGCGCTGTGCGAAGCGGCGGAGGACGGGAAATCCGTCACCGCACTGGTTGAGCTGAAGGCCCGTTTTGACGAGGCTGCCAACATTCGCCAGTCGCGGCGGCTGGAACGGGCGGGGGCGCATGTGGTTTACGGGTTTATCGACCTCAAGACGCATGCCAAAATATCAACCGTGGTGCGGCGCGAGGGGGATGAGTTGGTCACCTATACCCATTACGGCACTGGCAATTATCATCCAATCACAGCGCGGATTTATACCGACCTGTCGCTCTTTACTTCGGATCAAAAGCTGGGGCGCGACGCGACCAAAGTATTTAACTACCTGTCGGGATACGCGCAGCCTGCGCACCTCGACAACCTTGCCATATCGCCCACCACGCTCAAGCCACGCCTGCTGGCTATGATCGAGGCCGAGGCCGAGCATGCCCGCGCGGGCAAACCTGCCGTGATCTGGGCCAAGATGAACAGCCTTGTGGATGATGAAGTGATCGACGCGCTTTATGCTGCCTCGGGCGCCGGTGTGCAGATCAGCCTTGTGATCCGTGGCATTTGTGCGCTGCGCCCCGGTGTGCGGGGGCTGTCGGAAAACATCCGCGTGAAATCCATCGTGGGCCGTTTTCTGGAGCATAGCCGCATCGTCTGTTTCGGGAACGGGCATGGCCTTCCCCACAAGAAGGCGCGGGTCTTTATGTCCTCTGCCGACTGGATGGGGCGCAACCTGAACCGCCGCGTCGAGACATTGGTAGAGATCGAAAACCCCACCGTGAAGGCGCAGATCACAAGCCAGATCATGGCGGCGAACCTAGCAGATGTTGCGCAAAGCTGGGTCATGGCCCCTGACGGCAGTTTCACCCGCCCGCCCCTTCCTGACGGTCAGTTCGCCTTTAGTTGCCACCGCTTCTTTATGGAGAACCCGTCACTGTCGGGGCGTGGCAGTGCGGGTGCAGCAGATGTGCCAAAGCTCACCCATACCGAGGACTGAAAAGCACCTGCACCCCCCGCTGGTTAGTGATTGACGCGGGGCGGGGTATGGGCCACCCTCCCCCTGATTTTCCGCCTCATCTGCCGGAGTGCGCATGACTGATCCCGTTCCCACGACACTTCCCGTTCCTGAAACCGGCGTTGCCGATCTGGGCCTGTTCGGCAAGCCGCTGTTTCAGGATCCTGGCGCACGGGCGCTGCGGCGTGTGGGGGTGGTTGATGTCGGCTCCAACTCGGTCCGCATGGTGGTGTTTGACGGGGCGGCACGGTCACCCGCCTATTTCTACAACGAAAAGATCATGTGCGCCTTGGGTGCTGGCATGGCCGACACGGGCCATCTGTCGCCCGAAGGTCGTGTGCGCGCGCTCTCGGCGATGCGGCGGTTTGCCAAGCTGGCCGAGGGGATGGGCCTGTCTGAGATGACCGTGGTGGCCACGGCCGCTGTGCGCGATGCCTCTGACGGGCGTGAATTTTGTGAGGAAGTGCGCGCGAAGACCGGGCTGAAGATTTGGGTCATTGACGGTGAGGAAGAGGCGCGGCTGTCGGCGCAGGGCGTGCTGCTGGGCTGGCCCGGTGCGTACGGTCTGGTTTGCGACATCGGCGGTTCCTCGCTGGAGCTGGCGGAGATTTCGGGCGGGCGCGTGGGCAAGCGGGTGACCTCCTCGCTCGGGCCGCTCAAGCTGCGCGATATTAAGGGCGGTGCCAAAGCACGCAACGCCCATATCAAGGAAACCATGCAGGCATTGGCCGAAAAAATGGGCAGCCAGCGGGACCGCATGTTCCTTGTGGGTGGCTCTTGGCGGGCGATTGCACGGATTGACATGATCCGGCGTGGCTACCCGCTGCATGTGCTGCACGAATACCGCATGACGCGCCAATCCGTGCGCGACACGGTCGAATATATCCGCACCAACAATATGGAAGAGATGCGCACACTTGCGGGTGTCTCCTCGGCGCGTGCGTCGCTGGTGCCTTATGCGTGCGAAGTTCTCACGCGGCTGGTCAAGACGTTCAAACCCAAAGATATTGCGATCTCAAGCTACGGTATCCGCGAGGGCATGCTTTATGAGCAGATGCCACAACGTTTGCGCGACCGTGATCCGCTGATCGAGGCCTGCCGCTTTGCCGAGGACAAGGATGCCCGATCCCCCGGCTTTGGGCGGATGCTGTATAACTTCATCCTGCCGCTCTATAAATCTGCGCCAGAGCCGCGCAAACGGCTCATCAAAGCGGCTTGTCTGTTGCACGACGTAAGCTGGCGCGCGCACCCCGATTACCGCGCCGAGGTCTGTTTTGACAACGCCACACGGGCAAACCTTGGCGGGCTGAAACACTCCGAGCGTATATTTATGGGGCTGGCGCTCATGCACCGCTATTCCAACAAAAGCGAGAATGCGCGGTTTGCCGATCTGTTTGACATGGTCGATGCGCAGACCCGCGCGGAGGCGGAAATTCTGGGCAAGGCCATGCGCTTTGGCGCGATGCTGTGGATGGATAAAGTGGCGGAGTTGGGCGAGATGCGTTGGTATCCAAAGAAGAAGGAACTGCATCTGCGGCTGAGTTCGGAAATGATGCCGCTCTTTGGGGAAGTGGCGGAGGCGCGGTTTAACTCGCTGGCCTCCTCACTCGAAGCGCAGGCGATTGTGACGACGTCAAAGCGCTAAAGCTCGATCTGGGGCATCTGCTCTTCTGGTGTCAATTCTGGCACGTCGGGCTTGCGGCGGATGATGATGTCGCCGTTGGGCAGGACTTCGGGCGCTTCGTAAACGCTCCAATCCTCGACCTCTTCAAGCATGGTTAGCAGCTTTGGCCCCATCTCGCTGACGAAGTTCTGCAAGGCGGGACCTGCCTGCTCCATCAACTTGGCCATATCATCGAGTGCAGGAGCCATTTCCTGCATCAACCCTTCAAAGAAGAGCTGTGCACCGCGCTCCATCAGGGTTGGCCCCTCCTCCTGCGCCATGAGCGGGGAGGTGAGCATGAGGGAGACAAGCGGGACGGCGATGATCTGTTTCATGGGCCTAATATAGGGAGCATTGGCCGTAATTCCAGATTACAGATCAATGTCGAGCGTAACAGGGAAATGATCGGACGCGGTGACAAGCGCATCGCGCAGCGCGGGATCATGCCAGCAGATCGGGTCATCCAGGGGATGCCAGATGCGCCAGCGCGGGTTATTACCGCGCAAGACAGGGCAGACCATGATGTAATCGAGCAGCGCTTGCAAAAACCGCTCATCTTCGCGAATCCAGAACCTTGAGGTGGTTGGCATTGCCCCGATCCGCTGACCCAAAGCACGGGCGGCATGAGGATCAGACAGGGGATGCGGCCCGTCAACGCCAAGGATCACCTCGACCGAGGAACGGCCAAACAGGTCCTCGAACACATCGAGCCCCGGACCATCGTTGAGGTCCCCCATGAGCATCAGGGGCGTGCCAGCGGCCATGCTTTCATCCAGACGGGCACGCAGCCAGACCGCTTGGGCCAGTTGCTTGCGACGGTTAGCGATGGAGATTTGCATGGCATGGGCATCATCGCGCGCACCATGGGGTGCTTTGGACTTAAGATGTGCGCCGATCATGCGGAAGTCGAAACCGCAGGCGGTTTTGAGGGCGAGTTCAAGGGGCGGTTTGGAGAAGACCACCTTGTCCTCGGTAGCATCGATATCAAGGTCGATGCGCAGGATGCCGTCAAATCGCGGTGCGCCTGTGGCTCCTTCGGGTCCCGTCTCTGCCCCTTGGGGATCGTGCAGTACAGTAAGCACATCTGGATAATAAAGCAGGGCAATTTCCTGCTGTGTATCGTTGCCAAAGCCCATGACCGCCTTGCGCGCGCAAGTCAAAAGCGGCGGCAAAGTTTTCGAGCGCAGCGACTGTGCTGCTTTTGCGGCCTGTGTCAAGTGCTTCGATCACCATCACGGCGTCGGCATCCATCGCTTGGAACACGTGGCCAACCGCCGCGATCTGCTGGGCGCGGGTGACGTCGCGGCGGCCTGACCACCCCTCATCCACGCGCAGCGTATCGTTTGTGTCAAAGAGGTTGGCGAACCACTCCACATTATAGGTGGCAATCCGCATCAGGCGGCCTTGCCCGACAGGGTCTCCCACGCGCGGTTGATGTCGATCATGCGTTTTTCGGCCATTTTCACAGCCTCTTCCGGCAGGCCGCGTGCAATCAGCGCATCGGGATGATTGGCGCGTACCAGCTTGCGCCACGCCGCCTGGGCCTCTTCACGGGTCGCGTTTTGGGCGATGCCCAGCACGGTGTGCGGCAACGGCGAGCTGTTGGGAACAAAGCGCGCGCGCAATGTCTCGAACGCCCCCTCAGGCAGGTCGAATATATCAGCAACTTCTTCGAGAAAGGCGTTTTCGTTCGGATGGTAGATGCCGTCCGCCATGGCGATGTGGAACAATCCCTCCATCAAATCACACAGGATGGTAGCATCCTCATCAAACATGTTTTTGATACGGCGGGCATAGTCGTCAAACCCTGCCACATCGGTACGTGCAAGGTTGAATACTTTGGCCGCCCCTGCCGCATCCGTGTCGGCGATCTGGAAAACCTCACGAAAGGCAGTGACTTCGTCGCGCGTCACCTGCCCATCCGCTTTTGCCATCTTGGCCCCCAGTGCTACCACCGCAATCGTAAAGGCGACGGAGCGTTCGGGGGCTGTGCGCAAGCGGTCAAAGACAGCTGATAACCCTTCGCCAGTGGCGAGAGCAGAGAGGGCCTCAGATATGCGGGTCCAGATTGACATGATGCTACCTTACCCTGCAGGTGATGGATTGTCAGGGGGCGGTGAGGGTTTTGCTCATCAAGATCAGGTCATGCCAGCGCCCCATTTTGCGCCCTACCTGTGGTAAATGACCAGTCTTTGTAAACCCCAATCGCTGGTGGAATGCGACTGCGGCATTATTTTCGCCGCCAATCGCTGCCAGCATGACATGGATGCCTTGGGTTCGCGCCTTTGCCATAGCGGCGTCCATGAGTGCGCGACCTGTGCCTTGGCCATGATTTGTGGTGATGATGCTGTGCTCTGCCGTGTGGACATATCCATCGCCTGCGCGGAAGCCGCCCCAAGTGATGAACCCCATGCAAGTGCCGCCATCGTCAGCCACGAGGAAGGCATCGCGTCTGGAGTCTAACAGTTCAGCAAGGTTGGCCGCGCTCTTTTCCCGCGAGGTGAAGGTGGCCGTTGTGTCGCGGATCATCGCGTTCCAGAGGGCGCCAATCTGCGGGAGGTCCGCCTGCGTTGCCGCGCGGATCAGCACAGGATAGCGGTGCCACCCGGTGTGGTCAGGGTCGCCGTCAATTTTGCAGCACCGATACTGAATGTAATGCGTTTATCAGCAAGGAGTGGCGCAAGCATTGCGCCCAAGGCAGGAGCCTGCGGATGCGAGACATCTAGGGACGTGATGCCACAGCCTTGTTGCGTCAAACGCGGCGCGGGATGGGCATCACCAACCCACTCGATCAGCGCAGGAGCGCAGTTATCATAGGGCAGCAAGCCCGTTTGTGGCACTGCCATGCGCCAGCGTAGATCGCCACGTTGCAGATCGACGGGTTTGCCAAAGCCATCAGGCAGTTGCGCGAGCGTGGCATACAGATCATCGCACCGGCAAATCCAGTTTGTCAGACGCGGTCCGCCCGAAAAGTTATCAAGATCAAACCAGCGGGGCCTGTCAGGCTGTGGCGCATCTGGGTTAATGGCGATGGCCTCGAGATAGAGATGATCTGCAAGCCCAAGTAGCGTGTTTTGGGTGTGGAAGATCGCATGCTCCCCGCCCTGCTGCAACGGCACGCCAAGGGTAGCCTCGACATGGGCAGTTGCCGCCGCAAGGGTCTCCCCCGCGACGGCGATGTGGTCAAAAGTGATCATGGGCGCGCTGCACGGATCAGTTTGAGAATATCTTGGGCCGCATTCGGGATGTTGGTGCCGGGGCCAAAGATCGCTTTCACGCCAGCATCATAGAGGAACTGGTAGTCCTGCTGCGGGATAACGCCGCCACAGATCACGAGGATATCCTCCGCACCTGCGTCTTTGAGCGCTTTGACAAGCTGGGGTGCCAGCGTCTTGTGACCTGCCGCCTGAGAGCTGATGCCAATCACATGCACGTCGTTGTCGACCGCGTCCTGAGCCGCCTCGGCAGGGGTCTGGAACAGCGGACCTACGTCCACGTCGAAACCGATATCGGCAAAGGCTGTGGCGATGACTTTGGCACCACGATCATGGCCATCCTGCCCCATCTTGACCACCAGCATACGCGGGCGGCGGCCTTCATCCTCGGCAAATTCCTCGACCGATTTCTGGATCGCAGCAAACCCTTCGTCGCCCTCATAGGCGGCACCGTAAACCCCTGCGAGGGTTTTGACTTCCGCGCGGTGGCGGCCAAATTCTTCTTCCATGGCCATGCTGATCTCTCCTACGGTGGCACGGGCGCGGGCGGCGTCAATGGCGGCTTCCAGCAGGTTGCCGCCCTCTTTTGCACGGCGCGACAGCTCGAACAGGGCGTGTTCCACATCGCCTTGATTACGGGTGGCGCGAATGCCCTCAAGGCGCTTGATCTGGCTGTCGCGCACGGCGACGTTGTCCACATCCATAATGTCGATCGCGTCTTCCTTTTCGCGGCGGTATTTATTCACGCCAACGATGACATCGGTGCCACGGTCTTGGCCTGCCTGCCGTTGTGCGGCGGCCTCTTCAATGCGCAGCTTGGGCATGCCAGTGGCGACAGCTTTGGTCATGCCACCCATTTCCTCGACTTCCTCAATCAGCTTCCACGCGGCTTCTGCCATGTCGTGGGTCAATTTTTCGACGTAATAGGAGCCTGCCAACGGGTCGACGACATTGGTGATGCCCGTTTCTTCCTGCAAGATCAGCTGTGTGTTGCGCGCGATGCGGCTGGAGTTCTCGGTCGGCAGGGCGATGGCTTCATCCAGCGCGTTGGTGTGCAGGGATTGTGTGCCGCCAAGGACGGCCGACATGGCCTCATAGGCGGTGCGGATCACGTTGTTATAAGGGTCTTGCTCTTGCAGGCTCACGCCAGAGGTCTGGCAGTGGGTACGCAGCATGGAGGACTTGGGGTTCTTCGGTTCAAACTCTGCCATGATGCGCGACCAGAGCAGGCGTGCTGCGCGCAGTTTTGCAGCCTCCATAAAGAAGTTCATGCCGATGCAGAAGAAGAAGCTCAGGCGCGGGGCGAATTTGTCAACGTCCATGCCTGCGGCAATCGCCGTGCGCACGTACTCGCGGCCATCAGCAAGAGTGAAGGCCAGCTCTTGGACGAGGTTCGCGCCCGCCTCTTGCATGTGGTAGCCCGAGATCGAGATGGAATTGAATTTCGGCATCTCGTTGGCAGTGTATTCAATAATATCCGCGATGATCTTCATCGAAGGCTCTGGTGGGTAGATGTAGGTGTTGCGCACCATGAACTCTTTGAGAATGTCGTTCTGGATGGTGCCCGACAGGACCGCGCGGGAGTGGCCCTGCTCTTCGCCTGCAACGATGAAACTGGCGAGGATCGGGATGACCGCACCGTTCATCGTCATGGAAACGCTTACTTTATCCAGTGGAATACCGTCAAAGAGGATTTTCATATCCTCGACAGAGTCGATAGCGACACCCGCCTTACCCACATCGCCTTCAACGCGGGGGTGGTCGCTGTCATAGCCGCGGTGGGTGGCCAAATCAAACGCGACCGAGACACCCTGCTGGCCTGCGGCAAGGGCGCGGCGGTAGAATGCGTTGCTCTCCTCGGCGGTGGAGAAACCCGCGTATTGACGGATCGTCCAAGGACGGCCTGCATACATCGTGGCTTTGACGCCGCGTGTATAAGGTGCCTCGCCAGGAATCCCGCCCAGATGATTTACATCTGCCAAATCCTCAGCAGTGTAGAGCGGGGCGACGTCGATCCCCTCAAGGGTTTTCCACGTCAGATCCTCAAGCGAGCGGCCCCGCAGCTCTCCCTCAGCCAGTTTGCGCCAATCGTCCTTGTTGGCGTCCTTGGAAGCGGTGTTCGGTGTATCGGTCATGGGATTGTCCTTTTATCAGTGCGCCCGCAGGCAGGGTGAGCCCTGCTCTTGTACGGGTGCGATCCTCTGTCAGTGTTGCCAGCCCGTCCGCACCGGCGGCGAGCCACATAATATCATCGGCATAGGCCTCGCGCAGAGCGGCACTTTGCGCGGGGGTAAACGGGTTCCAACGCCCCTCACCTGTCACAAGATGCGCAGAGAGAGCGTCAGCAGGAATGCCATTCTCTGCCATCTTCTCGCGCAACATCGCCACATCGGGCGAACGGTTGAGCCAGCTTTTGGCATGGGGTTGGGGGGCGGCGTGGCCTGTGGCCGCTTCCAGTATCTTATCCGCCTGCCCTGCAAATTGCTCGAAGGGCATCACGGTGATTTCAGTCTCTGGCAATGCGCAGGACAGGTCGGTGATCACGTCACGCCACGTGCGCGGCGACGCGGCCAGCGCGGCGATACGTGGCGCATCGGGCAAGGCATGGCCGCGCCCCACGCCATAAACCGTCACCGAAGACCACCACAAATCCTGTGCACGGATACACATGACAACGCGGGTAATCCGCCCCTCAAAGGCGGCGTCGAGGCGGGCCATCCGCTCCCCGATGGCGGGGAAAAGCGTGGCCGCACGAAGGCATGCCCGCGGTGCGCCGATCATGTTTTCCTCACTCACCAACAGCCGCTTTGCCCCTGCCCGTTTCGCCTGTGCCGCGTGCAATCGCACACGGCCCATCGCGCGGCGCTGGAGGTTGCGGCCATTCATCATCCGCGGTGCTGCAAACAATCCATCAAACAACCCTTTGCGCAGCATGTTCGGCTCCCACAGGGCGGTCCCCTCGGCCATGAGATGCCCGCGGTTGCCCCGCAAATAATGCTGAAAACTGGTGGAAGCAGTGCGATGCGCACCCACGTGAAGGATAATATCCATAAATCTAACAATGCCTTTGCGCCAAGGGGCCACGCGCGGCAGCCCGGGAAGTGAAACTGCAACAGTCATGTGGCAAAATCCCTTGCGGTGGGCTTAATGCTAAAAATGGAGCGATCCGCCTTCGCAATCGCTCTCAGACCCCCTATATACAGTGCAGAGGGAGAGCTTATGAAATCGTTGTTAGGTGCTGTAATCGTTGCTTTAATTGCCACTTCAGGACAGGCGCAGAATACAGGCGAACCTGGTCTGCACATAGAGTTTCTGGTGGCTGCTGATACGGATTTGAGTGAATTTAAGTGGAAAAAGCGCCCCGTCATCGTCTTTGCCGACAGTGTGAATGATCCTGCCTTCATCGAACAGATGGAGCTTTTGACCAGCCGTGCCACTGATCTGGCGATGCGCGACGTGGTTGTGATCACCGATACGGACCCCGATGCGCGCAGTGCAATCAGGCTCAAAATGCGGCCACGGGGGTTCATGCTCACGCTTGTGGGTAAGGATGGCGACATCAAACTGCGCAAACCATTTCCGTGGAACGTGCGTGAAATCACCCGCAGCATCGACAAAATGCCCATGCGCCAGCGCGAAATCCGCGACGCAAAAGACGCCGCAGACTGACTGGTGACTGGGGCCTTGCGGCCCCCGACCGTTTTTATGAGTGGCTCAAGGCTCACTCGAACTCCATGATGATGTCATCCACCGCGAGGCTGTCGCCTGCGCCTGCATTGATCTTGGTCACAATGCCCTTACGCTCGGCGCGCAGGATGTTCTCCATTTTCATCGCCTCGATGGTGCAGAGCGCTTGGCCGTCCTGCACTTCGTCGCCAACGGCCACGTCCAGTTTCACGATCAGACCCGGCATTGGGCAGAACAGGAGTTTGGACGTATCGGGAGCCACTTTGACAGGCATCTTGCGCGCCATTTCCGCCTGAAGCGGGGTGCGCACATGAACTTTCAGGTCTGCACCACGGGTGCGGATGCGGAAGCCGCCCGAGATTTTGCCGACTTTCAGGATCAGCGGCTTATCCCCCACTGTCATCGTGGCCAACTGGTCCCCGGGTGTCCAATCGCCGGAGACACGCAGGGTTTCGCCACCTTCGAAAGTGACGGTGGCCCCTTCCTTGTCAGCCCTGATTGTCACGTCAAAGCTGTGATCCTGCAAGGCTACATTCCACTGCGTGCCCACTTTGCGTTCGTGGTTGTCCATGCGGCCCGATACGCGGGCACGGCGGATCTCGGCCACACGGTGCATGGCGGCAGTGGCAGCGGCGATACGCTTCAACTCACCCTCGGCCAGTGTGACGCCGTCGAAACCATCAGGATATTCGTTCTCAATGAAGGCAGTTGTCATTGTGCCGGCAACAAAGATCGGGTGATCCATGACGGCGCTCAGGAACGGCAGGTTGTGACCGATGCCTTCCACTTCAAAGCTGTCGAGCGCCACGCGCATCCGCTCAATTGCGCCTTCGCGGGTGGGTGCCCATGTGCAGAGTTTGGCGATCATGGGATCGTAGTACATGCTGATCTCGCCGCCCTCATAGACGCCTGTATCATTGCGCACAGCCGTCTCACCTGTGGGCGCATCGCCGTGCCATTTGTCGTTGGTGAGCAGTGGACCCGCAGCAATCTCTGCTGGCGGACGGTAGCGCGTAAGACGACCGATGGAGGGCAGGAAGCCGCGATACGGGTCCTCGGCGTAAAGGCGGTTCTCGATGGCCCAGCCGTTGATCTGTACGTCGTCTTGCTTGATCGTCAGTGCTTCGCCATTGGCAACGCGGATCATCTGCTCAACGAGGTCGACACCTGTAATCATCTCGGTGATGGGGTGTTCCACCTGAAGGCGGGTGTTCATCTCGAGGAAGTAGAAGTTCTTGTCGCCGTCTACGATGAATTCGACCGTCCCTGCGGAGGTGTAACCAACAGCTTGGGCCAGTGCTACCGACTGCTCACCCATCGCCTTGCGCGTTTCGGCGTCGAGAAACGGGCTGGGCGCTTCTTCGACAACTTTCTGGTTGCGGCGCTGGATCGAGCATTCACGCTCGTTCAGGTAAATGCCGTTGCCGTGGGCGTCACAGAGGACCTGAATTTCGATGTGGCGCGGGTTGGTGACGAATTTCTCGATGAAGATACGGTCATCGCCGAAGGAGTTGGCCGCCTCGTTTTTGGAGGACTGGAACCCCTCGCGCGCTTCCTCGTCGTTCCATGCGATGCGCATGCCTTTGCCGCCACCGCCTGCGGTCGCTTTGAGCATGACAGGATAGCCGATCTCGCCAGAGATTTTCACCGCCTCATCCGCGTCTTCGATGATGCCCATATAGCCCGGAACTGTGCTTACACCTGCTTCTTGGGCGATCTTCTTGGAGGTGATCTTATCCCCCATCTTTTCAATCGCACCAACAGGGGGGCCTACGAATGCAACACCTTCAGCGGCCAATGCTTCGGCGAATTTGGAGTTCTCGGAGAGGAAACCATAGCCCGGATGCACCGCCTGTGCGCCCGAGGATTTGATCGCTTCCATCACTTTGTCGATGACGATGTAGGACTGATTGGCGGGGGGCGGTCCGATATGGACTGCTTCATCCGCCATCTGCACATGCAGCGCCTGTTTGTCCGCGTCGGAATAGATTGCAACGGTCTGGATGCCCATTTTCTTGGCGGTTTTTATGACGCGGCAGGCAATCTCGCCACGGTTGGCGATCAGGATCTTATTGAACATATTCAGGGCCCTTATGATGGTGAAACAGTTGTAAGAAACGCAAAACGCCGCGCGGACCAAAGGCCTGCACGGGGGATGCGTTGGAATTGGAGGGGCCAGATGGCCCCGATGTCAGATTACCGGCAGCGGATGAGTTCGGTCTGGCAGGCGAGCAGGTTTGCCCCTGCGCCAATGGCCGCCCCTTGCAGGACGCTACCGCTAACGATGACCGCTGCACCTGCACCGATGGCAGCGCCGCCAATGCTTTGCTCGGTGACTGTGTTGCCGCACGCGCCGAGAGCGCCCGCCAGTCCGAGTGCGAAAATGAATTTGGATATGCCCATGCCTGTGACCTTTTGTAGGTTCTGTTGTTCAAGACGGCACCGCGGTGGCTTGCCTGCGCCCGACGCGGCACGCACCCGAAAAGGACGGGCAGCGCGGCGGAGGGACTTGCCTGCTGCCCGTCAAAGGAAGGGGTCTGTTTCGTCGTCGAGACACACTCAGGCACAAAGCCATGGCGCATCTTCTGAATTACCCTGCGCTGCGGGGCGGCACCTGCATAGCCCAGGGTGACACACCCGCGCATATCGGCCAAGCCTCGCTCAAATTCGGGGTTGGTGCGCAACATCATGCCTATTCCTCCCCCACAACCTGCGGGAAAGTCTGGCGTGCGACGCGCAGATCAATCTTGAGCATGGCCTCGTAATCGGCCGCATCAAAGGGATCGGTCGCGGGGATCACCTCACGGTTAAAGAACCACGACAGCCGGCCCGCATCGAGGTTGCCGCGCTCAAACGGCTCCTCGCCGAAAGTATCCCAAAGCGCCTTGAAGAAATACTCGTCCGCACGGCGGTCAGGCGCACGGCGATCTGGGCGACGCTCACGCGCGGACAACTCGGTCGCCCCCTTGGGGTTGGCGCGGCGCAATGTAAATTGAAAATCCGTACCCGGAAGCCGTCCGGGAAAGCCGCGATGTTTGAGCATATAGGCTAGTGCCATGCTGCGCCCTCCGCGGTTGAGGGTTTGGAGGAGGTCAGGATGGGCGCGGACGCCCATCCTGTCTGTGAGTTACTTGTACTTGCCTGTGTACACAGGCTCTTGGCTGATCGGCTCTGGATCAACCACAACAAATTCTTCGACCTGCTGCTCGCGCGCACAGGCAGCAACGGCGACCATAAGGCCGAGCATTGCGAAAAGTTTGATGTTCTTCGACATCTGTATCTCCTGTCACTTGTTATACGGGATTCGGTTGTGAAACCTGCCATTTTTCCCGCAATAGAATTGAGCGGCGCACATGCGTCACCCGTCTCTATCATACCCAAGTGAGGGCGATGTGGATATGTGGATAAATCTGTGGACAACTTATGTGACTCCAAAGCCGCAAAACCGACCTTGCATGAGGGTCGATCCGCAAGATGTTGTATATTCATCAGAATTCATCCCACATGCAGACGCCGTTTTCAGGGCGAAACGATTCAAAATATTGGGTCGCGTCAGGGTCAGGCACGCCAAATTCGGTGATGCGGTCCATAAAGGAGATCACGACTTTATCGCCTTTGAGCTCGTATTGGTCGATGTAGGAGAGCGCGAATGTTTCGCACAGATGCATCATATCTTGCCCTGCGACTTCAAAGCTGACCTTCCCCGCACCTGCCGCGATCTGTGGTGTCAGGTAACGAAAGCGCAAATAGGTCGTATCTTCCTGCGCGTCCACCAGAACCTCGTGCAAGACCGCCTCTTGGCCCGACGGAACAGGGCTGGCAGCAAGGGGTGTGGCAAGCACGATAAGGGCTATGACCATTCTCATGGGGCATCCGCCGCATGTGTCTCGAAGGATGCTGGCGAGACGATTTCGATCAGTTCCATATCATCGGAGTGGCGCACTTCGCGGTGGCGGATGCCAGAAGGTTGTAGAACGCACGACCCTGCACGCAGGGTATGTTCACCCTCACCCTCGTACTCGAACACAACCCAACCCTTGGTTACGTAAACCATCTGGAAGTCCAGATCATGCGTATGCCACGTGCCCGGGCTTTCCATCCCAGGCACGGCGCGGATCACATGCGCACCGAACTTGCCATCCGTTGCCTCCGTCACTCCAAGCTGGCGGTACTCGAAAAACGGACGCAAGCCCGCACCTTCAAACGCACCGCTGTCGGCGTGACTGATGGTGAAGCCTTTTGTGGACCAGACGCTCATCCCTTACAGCGGAATGTTGTCGTGCTTTTTCCACGGCACGTTGGTTTTCTTGTTCCGAAGGGAGGCGAAGGCGCGCGCAATGCGTTTGCGTGTGCTGCGCGGCTGGATCACTTCGTCGATGAAACCACGCTCGGCGGCGACAAAGGGGTTGGCAAAACGGTCTTCATAGTTGGCCGCATGCTGGGCGATCTTTTCGGGATCTTTCAGGTCAGCGCGGTGGATAATTTCGGTCGCACCCTTGGCGCCCATCACGGCAATCTCTGCCGTGGGCCAAGCATAGTTGAAGTCCGATTTCATATGCTTGGACGACATCACCACATAGGCACCGCCGTAAGCTTTGCGCGTGATGACTGTGACCATGGGCACAGTCGCTTCGCCATAAGCAAACAGGAGCTTCGCGCCATGCTTGATCACGCCGCCGTATTCCTGGGACACACCCGGCAGGAAGCCCGGCACATCAACCAGCGACAGGATTGGAATTTCGAACGCATCGCAGAAGCGCACAAAACGCGCGGCCTTGCGGGCGGATTCAATATCCAGCACACCCGCCAGCACCATCGGCTGGTTCGCGACTACGCCAACGGAGCGGCCTTCGATGCGGATAAAGCCCGTGATAATGTTCTTGGCGAACTCTTCTTGAATCTCATAGAAATCACCCTCATCCGCCAGCTTGAGGATCAGCTCTTTCATATCGTAAGGCGTGTTCGCGTTCTCTGGCACCAGCGTGTCGAGCGATGGCTCGATGCGGTCAGGCTCGTCAAAGAAGGGGCGCACGGGCGGCTTTTCGCGGTTGTTGGACGGCAGGAAATCGACCAAGCGGCGAACCTCGGCCAGCGCCTCCACATCGTTCTCAAAGGCGGCATCGGCGACAGAGGATTTCTTGGTGTGGGTTGAAGCACCGCCCAGCTCTTCGGCAGTCACCTGCTCGTTCGTCACAGTCTTGACCACGTCAGGACCCGTCACAAACATGTAAGAGCTGTCTTTGACCATAAAGATGAAGTCGGTCATCGCGGGGGAGTACACAGCACCACCAGCACAGGGCCCCATGATGACACTGATCTGTGGCACAACGCCCGAGGCCTCGATGTTGCGCTGGAAGATGTCGCCATAGCCTGCAAGGCTGTCGACACCTTCCTGAATACGCGCACCGCCTGAATCGTTAATACCAATAATGGGCGCACCATTTTGGACCGCCAAATCCATGATCTTGCAAATCTTCTTGGCGTGCGTGGCAGAGACCGAACCGCCCAGAACGGTGAAGTCCTGAGAGAAGACATAGACGAGGCGACCGTTGATAGTGCCCCAGCCTGTGACAACGCCGTCACCCGCAGGCTTCTGCTGCTCCATGCCAAAGTCGGTGCAGCGGTGGGTCACGAACATGTCGAATTCCTCGAACGAGCCCTCGTCCAGCAACAGATGCACACGTTCCCGCGCGGTGAGTTTACCCCGCCCGTGCTGTGCGTCGATGCGTTTCTGGCCACCACCAAGGCGCGCATCGGCGCGGCGATCGTCAAGCTGTTGCAGGATATCTTTCATGGACAGGTCCCCTTACCGAATTTCATGGGTCAACATAGGGGAGGGACGCGAGGAGACAAAGGTCAATTTAGCAAATTTGCAAACAATTTCCAACGGCATGACTGCAAATTGCAAAATAGCTAATTCGATTGACCCCTTCGCTGGTCCGATAGATGAAACAACTCTTTCTCGACAATACATAGGGAGCGCCCTACCTATCTAACAATGCAACAGATCAGAGAAGACCTCCAGCCGGTAAAGCTCGGCTCACGGACGTCCCCGCCCCACATTTTGACCCTTATTTTACTCGCTGGCATGTCTGCCTGCGTGATGAATATGTTTTTGCCCAGCTTGCCTGCAATGGCGGCACATTTCGAGACGGACTATGCAGTCATGCAACTGTCTGTCGCGATTTACCTCGGGTTTTCGGCAATCCTGCAAATCTTTGTCGGGCCGATCTCTGACAAATATGGCCGCCGTCCTGTTGTTCTGTGGGGGCTTGGCATTTTTATGTTGGCCACTTTGGGCTGCATTTTCGCAACCAGCATCGAAATGTTTCTCACATTCCGCATGGCGCAAGCCGCGATTGCGACGTCAATGGTGCTGAGCCGTGCCGCCGTGCGCGACATGTATGCACAGGATCAGGCTGCCTCGATGATCGGGTATGTTACCATGGGCATGGCCGTGGTGCCGATGATCAGCCCTGCGATTGGCGGTGTCCTTGATGAATGGTTCGGCTGGCAGGCTGTGTTCTGGGCCTTGTTTGTACTGGGCGGGGCGACGCTTCTGCTCGCTTGGGCAGATATGGGCGAAACAGCCCTGCCCTCGGATAAATCCCTTACCGCGCAGTTCCGCGAATATCCTGAGCTTTTGCGCAGTCCGCGGTTCTGGGGCTATGCGCTGGCGGCGAGTTTCAGCTCTGGCGCTTTCTTTGCCTATCTGGGCGGTGCGCCTTTTGTAGGACAGGTTGTGTTTGGCATGTCACCCGCCACTCTCGGGTTCTTCTTTGGCGCCCCTGCGGTCGGGTACTTCACAGGCAACTTCATCACCGGACGCTATGCCGTGCGCTTTGGCGTGGACAAGATGGTCATGTGGGGCTGTATCGCCAATGCGATGGGCAGCACGATTTCCTTGATGATATTCGAGCTGGGTTTTGGCACACCCGTCAGCTTTTTCGGGCTGATGATGCTGGTGGGTCTTGGCAACGGCCTGGTGATCCCCAATGCCACGGCGGGTATGCTCTCCGTGCGACCGCATCTGGCGGGGACGGCATCGGGCCTTGGTGGTGCGATTATGATTGGCGGCGGTGCGGGGCTCAGTGCATGGGTCGGTATTCTGCTAACTCCCGAAACCGGCGCATTCCCGCTTCTGTGGATGATGCTGATCACCGCGTTGCTGGGGCTTGTTTCGATCGTATTGGTCATGCGCCGTGAGAGATCCCTGCGCCTCAAGGCCTAGGGCCGCCTTGCGCCAGTGACTTTGCAAAGTTAGACACTAACCAAGTCGAATTTGCAAAGGACGCAGCGGCATGGCCACCCAGAAACTTTATGCAGGGGCAAAGCTGCGCGAGCAGCGGCTCAAAATCGGGCACACGCAAAAGGATTTTGCCGCCCGCCTTGGCGTATCCCTGCCCTATCTGAACCAGATGGAGAACAACAACCGCCCTGTTTCCACGACTGTGGTGTTGGCGCTGGCCTCCGAGTTTGGGATGGATGTGACGGAGCTGAGTTCAGGCGACACAGAGCGCCTGACCAGCGACATGCAAGAAGTGTTGTCCGATCCGCTGTTTGCGGGGGACATGCCAGCACTGGCCGATGTGCGCCTCGCTGCCTCCAATGCGCCCGGTCTCGCACGTGCATTCATTGCGCTACACCAAGGGTACCGTCAGGCCCATGAACGCCTCGCCTCACTGGATGAGGCATTGGGCCGCGAAGATGCCCGCCCCACGCCCAGCCCGTGGGAAGAGGTGCGCGACTTCTTCCACTATTGCGACAACTACATTGACGCCGTCGACCGCGCAGCAGAGCATTTTGCCACCCGCGCAGGTCCCGACATCCGTGCCGCTGCGATAGAGGCCTTGGCCCTTGCGGGTTTGACTGTGGTCTTTAGCGATATGGACGCCCTGCGCATGCTCGACCGCACAGCGAATGCAATGCACATCTCGTCCCGCGCCCAGCCCGAAACCCAGACCTTCCAACTGCTTTTGCAAGTGGCCCTGACCCAGCAGAACGCGTTATTGGAAGCCACCCTTGATCTGGCGCGCTTCCATTCTCCCGCCGCGCGCGACATCGCAAAAATCGGTCTGGCCAATTACTTTGCGGGGGCGGCCCTGCTGCCCTACCGCGCGTTTCAAGCGCGTGCTCAGGCCTGCCGCCATGACCTCGAAGTGCTCGCCCAACATTTCGGCGCCTCGATCGAGCAAATCACACACCGCCTTGCCACCCTCCAGCGGCCAGGCGCAAAGGGGGTGCCGTTCTTCTTTGTTCGCGTCGATCAAGCAGGAACGATCACCAAGCGCCACTCCGCCACGCGGCTGCAATTTGCGCGGTTTGGCGGGGCTTGCCCCTTGTGGAATGTCCACCGTGCGTTTGAAACCCCCGGTCAGTTCCTGCGCCAGCTGGCCGAGACACCCGACGGCGTCCGCTATATCTCGATTGCCCGTGACATTACCAAGTCTGCGGGGCGGTTCGGTGCGCCAACGCGGCGGTTTGCCCTCGCCTTGGGCTGTGAGGTGCGCCATGCTTCGCAGCTGGTCTATGCGGACGGGCTCGACCTCACCCGCGACTCTGCGTTTGAGCCTATTGGCATTTCATGTCGGATTTGCACGCGCAAAAACTGTCACCAAAGGTCTGTGCCCCCGCTCGAGCGCAACCTCGTCGTTGATCCAGATCGCCGCGATGTGCTGCCCTATAGCGTCGATTAACGCTTGGCCGCGCGCCATCCTGCCGCTTGAGCTGCGGCGGCGGAACAGAACCAGCGCTCGCCCTTGGCCTCATCAATTCCAACATTTTCATAAAACTGCTGGCCGGGCGAATGGTAAATCTTTACGCTCTTTGTGTTGATATTGCCCTTGATCTTGCAGGCGTCATCGGGCGGGATACGCCCTTTTGCACGGGTCTTGCGGTGTTGTGACGGTGTCTGCAAACGCACAGCATGCAACCCACGATCAATGACTGCCGCCTTACGCTCGATCTCCACATAATCTTCGCTATATTTCACATAGGCAAAGGCAAAGCCTTCACGCACCAGCCATGCGCCCACATCCTCGCCCAAGGCCACACAGCGGGCCACAGTGCGCCCGTAACGGTCCAACTCGACAGCGTCGCAGCGCGCCACTTCACCACTGTAGCGATCAGTGACGGCGCGCGTGATCCAGCCGCCACAGGCCCAGTCAGCACCCTGTTCAGTCTGGCACATCTGGTCACTCTCGGGCGCATCAATGCCGTGCAAGCGGATGTTGACTCCGGCCACTTCAAAACTGTCGCCATCGATCACCCGAATGGTCCCGACGATCTGGCCCTCACGCTCGTTTGCCTGGGTGATTCCACCAAAGAGGCCAAGCGCGGCAACACCCAGCGCCAATAGCACGGGAAAGCGCCAGCGGCGCAGGGGAGATTTGAACAAAACAGCCATCAGGGCCGCTTATGAGAAATATACATTCCCTTAAAATAGCAATGATAGACGCAAAGGTTAACAGAAAGTTAAGTGGGTTGGTTGCAAAACCCTTAAAAATATGGATATTATGCACTTTTACTAATCGAAATTACCCACATAATTTCCCCACACGATGTACCCATACGCTCCCGATATAACAAATGCTGTTGAATCACTTTCACGGGGGAGCTCTTCGGTCCACCCAGCGCATTGAGCAACTAACTACCATAATGTTGTTTCTGTCAAAGCATCCCGTCGTTGTGAAACCTTGTCACCTAGCTCACAGGTTTTCACAAACTGACATACCCTCGCTCAGTGGTCTGTGTGTGCTGTGGGGTGTTAAGTTTGGAAGTTCGTTGAATTCAGCTGTTGACGCTCTGATTAGCCTG
>CAWVWS010000021.1:0-27682 GCA_963933905.1 uncultured Sulfitobacter sp.
TCGGTTGGACCATACCTTACCCAGCGCTTGTTTGATCCGAACGAACCTGTGGAATTCGATGCGGGTTTGCGTTTGAATATGTCGTATCAACCAACAGCAGGTTGGACGGTTGGTGGACAACTCCAGCACCGTCTGACAAGTGCGAGTGAAAGTGACGGCTCAAGCAATACTTCGGTACTGGAGCATGTCCGGACCGATGGCAGTCTGTACGATCAAGCGGGCGCTACATCGATTACCAATCTTTATGTGAACCGCCAGTGGAAGGCGGCGCCTGATATTTATGCGCGTGTCACGGCAGGATATCTCGAGCGGATGTTCGGGGGCGTTTCTGCCGAAGTGCTGTGGAAACCCGTTGGTAGTCGCCTCGCACTGGGTGTTGAGGCGAATTATGTTAAACAGCGTGCTTTTGACAGCGTGCTGGGGTTTCAGGATTACGGCGTCGCGACAGGCCATGCCTCGGCCTATTACGAATTTGGCAACGGGTTCACAGGCCAGCTTGATGTAGGGCGTTACCTTGCCGGTGATGTGGGTGGGACCGTCACGCTGGAGCGCGAGTTTGCAAACGGATGGCGCGTTGGCGGCTTTTTCACTTTGACCGATGTGTCGGCAGAGGATTTCGGGGAAGGCTCCTTTGACAAGGGCATCACGGTTACTATTCCGATGGATTGGTTGCTTGGTAAACCCGATCAGCGCAGGCGGTCGACGACTTTGCGGCCTCTCACACGGGATGGCGGTGCGCGTTTGAGCGTTCCGGGTCGTTTGTATGAGCAGGTGCGCAGCGGTCACCGAGAAGGTTTGGTCGGGAACTGGTCTGGAGTATGGGAATGATCAAGATGTTTTCACGTATTATCGGGGCTGGTCTGATGGGTCTGCTTTTGGTCGGGTGTAGCTCGGAGCAGGATAGACAATCCAGTGTTCCCAAAGCTGTCTTCGGGTCTTTGAGTCAACTGATCGCAGCGCGCAAAGCAGGACCACCCCAAAGGTTGAATTGACTGCCACTCAGCTGGCCGCGATTGACCAACCTGTGCTTCAGGTGAATCCCGAAGCTTTTGGCGGAACAGACTTTCTGGGGCTGTTTTCATCGCGGAGTGATTCGGGTTTGGGCACTGTTCAGGTGTGGCAATCAACAGATAAAGCCCATCTTTTCCTGCGAAACGGAGTTGTTGTTGGTACGCGCGGGATCGGTGGTGACATCATTTCCGCGGATGCGGATGTGACAATCAAATCACTGGCTGCGGGTGTCGGGCGTAGCGGCATCAGGACCTATGTGATCTCTGATGGTGACGTAACGACAACCGAGTATAAATTTCAATGTACGCTGGAGCCAGTGGGCGAAGAAAAAATAACCGTTGTAAATCAATAATTTAACACGAGGCATATGCGGGAGAGTTGCAAGGGTGATCCGCGCGGAGATGCAGTTATACGCAATGACTATTGGGTTCAGAAGTCTACAGGATTGCTTCGGAAGTCGCGTCAGTGGATCGGTCCAAGAGTAGGATATTTCGAACTAATACTGGTCAAAAACTAGGCAACTATGCAACAGTTGGCGAAAGCGCGCCTGTATTTTATGGGCCGTGGCTTTTACAACGTTGTGAAAAAAATTTAATTCAGCTGTCCAGATCCCAATCGCGGGTCACACCGCTATTTAGAAAACAGGACAAATATCATGATGAAAACAGTTTCCCTCGCCGCTCTCTTCGCAGTTGCAGCATCCGCTTCCTTCGCCGGTTCTTTGTACCAGCCTACAGAAGAAGTAGAGCCAAAGGACGAGTACATTGCGCCAGTAGTTGGTAGCTCTGGTATCGGCCTGCCAGTAGTAATTGGTGGTGTTGTTGCAGCAGCAACCGTTGCTGCACTGATCGCCAACGACAACGACAGCGCGACAGATACACCAGTGCTCGGTGACTAAGTCTTCCACACTATTAGTTAAAATTCGGCCTTCCGTTATGGGTGGGCCGTTTTGCTTTTCAGGGTCTGGTATTCTGTCAGCTCAATAAACGACCGGAGTCTTCGGATGGACAATCGCCTTTTGTCACTTGGCCATGGCTATAGCGCGGGGGCCTTGGCCGCGCGTCTGGTGCCAGAGGGGTGGCACGTTGTCGGAACAACCCGCAGCGCTGACAAGATGGCGGGCATCGCCGCGACAGGTGTGGAGCCTGTCCTGTGGTCCGGCGGTGATCTGCGATCCCTCATTGCGGAATTTCCAAATATTTTGATTTCGGCAGGGCCGGGGCCTGAGGGTGATCCTGTATTGACCGAGTTTCGCGATGCTGTTGCTGATGCGGCGCAACAGGCGCGTTGGGTCGGGTATCTCTCGACGACAGGTGTTTATGGCGACCATGCGGGAGGTTGGGTTGATGAACAGACGCCGCTCAACCCCAACACGGCACGGGGGCAGGCGCGGGTCGATGCGGAGGCTGATTGGCAGTCGATTTCGGACCTGCCGCTCCATATCTTTCGTCTGGCGGGCATCTATGGACTCGGGCGGGGACCATTTGCCAAAGTACACAATGGCACAGCGCGGAGGATCATAAAGCAGGGACAGGTCTTCAGCCGTATCCATGTGGAGGATATCGCCTCTGCGCTGGAGCTGTCGCTCAATGCGCCGTCGGGCGGCGCGATCTATAATCTATGTGATGATGATCCTGCCCCGCCTGAGGATGTGATCAGTTATGCCGCCGAACTGTTGGGTTTACCTGTGCCGCCTGCGGTTGCGTTCGAGGATGCCGAGATGACGCCGATGGCCCGCAGCTTCTATGCTGAGAGCAAGCGGGTCAGGAATGACCGGATCAAACGGGATTTGGGGTGGGTGCCGCGCTATCCTGATTACCGCAGCGGTCTTGCGGCGATGCTGGCGCTTGGGGACGGTTAAAACCGTGTTCAGTTATCGGTGTCAGGCTGCCTTGTCGGCGATTTAGCGACACGCCATATAGAGGCGAACCTGACCCGATACGGAGTTGTCATGACCCTCACCCAAAAGCTGACCGATATTCTTGAATCGAACCTTGTGCGGAATTCGATTCTCGGGGTGATCTTGTTCAATGCGATCCTGCTGGGGCTAGAGACGTCAAAGCCGATCATGGCGCAGGCGGGTGATTTGATCCTGCTGCTGGACCGGATTTGTTTGATGATTTTTGTGGCTGAGTTGTTGACCAAGCTGGTCGCCTACCGCCTGCAGTTTTTCCGCAAGGGTTGGAATATCTTCGACTTTATCATCGTGGGTATTTCGCTGGTGCCTGCTGCCGAGGGCTTCTCTGCGCTGCGGGCGTTGCGCATTCTGCGGGTGCTGCGGGTTATCTCGGTCGCGCCGAACCTGCGCCGTGTGGTTGAGGGGTTTGTCACCGCGTTGCCCGGGATGGCGTCGGTGTTTTTGCTGATGTCGCTGATTTTCTACATTGGCGCTGTTATGGCGACCAAGCTGTTTGGCCTTGGCTGTGACATCTGTACGCCAGAGCAGGCGGCGGATTTCGACCTGTGGTTCGGGACGCTCGGGCGCTCTGGCTATTCGCTGTTCCAGATTATGACGCTGGAGAGTTGGTCGATGGGGATCGTGCGCCCTGTGATGGAGGTTTATCCGCTGGCATGGATGTTCTTTGTTCCGTTCATCATGATGACGACCTTTGCGGTGGTGAACCTTTTGGTCGGTTTGATCGTGAACTCCATGCAGGATGCGCATCAGGAGGAATCAGTGGCCAGCACCGATGCCTACCGTGAGGATGTGCAGGGCAAGCTTGCCGCCTTGGAGGTCAAGCTGGATCAGTTGATCGCAACGCGCAAAGACTAGGCTGTTTGCGCACCGAGTTTTGTGATGCCGAGGGTGTCGAGGACTTTTGCCTCGATGTGCTCCGCGTTCATGGCGGCTACGGCGTACATGTTCTCGGGGCTGGCCTGATCGATAAAGATGTCGGGGAGGACCATGGAGCGGTATTTGAGGCCGTTGTCGAACACGCCTTCTTCGGCAAGCAACTGCGCCACATGGCTGCCGAAGCCGCCGACAGCGCCTTCTTCAACGGTGATGAGTGCTTCGTGGTTTGCGGCCAATGACAGGATCATGTCGCGGTCCAGCGGCTTGGCAAAGCGGGCATCGGCGATGGTGGGTGTGATCCCTTTGGCCATGAGCGCCTCGGCGGCTTTCTCGACTTCTTCCAATCGCGTGCCGAACGACAGGATCGCGACGCGGCTGCCTTCACGGATCATGCGGCCTTTGCCGATCTCAAGCGGGATGCCGCGCTCAGGCATATCAACGCCGCGCCCTTCACCGCGTGGGAAGCGGAAGGCGATTGGGCCGTCATCATGGGCTGCAGCAGTGGCGACCATGTGTTTGAGTTCTGCCTCATCTGCGGCTGCCATGACCACGAAACCTGGTAGGTTGGCGAGGTAGGCAATGTCAAAGGAGCCTGCGTGAGTGGCACCGTCTGCGCCGACGAGCCCTGCGCGGTCGATGGCGAAACGGACGGGCAAACGCTGGATCGCCACGTCATGCACGACCTGATCGTATCCGCGTTGGAGGAAGGTGGAATACATTGTGCAAAACGGTTTCATTCCACCAGCAGCAAGTGCGGCGGAGAAGGTCACGCCATGCTGTTCGGCGATGCCCACGTCGAAACAGCGAGAGGGGTAGCGTTCCATAAACAGGTTGAGGCCAGTGCCATCTGGCATGGCAGCAGTCACGGCACAGATCTTGTCGTCGTCAGCGGCGAGTTGCACAAGGCTGTCAGAGTAGACGTTGGTATAGCTGGGCGCGTTGCTGGGCGCTTTCTTCTGCTCGCCTGTGACCACGTTGAATTTTGCAGTGGCGTGGCCCTTGTCGCGAGCGGCCTCGGCGGGGCCGTAGCCTTTGCCCTTTTTCGTGAGCACGTGGATCAGGATCGGGCCGGTTGCGCGTGCTTTTACGGTGCGCAGTACCGGGAGGAGCTGGTCCATATCGTGGCCGTCGATCGGACCGAGGTAGGAGAAGCCGAGTTGTTCGAACAGGGTGCCGCCAACGGTCATCCCTTTAAGCATATCTTTGGCGCGCTTGGCCCCTTCGCGGAAGGGGTAGGGCAGCAGGCTCACCGCGCCCTTCGCGGCGGATTTGAGTTCCTGAAACGGCTCTTCCGCATAAAGGCGGCTGAGGTAGGCGGACATGGCACCTACGGGGGGGGCAATGCTCATCTCGTTGTCGTTGAGGATCACGATCATGCGTTTCTTGAGGTGGCCCGCGTTGTTCATCGCTTCATAGGCCATGCCCGCAGACATGGAGCCATCGCCGATGACAGCAATCGCGTCGCCCAACCCTTCGGGCACCACACCGCCCAGATCCCGTGCCACGGCAAAGCCAAGCGCGGCGGAGATGGAGGTGGAGCTGTGGGCAGCGCCGAAGGGGTCGTAGGGAGATTCGGAGCGTTTGGTGAAACCGCTCAAGCCGTTTTCCATACGAAGCGTGCGGATGCGGTCACGGCGTTCTGTCAGGATTTTGTGGGGGTAGCATTGGTGGCCGACGTCCCAGATGATTTTGTCGCGCGGCGTGTCAAAGACCGCGTGCAAGGCGACGGTCAGTTCAACCACGCCAAGACCTGCGCCCAAGTGGCCGCCTGTAACGGATACGGCCGAAACTGTTTCGGCGCGCACTTCACCAGCGAGTTGGGTCAGCTCACGGTCGCTCAGCGATTTCATATCGGTGGGGCGCGAGATCCGGTCCAGCAGGGGTGTCTTTGGCGTGTCGGTCATGGTCTTGTCCCTAGCTTTTTCGTGCGACGACAAATTGTGCCGCCTCGCGGAGTGTATCGGCCTGAGCGCCATAAGGTGACAGCACGTCACAAGCAGCGTTAACCAATGTTTGCGCGCGCTCTTTGGCACCATCAAGGCCAAGCAGTGACACGAAGGTGGCCTTGCCCGCGTTCGCGTCTTTGCCGACCGCTTTGCCAACGGTTTCGGCATCGCCTTCAACATCAAGGATATCATCGGAAATCTGGAAAGCGAGGCCCAGATCACGGGCATATTGTCCCAGCGGTCCAGTGTCGGCCTGCGCCATGCGCGGTCCAGCGGTGGCGGCCCATTCGATCAGTGCGCCTGTTTTACCCGCCTGAAGCGTGATGATCTGGTCCAGCGTCAGGGGTACATCTGCGGTTTCTGCGGCGATATCGAGGGCCTGACCACCGACCATGCCACGCACGCCTGAAGCCTGTGCGAGTGTGGTCACAAGGACGAGTTTCGCCGCATCAGAGCAGGTGGTCTGTGCGACCAGTTCAAAGGCGAGGGTTTGCAGGGCATCGCCTGCCAAAACGGCGGTGGCCTCGTCCCATTTGCGGTGAACGGTTGGGCGGCCACGGCGCAGATCGTCGTCATCCATGCAGGGCAGATCATCGTGGACCAGCGAATAGGCATGCAATGCCTCAATCGCGGCGGCAGCGGGGGCGGCATCCTGCGCGCTGATCCCGTGCAGGCGCGCAGACTCAAGCACCAGAAACCCGCGCAGCCCTTTGCCGCCTTCGGTGGCATAGATCATCGCGTCACGGATCGCGCCTGTGGTGCCTGTCAGGGCGTCTTCGATACGGGCCGAGGCCATTGCACCAGCATCCTGCAACGCAGTGGCAAAGCTGCTCATGCTACAGGCCTTCGACGGGTTTCAATCCGGCGGGGTTTCCGTCTGCGTCGAGGGTGATTGCGGCGACTTTTTCTTCAGCTTCCTTGAGTTTGGCCTCACAGCGCGCTTTGAGCAGCGCGCCCCGTTCATAAAGCGCGATGCTTTCGTCCAGCGCGACATCGCCGCGCTCCAGCTTGCCCAAAACGGCCTCCAGTTCGGTCATTGCAGCTTCAAAGCTCATCTCGTTTACAGGTGTGTCGCTCATGGAATTCTCTCTCAGCATTGGTTAGCCCAAGCATAGGGGGATGCGGCCGTTATGACCAGTATCGGGTGACGCCAAATGGCGTCTTTTCTGATGGGAAAATTCGTTTGCCGCGCTCAGGCGACGTTCAGTCAGGGGCGAGCATGTATCCCGCGCCGCGCACGGTTTGAAGATAACGCGGTTGTTTGGGGTCTGCTTCGATCTTGCGACGCAGGCGGGTGATTTGAACATCCACGGCGCGCTCTTGGGCTTGGCCGCGATCACGGCCCAGTTCTTCGACCAAAGTGGCGCGGCTCAGCGCTTCGCCAGGTTTGGCAGTAAAGATTTTCATCAACTGGATTTCGGTTGCGGTGAGACGGACGAGTTCCTCGCCCTGCCACATCTCGCCGCGCTCCATATCATACCGAATCGTGCCGAGCTTGAGCACCTTGGGTGTTGTATCTTGGGGGGCTGCTTCGGGCACGCGGCGCAGGATTGCGTTGATGCGCAACAGCAATTCTTTTGGCTCAAACGGTTTGGCGAGGTAGTCGTCGGCACCAGCCTCAAGCCCTTCGATACGGTTGTCTGTTTCACCCTTGGCGGTGAGCAGCAGGATCGGCGTCGTCATGGTTTCGCGCAGGGACCGCGTGAGGGTTAGACCGTCCTCGCCTGGCATCATCACGTCGAGGATCAGCATGTCGAATTCCAGTCCCGACAGGATGCGACGTGCATGGGCGGCATCGCGGGCGGCTGTTACCAGAAATCCGTGGCGCATGAGGAACTTTTGCAGCAGCGTGCGCATACGCTCGTCATCGTCAACGATCAGCAAGTGGGCGTCAGGGGTACTCATGATGCTGTGTCTTTCAATCGGGCATAGGTGGCACGCATCTCGCCGTCCATCATCGCCTCAAGAACAGTGCGAAAACCCGATACGGCGTCTGGACCTGCCTCACGGAAGGCGGCGCGCATGCGGGCGCGTTGGGCGTCTGAAAGGGTCTGTTCCAATGTGCGTCCCGCCTGTGTCAGATTGAGGTGGCGCTCGCGCTTGTCCATGCGGCCTACCTTGCTCTCTACCAGACCATCCGCGATCAGGGTGCGCAATACACGGTTCAGCGATTGCTTTGTTACTCCGAGGATGTTGAGCAGGTTGTTGACGGTGGTATTGGGTGCGCGCCCGATAAAATGGATGGCGCGGTGGTGGGCACGCCCGTAGGCCATATCTGCCAGAATGCGGTCGGGGTCAGCGGTAAAGCCGCGATAGGCAAAGAACATCGCCTCGATCCCCTGACGTAATTGTTCATCGGTGAGAAAAAGCAGTGCTTCGCCACTGGAGGGGCTGGATGCGCGCCTGTCCATGGATTGTCTCCCCTAGGGTAATTTATGGAAGCAGTTTATGTCAGTGTTGTTGACACTCCAACCCCGAAAGGCTACGCCAGATCAAGTTTTGCGTAACTATATGTCTAATGGTGACGTAGTTGCGCAATATATGAAAACATCGATGACTTTTGAAGGGAAATGGTATGGCTGGCGGATATGATGATCGGGACGGGCACATCTGGATGGACGGAAAGATGGTGCCGTGGCGTGATGCCAATGTGCATATCCTGACCCATGCCATGCATTATGCCTCCTCCGTGTTCGAGGGCGAGCGGGCCTATAACGGCAAGATTTTCAAAAGCCGCGAGCATTCGGAGCGTTTGAAGCGCTCGGCAGAGATGATCGATTTCACGATTCCCTATTCCATTGACGAGATCGAAGCGGCCAAGGCGCTGGTGCTTGCGGATTCAGGTTTGCAGGATGCGTATGTCCGCGCGATTGCGTGGCGGGGTGCTGGTGAGGACATGGGTGTGGCGTCCCAGAAGAATCCTGTTTGCATGGCCATCGCTGCGTGGGAGTGGGGTGCCTACTATGGCGATGCCAAGATGAAGGGTGCCAAGCTCGACATCTCCAAATGGAAGCGTCCCTCGCCCGAGACGATCCCTTGTCACGCCAAGGCAGCGGGTTTGTATATGATCTGTACCATGTCCAAGCATGCGGCAGAGGCTAAAGGCTGTTCCGATGCGATGATGTTTGACCACCGCGGCTATGTGGCCGAGGCGACGGGTGCGAATATCTTTTTCGTGAAAGACGGCGAAGTGCACACGCCTGATCCAGACTGCTTTCTCAACGGCATCACGCGCCAGACTGTGATCGGCATGCTGCGCGATCGTGGCATCACGGTGCATGAGCGTCACATCATGCCAGAGGAGCTTAGCGGTTTCGAGCAATGCTGGCTGACAGGTACTGCCGCTGAAGTTACGCCCGTTGGTCAGATCGGCGACTATACTTTTGAAGTCGGTGCACTGGCTCGTGATATCGCGGAAAGCTATGAAAAGCTCGTGCGTGCCTGATCTTGCTGAGCCACCAGCCCGCGCGTAGCGCGGGCTGGTGGCGTGGCGGGGCCGAAGGCCTCGCAAACCCTTCGCTTAGTAAAGCGCAACCGGATTGATCATGGCCTGTACGGTCCCGACGATACGCGGCTGGCCCAGAACGAACATAAACTCGTTGACGCCTTCACGCACCAGCGGCCCGACGTTCATTGTCTCTAGAATGTAGATGCCGTTTTCTTTGAGCAGGGTGACGTGGCCGTAAAAGACCTTATCCCCTTCAGGTGCGGGAATAGGCTCTAACCCCCATGTATCCGCACCAACTGCCATCGGGTTGAGGGATGCAAGATAGACGGCACCCTCGTTATTGAGGCCCGGCTCTGAAGAGCCCCATGCAGTCGGATCGCTTTCCAGCATTCCTTCGGTCCAGCCTGTGTGGAACAGAATGATGTCACCCTCGCCCATGGTCACGCCTTGGGCTTCCGCGGCGGCTTTGATCTCGGCCTCGCCGAAATGCGCGCCTGCTGGCATCACGTCCACGCCCGTGTGGGCGGCCATGTCGATGATAACCGCGCGGCCGACCAGCGGTGGCACGGCGTGTGTGCCGAGTTTCGTCAAGCCTGTGATTGCGCTGATCTCTTTTTCATCGAGGCAGTTATAGTAGTGGCCGCCTTCGCCAAGGTGGCCCAGCCCGTCGAGCTGTGAGCCGATGCCGATCCATGTTTGCAGCAGGTCGTCGTTATAGTTTGCTTCATAGCCGAAGCCTGACAGTTTCTGGCCGCCCTGCTGGTTCGGCTGCACTACTTGCAAATTGAGCGAGCGTGGCGGGAAGGCAGGTGTGTTTGATCCGATGGCGATGCCGAGGGGCATGGATTTGCCCTGTTTGATCAGTTCGGCTGCCATCATCGTGCGCTCTGGCGTCACCAGATTGGCGGAGCCAAGAGTATCATCAGCACCCCACTGGCTGTTTGAGGTGCATTCTGCAAAAGCAGCACCCGCCCCCAGCGATAGCCCAAGGCAAAGTGCCGTAATTTTCTTCAAAGTCATATCAATCCTCCACTGTTGGACAGGCCTGTCCTCTGGCGGGACGATTCGCCCTGTCTGAAGTCTCAGGCTAGCACGGGTTTCCCCTGCTGTGGGAAGATTTCAACATACCGCGCAGTACGCCGGCTTAAAAATCGACGCCGCGCTGTGCTTTGATACCGTTTTTGAAGGGGTGCTTGACCTCGGTCATCTCTGTGACCAGATCGGCATAATCGCACAATTCAGGCTTTGCATCGCGGCCTGTGAGGATGACGCCTGTGCGTTTGTGACGGGCCTCCAGTCCTGCAAGGACATCCGCAACCGACAGATAATCATAGCGCATGGCGATGTTGATTTCGTCCATCACAACAAGGTCATAGTCGCCGCTTTCCATCATCGCACGGCCCTTGGCAAAGGCGGCTTCGGCGGCAGCGATGTCGCGGTCTTTGTCTTGGGTGTCCCATGTGAAACCTTCGCCCATGGAGTGCCAAGTGACTTCTTCCAGACGCTCAAAAAACTGACGCTCGCCCGTTTTCCATGTGCCTTTGATGAACTGAACAACGCCAACCTTCTGCTTCCATCCCAAGGCGCGGATGATCACACCGAAGGCGGAGGAGGACTTTCCTTTGCCATTGCCCGTATGCACCAGCACCAGCCCTTTTTCGGGGTCTTTCAACTCAGACACACGTTTGCGCTGCTTGGCCTGTACTTCTTGCATCTTTTGTTTGTGATCGTCGCTGTCTGACATCGTGTATCTCCTAAGGGGGCGAATTATTCGGGGGTGCCTTGTGGGGGTACAGTGGCTTTTGCCTTGCTCCTGTCCAGCCCCAACTGACGCTCGCGCCAAATAATCAAAATCCCGCCCGCGATGACCAAGGCGGCACCCGTCAGGATCGCGGGTGTGGGGAGTTCGCCAAAGACGATCCAGCCGATGATGCTGGCAAAGATCATTGAGGAGTAATCGAACGGGGCCAGCATGGAGGCGGGGCCAAAGCGGAGCGAGGAGGTGACGATGATTTGTGCAACACCGCCGATGAGGCCCGCAGCGATCATTAGGCCTGCGACCTCCCATGTGGGTGTGATCCAGTCGAGGGCGGGCCACCCCGTTAGCTCGCCCAATGGATAGGTCAGCAGGGATAGGCAGGTCGCCGTGAGCGAAAAGTAGAAGACAATGGCGGCTGTATGTTCGGTTTGGACCAATTTGCGCACATGGATCTGGACAAGCGCGCGCAGGATGGAAGCGGCAAGCACCATCATCGCGCCGATGGTTGCTGTTCGGGTCACGGCGTCTGCTTCGAGGGAGAGGCGTGGCGCAAGAACGATCATCACACCGATCAGGCCGAGCGCGACAGCGGAGAGACGAAACAGACGGACCCGTTCACCCAGAAGGAGGGCAGCGAAAAGAACGGTAAACATTGGGGTAGCATAGCCGATAGCGGTGACTTCGGGCAGGGGGAGCAGACCCAAACCACCGAAGGTGAGAGCCATGGCTGTAGTGCCAAACAGACCGCGCAAGACGTGGCCGATGAAATTCTGCGGGATGAGGCCCGTGCGCAGGTCGTGCTGCTGCCAGAGCCACAAGATAATCACGGGAAAGGCAAAGATGGACCGGAAGAAGACGGCCTGTGGGGGCGGAACTGTGGCAGAAGCGCTTTTTATCAGGGCGGCCATCACCATGAAAAGAAAGATAGAGCATAGCCGCAGTGCGATTGCGGTGCCCGGCCTGTTTGCTGTCATATCCTGTGCCATGATTTTATGTGCGCCCTTGCTCGGGAAAGATCAAGCAGGAGATGGGTACCAAATTTTTTGGGAAAAATTTGGGCTCAAAATTTTGGAAAATCCTGGGGCGCTATCCGATCGTGCCGCGATTCTCGCCGATCTGGCCGCGGTGCAGCAGCAGATGATCGAGGATCACGCATGCCATCATTGCTTCGCCAACGGGTACTGCGCGAATGCCAACGCAAGGATCGTGACGACCTTTGGTGATGATCTCGGTTTCCTCGCCCGACTTGGTGATGGTTTTGCGGGTGGTGAGGATGGAGGACGTGGGTTTCACGGCAAAGCGGACAACGATGTCCTGTCCTGTGCTGATGCCACCAAGGATGCCGCCAGAGTGGTTGGAGGAGTATTTTGGCAGGCCATCCTCACCCATAAAAATTTCATCTGCGTTCAGCTCGCCTGTGAGCATGGCGGCGGACATGCCTTCGCCGATTTCCACGCCTTTAACGGCGTTGATACTCATCATTGCGGCTGCCAAATCAGTGTCTAACTTGCCATAAACGGGTGCGCCAATGCCTGCGGGGACATTGCGTGCGGTGACTTCGATGATGGCGCCGACAGAGGAGCCCGATTTGCGCAGACCGTCGAGGTAGGCGGCCCAATCGGTCGCAGCCTTGGCGTCGGGCACCCAGAACGGGTTTTCCTCGATCTGGTCCCAGTCAAAGGCGTTGTGGTCAATCTGGTGTGGGCCCATCTGTACCATGTAGCCTGTGATCTGGACGTTGGGTGCGATTGCTTTGATCGCTTCGCGGGCGAGGCCGCCAGCAGCCACGCGGCTGGCCGTTTCGCGCGCAGAGGAGCGCCCGCCACCGCGATAGTCGCGGATGCCGTATTTCTGGAAGTAGGTGATGTCGGCATGACCCGGCCGGAATTTCTCTTTGATGTCGCCGTAGTCTTTGGAGCGTTGATCGGTGTTCTCGATCATCAACTGAATGGGTGTGCCCGTGGTCACACCCTCGAACGTACCCGAAAGGATGCGCACCTCGTCGGCCTCGCGGCGTTGAGTGGTGTATTTGTTCTGGCCGGGTTTACGCTTGTCGAGCCAGTGTTGGATCATCTCTGGTGTAATCGGCACACCTGGAGGGCAGCCGTCAACTGTGGCGCCCAAGGCAGGTCCGTGGCTTTCGCCCCAAGTGGTCACGCGGAAAAGATGGCCAAAGCTGTTGATCGACATGGAGGGTCTCCTTTGCCCCATGCCTTAACGGGGGTGCGGCATTGTCTCAAGTGGTTTTGGCTTGCCAAGGGGTCGCAGTCCTCCTAACTCTAAGCGTACCTCGGGGTGCCAAAGCGTTTCGGGATTTAGTTGAATCAAGTTTCACACCAAGAGTGTGTGAACCTCGACAAGAGATGATTTCGTTGAATTCCCGAAAAGCAGGGCTGAGATGTACATCTGTACAGACCCGTAGAACCTGAACCGGTTAACACCGGCGGAGGGAAGGTCTGGACATACTTCCATCACCTCTCTGCGCCGCAATTTGGAGGATGCTATGAAGTATCTCACGCTTGCGACTGCAACATTGGCAGCGACTGCCATTTCTACAACAGCATGGGCGGAGACGCCCGAACTGGTGGTTTACACCTATGACAGCTTTGTCAGCGATTGGGGGCCTGGTCCTGCGATCGAGAAGGCGTTTGAGGAGACGTGCGCCTGCGACCTCAATCTTGTCGGGATTGGTGACGGTGCGGCGCTTTTGGCGCGGCTCAAGCTGGAGGGTGCGCGCTCTGACGCGGATGTGGTGATGGGGTTGGATACCTCGCTCATCGCCGCGGCGAAGGAGACGGGTTTGTTTTCCGAGACGGTTGTAGAGGCGGATTATGACTTGCCGATTGAGTGGAACGATCGCGTTTTTGCGGCCTATGACTGGGGCTATTTCGCGTTTGTGCATAACAAGGATTTGGAAGTGCCGACAAATTTTGTCGATCTGGGGGCGGGTGATCTGAAGATCGTTATTCAGGACCCGCGCTCCTCGACACCTGGTCTGGGCCTTTTGATGTGGGTAAAGGCGGCTTATGGTGATGACGCCCCCGCGATTTGGGCAGCGTTGTCCGACAATGTCGTGACAGTGACCAAGGGTTGGTCAGAGGCGTATGGCCTGTTTCTGGAAGGCGAGGCCGATATGGTGCTGAGCTATACCACTTCGCCTGCATATCATTTGATTGCCGAAGAAGATAACAGCAAAGCTGCGGCAGCGTTTGACGAGGGGCATTACATGCAGATCGAAGTTGTCGGCAAACTGGCGGGTAGTGACCAACCAGAGTTGGCGGATCAATTCCTGAACTTCATGGTGTCGGAGGCAGCGCAGAACATCCTGCCTACGACAAACTGGATGTACCCTGCTGTGACGCCAGCGGCGGGTTTGCCCGCGGGTTTCGAGACACTGATGGTGCCAGAAAAAGCATTGCTGACGCCGTCGGATGAGGTGCCTGCGGTCCGTGAGGAAGCTTTGGCCGAGTGGCTCAAAGCCTTATCGCAGTAAGGGCGATCTCTATCAGTTCCAAATCGGGGATTAGTGCTGCGCTTTTGGTGTTGGTGCTGATCCTGTTGGCGCTGGGTGCTGTGCTGAGCCGTGCCGAAGTGGGCGCGGGGCTGGGTCCGAGCGATTGGGCGGCTGTGCGGTTCACTCTTTTGCAGGCGGCGTGCTCCTCGTTCCTTTCAGTCCTCCTCGCGGTCCCTGTGGCGCGTGCGTTGGCGCGGCGGCGGTTTGTCGGGCGGGGTGCGTTGGTGACGTTGCTAGGGGCGCCGTTTATCCTGCCTGTCATTGTTGCGGTGCTGGGGCTGTTGGCTGTGTTCGGGCGCAACGGCTGGGTGAATGATGGCCTCGGCGCTTTGGGATTGCCCGAAGTGTCGATTTACGGGTTTCACGGTGTTGTACTGGCCCATGTGTTTTTCAACATGCCGTTGGCGACAAGGTTGCTGTTGCAAGGGTGGCAGGGGATTCTGGCAGAGCGGTTTCGCCTTGTCGCGCAGTTGCGGTTGACGCCCCGTGCGGTGTTTCGCGCAGTTGAAGTACCGATGTTGTTGCGTGTGGTACCGGGTGCGCTGGCGCTGGTGTTTGTGATTTGTCTGACCAGTTTTGCCGTGGCTTTGACGCTGGGCGGGGGGCCACGGGCCACGACGATTGAACTGGCGATTTATCAGGCGTTCCGGTTTGATTTTGATCTGGGGCGGGCGGCGCTATTGTCGGTGGTGCAGCTTGTGCTGGCGGGGAGCATGGCGGTGCTGGCGCTTTGGCTGGTTCCTGCGCTGGGGATTGGTGGCGGGTTGGACCGTATAATGCCGCGCTGGGATGCGCGGGGCGGGGTGCAGCGGATCGCGGACGCTCTCGTGATCGTGTGGGCTGCTTTGTTTCTGCTTGTCCCATTGGGGGCGGTCGTTTGGCGCGGTGTGCGGGGGCTGCCACAGATGCCGTCAGAGGTTTATGCGGCGGCGGGCACGTCAATCTGGGTCGCATTGGCGAGTATTGTTGTGCTGCTTTTTCTGGCCCTGCCGATGGCGGGTTGGATTGCAGGCCGCAGTGGGGGCAGTGTGGAGGCAATTGGCCTGTTGGGGCTGTCGGCCTCACCGCTTATGATCGGGACGGGGTGGTTTATTGTCATCAATCCTTTTGCCGATCCGTTTGATTTTGCGCTGGTGGTTACGGTGGCGGTAAATGTGATGATGGCGCTGCCGTTTGCACTGCGCATTCTTGTGCCGCCGATGCGCGATGTGGTGGCGCAATACGGGCGGTTGAGCATGATGTTGGGTCTGCGCGGTTGGCGGTTGTGGCGGGTGCTCTTGATCCCGCGCCTGCGTGCGCAGATTGGTTTTGCGGCGGGGCTGACGGGTGCGCTGTCGATGGGGGACCTTGGGGTGATCGCACTGTTTGCGGATCCTGATCGTGTGACGCTGCCGTTGCAGATGGAGCGGTTGATGGGTGCCTACCGCATGGATGCGGCGGCGGGGGCGGCGCTCGTGCTGTTGGCGCTGAGTTTGGGGATATTCTGGATATGCGACAAGGGAGGGCGCTGGCGTGCTGAAGCTTGAGGACGCGCTGATTGCGCAGGGCGATTTCCAGATGCGCGCGGATTTCACGCTTGAGGCGGGACGCAAATATGCGGTGATTGGTCCGTCGGGTGCGGGAAAATCGACGCTGCTGGCGGCGCTCTGTGGCTTTGTGCCGCTGGCGGCGGGGAGCATGTTTTGGGAGGGGCGCGATATTACCGAAGCCAGCCCCGATGCGCGGCCTATGACGATGCTGTTTCAGGATAATAACCTGTTTCCGCATCTGAGTGTTTTGCAGAATGTGGGGCTGGGCCTGCGCCCTGATCTGCGGTTGAGCGGGCCTGAGCGTGAGCAGGTGCAGCGCGCTTTGGGGCGCGTTGATCTGGCGCAGTTTGCAGATGTGAAGCCTGGTCAGCTGTCAGGCGGTCAGCAGAGCCGCGTGGCATTGGCGCGGGTCTTGGTTCAGGCGCGGCCCTTGGTCTTGTTGGATGAACCGTTTGCGGCGCTGGGCCCTGCGCTGCGCAATGAAATGCTTGATCTGGTGCAGGATACTGTGGCGCAGACGGGGGCAGCACTGGTTATGGTTACCCATGCGCCAGAGGACGTGCGACGCATTGCGGATGAGGTCATTTTTGTCGAAGGGGGCCGCGCCCATGCGCCTCGTCCGGCGGCAGCGTTGATGGATGATCCACCGCCGGAGTTGAGAGCGTATTTGGGCTAAGGCGCGGCGGAATTTTTTGAAAATCCCTATCGTTTTCTTTCAAAGAAAACGATTCAGGCCACGATCGCCAAAGCAGCGCGGGCGGCTTCACGCCCCTTCTCGACGAAATGTGCGCGGTAGATTGCGTTGTGGTGATCTGTCTCCTGATACTGGTGCGGGGTCAGCGATACGGATAGGATGGGAATGCCCGTATCGAGGCCGACGCGCATGAGGCCATCAACCACAGCAGCCGCGACGAAATCGTGGCGGTAGATGCCGCCATCGACCACAAAAGCAGCGCAGATGATGGCGTCATACTTCCCTGTTTTGGCAAGTTGTTGCGCTTTGAGCGGCATTTCGAATGCGCCAGGAACGTCAAAGACGTCTGTTTGCGCGTTGGGGGTCGTTTCGACAAAGCCGTCGTATGCGCGGTCGACAATATCGGCGTGCCATTGCGCTTTTACAAAAGCGAAGCGGGTCGTTGGGGTGTCTGTCATCATGATCTCCTTTAGGTTCTAACAGTCCACCCAAGGCGATCACAGGCCATTGGCCGCACCTGTCGAGGTGACGCCAAACAACCTGCATTCTCTTCCATCCGGACTTTAACCGTCGGCTCCGGCCTCTCACCGGATCTGCTTGACCCTGCCTCCCTTTAAAAAGAAGCAAGCGCTCGCGGGCTCGGAAGTCAGGCCTCCATACCGCCGGTGGGGAATTTCACCCCGCCCTGAGAATAGGTGCAGATTGCCAAGCGGGGGCTTGGTCTGCAATAGCTTATCGTGGCAAATGTACAGGAGGGCGCAATGCACCCAAATCCGGTTTTTCATGATGTGAATGCGGCGAAGAATATCGCCTTTGCGCGTAGCCGTGCTTTTGGTGTGCTTGCGCTGAATGGGGATGATGGCCCGCTGATCAGCCATATCCCGTTTCTGCTCAGCGATGATGCTGCTACGGCGGACCTGCATCTGGTGCGGTCCAACCCGATTGCGCGGATGGGGGAGGGGTCGCATGCGGCCAAGATATTGGTGTCGGGACCAGATAGCTATGTCTCGCCCGACTGGTACGGTGTGCAGGATCAGGTGCCGACGTGGAATTACATTGCCGTGCATCTGACCGGCACATTGGAGCGGCTGCCGCAGGATGCCATGCACGATATGCTGGACCGACAATCCGCTGCTTATGAAGCGCAACTGTTGCCCAAGACGCCGTGGACAACGGCCAAGATGACGCCAGAGGTTCTGGAAAAAATGATGCGGATGATTGTGCCGTTCCGATTTACCGTGACGGGTGTGGACGGCACATGGAAGCTGGGCCAGAACAAGCCTGAGCTGGCGCGGGTTTCGGCGGCAGAGCATATGGCGGAGCATGGTATCGGCAGCGAAGTTGAAATCATTGCTGCGATGATGCGCAATTTGGATCACACCTAGCCCGAGGTTGCTTTGCCCCGCATTCGGGTGAAGAGTGATGTAAATATTATCCAGAACAGGAAATACGCCATGAAGCTTTATTACGCCCCGACATCGCCCTATGTGCGCAAAGTGATGATTCTGCTCGAAGAGACAGGGCAGCGCGATGATGTGGAGCTAATCAATGTGGCGACGACGCCTGTTGCTGCTGATCCCGCGCTTTTGGCGAAAAATCCTTTGGCGAAGGTTCCTGCGCTGGAGCGGCCTGACGGTCCTACATTGTATGACAGCCGTGTGATTACGGCCTATCTGGATGCGCGCAGGGGCGACAAGCTTTACCCTGTTGGTGCGCGGCGTTGGGATACACTGACACTTGAGGCAACGGCCGACGGTATTCTGGATGCGGCGCTGCTGATGACTTACGAGGTGCGACTGCGCCCCGAGGAAAAGCGGATGGAGGAATGGGTAGACGGTCAGTGGGATAAGATTGCGCGAAGCGTTGCCGCCCTCAACACCCGCTGGATGAGCCATCTGAACGGTCCGCTTGATATGGGGCAGATTGCGGTGGGCTGTGCGCTGGCTTATGTGGATTTCCGGCATGGTGCGTGGGATTGGCGCAAAGGGAATGATGGGCTCTCCGCATGGTTTGCTGAGTTCGAATCGAGACCATGGATGCAGTCAACTATTCCGCCAGCGGCGTAAAAGTTACCAAACTAGATCAAAACAGCCGCGATAATTGGTAACTGCGACGGTTTGCGCAGCTAAACCATCTGGACGACTGTGCTAGTCCAAGCTAGATAGCGCACCAATGGCCGATGCCCTTTTTGAGGGCGTCATAATACCTGTTGGCCGAATTCCGGCCCAAATACGGAGAAACCGACGTGTCACAAGCTGATGATACCGCAGGCAACCGGAGGGACTTCCTCTATTATGCGACCGCAGGCACTGGTGCCGTGGCCGTAGGTGCTGCCGTTTGGCCACTGGTCAACCAGATGAACCCTTCTGCCGATGTTCTGGCGCTTTCCTCCATTCGTGTGGACGTAAGCGGCGTCGAGCCAGGCTCTCAGTTGACTGTGAAGTGGCTGGGCAAACCTGTGTTCATCCGTCGCCGCACCGAAAAAGAAATCGAAGCGGGCCGCGCGGTCGAGCTTTCTGAACTGCCAGACCAGGGCGCGGAAAACGCGAACATTGCAGCGGACGCCACCGCAGCGGACGAGAACCGCACCATGGACGAGGCCGGTGAATGGCTTGTCATGATGGGTGTGTGTACGCACCTCGGCTGTGTGCCGCTTGGCGATGCCGGTGATTTTGGCGGCTGGTTCTGCCCATGTCACGGGTCACACTATGATACTGCGGGCCGTATCCGCAAAGGCCCCGCGCCGTTGAACCTGCCTATTCCACCGGCAGAATTCCTCGACGATTCAACAATTAAACTCGGTTAAAGGAACAAACATATGTCTGGAATTCCTCACGACCATTATGAGCCGAAGACGAAGGGCGAGAAGTGGATTCACTCGCGCCTGCCAATCGTTGGCCTCATGTACGACACACTGATGATCCCCACGCCAAAGAACCTGAACTGGATGTGGATTTGGGGCATTGTGCTGACATTCTGTCTGGTGCTGCAGATCATCACAGGTATCGTATTGGCGATGCACTATAACCCGTCTGTTGATGGCGCGTTCGCCTCTATCGAGCACATCATGCGCAACGTGAATGGTGGTCACATGCTGCGCTACATTCACATGAACGGCGCATCGCTCTTCTTTGTTGCGGTTTATGCGCATATCTTCCGCGGTCTTTACTATGGCTCCTACAAAGCGCCACGCGAGATCACATGGATCATCGGCATGATCATCTATCTGTTGATGATGGCGACCGCATTTATGGGTTACGTCCTTCCATGGGGCCAGATGTCCTTCTGGGGCGCGACTGTTATCACTGGCTTGTTCGGTGCTGTGCCATTTGTTGGTGAAGCAATTCAGACGCTGCTGCTTGGCGGTCCCGCCGTTGATAACGCGACGCTGAACCGTTTCTTCTCGCTGCACTATTTGCTGCCGTTTGTGATTGCGGGTCTTGTGATCCTGCACATCTGGGCCTTCCACACCACGGGTAACAACAACCCGACAGGCGTGCCTGTACGGACCACGTCCAAGGAAGAAGCAGAGAAAGACACGCTGCCGTTCTGGCCCTACTTCGTGATTAAGGATTTGTTTGCGCTGGCGGTTATTCTGGTAGTATTCTTTGCGGTTGTCGGCTTCATGCCGAACTACCTCGGCCACCCTGACAACTACATCGAAGCAAACGCGCTGGCGACACCTGCGCACATCGTTCCTGAATGGTACTTCCTGCCGTTCTACGCGATCCTGCGTGCGTTCACCTCCGAAGTATGGGTTGTGCAGATTGCATCATTCGTAACGGGCGGCATCGTAAACGCGACATTCTTTGGTGTGTTGGCGATGTTCGGTTCCATCGCAGTCATGGCTGCTGTGCCATGGTTGGATACAAGCCGCGTACGCTCGGGCCGTTATCGCCCGATGTTCAAGTGGTGGTTCTGGCTGTTGGTTGTCGACTTCTTTGTCCTGATGTGGGTCGGTGCGATGCCTGCCGAGGAGCCTTATGCAACAATCTCCTTGCTCGCGACGACTTACTGGTTCGCCTACTTCCTCGTCATCCTGCCGCTCTTGGGTGTGATCGAGAAGCCTGACGCGCAACCGGAGACTATCGAAGAAGACTTTAATGCGCACTACGCGCCAAAAGTCGGCGGCACGACCACCATCGTGAACCCCGCGGAGTAAATCAGAGATGAATATGATCAAAGCAACACTCCTTAGCGCGCTTGTCGCGTTTACTGCCCCCGCCGCATTTGCGGCGGGCGAGAAGGGGGCGCCGATTGATAACATCGACTTCTCCTTTGACGGTCCATTTGGAACCTATGACGTGAACCAGCTTCAGCGTGGCCTTCAGGTCTACACCGAAGTCTGCTCTGCCTGTCATGGTCTGAAGTATGTTCCACTGCGCACATTGGGCGATGACGGCGGCCCTATGCTTCCGGAAGAGCAAGTGATCGAGTATTCCAAGCAGTGGGAAGTTTTTGACGCTGATCTGGATGATTTCCGTGAAGCGACACCTGTTGACCACTTCCCCAAGTCTGGATTGGAAACTGCGCCTGACCTGTCTTTGATGGCGAAGAAGCGTAAAGCATTCTCCGGTCCTTACGGTCTGGGCATCAACCAGTTGCTATACGGTTTCGGTGGTGCGGAATACATTGCTGCATTGCTGCACGGCTACACGGGTGAAGAGAAAACCCAAGCTGGTGTGACACTTTACGAGAACAAGTACTTTGAAGGTGGCTGGCTCTCCATGGCACCGCCGCTGTATGAAGAAGCTGTTGAATACGCAGACGGGTCATCCAACAGTGTGGAAGCAATGGCAGAAGATGTGGCTGCATTCCTGATGTGGACTGCGGAGCCGAAAATGGCAGCGCGCAAGCAAGCTGGTTTTGCGGGTGTGATTTTCCTCACGCTTTTGTCAGTTCTTCTGTATCTCACCAACAAGCGCCTTTGGTCCTCGGTCAAACACAAAGACTGAATGCCCTAGGATAGAATAGAAAAGGCCCGCAGAATTAACTCTGCGGGCCTTTTACGTTCCTGGTGATGCGGGAATGCACTTTTAGCCTGCGATAAGCTGGATACCCTCACGACCGATGATGCTTGTTTGAACGATGGCACCTTCGGTTTGCTGTTTCTCGAAGCGCACCTCCGCGAATTGCGCTGTGCGGCCCATGAAAGGATTTTCCATCAGGACGCTGTGGGTTTGGCCAATCTGGGCGGCCAGATGTCGCTGCACCTGTGCATCGCCAGCAGCGCGAAGCTGGGCTGCGCGCGCCTTGATCACGGTGCCATTGACAGGAGGCATACGGGCGGCTGGCGTGCCTTCGCGCGCGGAATAGGGGAAGATGTGCATCCACGTCAGATCACACTCCTCCACCAGATTGAGTGAGTTCTGGAACATCTCGTCCGTCTCGGTCGGGAAGCCTGCGATGATGTCTGCGCCAAAGGTCATGTCGGGGCGAAGTTTGCGTGCCTCAGTGCAAAAGGCGATAGCATCATCGCGCAGATGGCGGCGTTTCATCCGCTTGAGAATCATATCGTCGCCGTGTTGTAGCGACAGGTGCAGATGGGGCATCAGGCGCGGCTCGGTGGCGATTGCTTGCATGAGGTTTTCGTCGACCTCTATCGAATCGATCGAGCTGATCCTGAGGCGGGGCAAGTCGGGCACCAGTTTGAGGATGCGCATGACCAGATCGCCCAAACGGGGCGTAGCAGGCAGGTCAGCGCCCCATGAAGTGAGATCGACCCCTGTGAGGACAACTTCGTTAAAGCCTTTGTCCACCAGCCGCTTGATCTGGTCCACGACCACACCCGCAGGAACCGATCGGGAATTGCCGCGACCGTAAGGGATGATGCAGAAGGTGCAGCGGTGGTCACAGCCGTTTTGGACCTGAACATAGGCACGACTGCGCGTGCCGAAACCGTCGATGAGGTGGCCTGCTGTCTCGGTCACGGACATGATGTCGTCTACCTGAAGCGCCTCTGTCTCGCCGATGAAATCAGCGGCCAGTCCTTGCCATGTCTCGCCCTGCATCTTTTCGGTGTTGCCGATTACGGCGTCTACTTCGGGCATGGAGGTGAAAGTGGCGGGTTCTGTTTGCGCAGCACAGCCTGTGACGATCAGACGGGCGTTTGGATTGGCTTTGCGCAGTTTGCGAATGTCTTGACGTGCTTTGCGTACAGCCTCGGCGGTGACAGCGCAGGTGTTGATTACCACGGCATCGCGCAGGCCTGCCCCTTCAGCCAGTTCCTTCATCGCCTCAAGTTCATATTGATTAAGGCGACAACCGTGGTTGGAGAAGATGGGCGCACTCATGCGCAGCTCTCGATGAATTGGGCGGTGAGGGTGCCATCGGCCACATGCATGGTCGGGCCGGTCATCCAGACGCCATCTTCACGCCAGTCGATATGAAGCGTGCCCCCATCAAGATCAATGCGTACAGCGCGCCCTGTGAGGCCTTTGCGGGCTGCTGCTACGGCGGTGGCGCAACTGGACGAGCCTGAGGCCATGGTGATGCCCACGCCCCGCTCCCAGACGCGCATGCGGATATGATCGGGACCGATGATTTGGGCGATTTGGACATTTGTTCGCTCGGGGTAGAGGGGGTGATGCTCATGCGCTGCGCCAAACTCGGCGAGGCTGATTTCGTTGACGTCGTCTACGAAGAAAGTGCAATGCGGGTTGCCCATGCCTGTCGCCACGGGCGCGCCCTCAATGGGGAGGGAAAGGGTATCCATCGCCTCGGCCAATGGGACCTCGGACCAGTCGAGTTGGGGCTGGCCCATATTCACGGAAGTGAGGCCGTTACCCGAATCTCTTGCGTATAAATCACCGCGATCGGTGGTCAGATGCAAAGATTGCACCCCTTCAGCGTCCATAAGGTAGCGTGCGATGCAGCGTGTCGCATTGCCGCACGCCGCGGAGGTAGATCCGTCCGCGTTATAGAAAGTGAGGTGCGCGTCGCCTGAACCATTTGTAATCACGGCCAGTTGGTCAAAACCGATTCCCGTTTGGCGGTGCGCGATGCCGCAAATAACCCCTTGTGACAAAGGGATTTCACGCATGCGCGCGTCCACAACGACGAAGTCATTGCCAAGCCCGTGCATTTTCATGAAGGGCAAAGAGGAGGGTGCTGTCTGGCTCATTCTGCGCATATAGCGGTAGCGCTACGTTTATTCCAGCAGTGCGAGAGAATTTGGTGCGTTATGGGGTTGACCCGTAGGTGTTAGGTTTCTAAATACCGCGCTAGTGGGCCTGTAGCTCAGCTGGTAGAGCAACTGACTTTTAATCAGTAGGTCTCCGGTTCGAACCCGGACGGGCTCACCACTCATACAATGGGCCAGTAGGAAACTACTGGCCCATTTGTGTTTTCATATCAGTGTTTTTGCTGGTGGGTCCGACGGGACTCGTCGTGTGATATTTTTCGCGGCATAGTATTGGGAAAGCACGGGGAGTTGCCAAATGGACAAAGTTGCGTTCACGCAGATGAAAGATGGAAGCAAAGAGGAATACGAATTCCTAACAGCCCATGAGATTGATCACACCAAAGGCACTGCCCAGCGTCTGATGAAAGCGATGACAGAGCTGGATGAGGGGCTGTCGGGGTATCAGATCACGCGACTGGGTCATTCGGTACAATCCGCCACGCGTGCATGGCGGTCTGGTGCGGATATCGATTGGGTTGTGTCCACGCTGTTGCATGACATTGGCGATATTTACGCGCCCTATAATCATGATGAATATGCCGCTGCGATTTTGCGTCCCTTTGTCAGAGAGCAATGCGCATGGTGCGTCCAAACGCACGGTGATTTTCAGATGATCTATTATGGTCAACACGTTGGCGGGAATCCAAACAAGCGGGACCGCTTCAAGGACAGCCCCTATTTTGATGATTGCGCGGACTTTTGTGAGCATTGGGATCAGGCGAGTTTTGATCCCGATTATGATGACCTGCCGCTTGGGTTTTTTGCGCCCATGGTAGAGGAGGTTTTTGCGCGCAACCCCTATGATCCTGATGTGATCAGGGAGGGGGTGCGCCTGCCTTTGTTTGACGCAGCCGTAGCGGCGCAGAGGGCCGCTGGCTGAGATCTGATGCTGTTAGCGCGTCAGAGCTAGGTCATGTGATCCTAAGCGGACCGCCCCAACAGGCTGGCCGCTTTTGCCAAGGCTTCGATCTCGTCCCATTTCTCGGCTTCGACCAGATCGTTCGGAGCGACCCAACTGCCGCCAGCGCACAGGACGTTGTCCAGCGCGAGATATGTCTCGGCATTGGTGGGGCTCACGCCGCCGGTGGGGCAGAAAGTAATCTGGGGCAGCGGTGCGCCGATTGCCTTGAGGGCGGGTGCGCCGCCTGAGGCTTCGGCGGGGAAAAACTTGAGCATGTCATAGCCGCGTTCAAGCATACGCATCGCCTCGCTTGCGGTAGCAGCGCCTGCCAGCAGGGGAAGCTCCTCGGCTTCGCATGCGGCAATTAGAGTGTCGGTTGCACCAGGTGAGACGCCAAAGCTTGCGCCTGCCGCTTTTGCAGCGCGGACATCCTCTGGCTTCACCAGTGTCCCTGCACCGACATAGCCACTCGGTACTTCGGCCATAAGGCGGATCGCCTCTAGTGCGTCAGGGGTGCGCAGAGTGACTTCCAAAGCTGGCAAGCCGCCTGCGACCAAAGCTTCTGCAAGCTTTTTCGCGTGACGGGCGTCCTGAATGACAAGAACGGGCACGATCGGCGCAAGGCCGAAAATCTCGCGGGTGCGGCGGCACGCTTCCCTGGCTGAGAGGGTCATCTGTTATACTCCAAAAATGCTTGCGCCAGTGTCTGCGCCGCCTACATTCTGGCGGAAATTCGCAAACAACTCGCGGCCTGTTCCATAGTTGTTGCCGCTCAGATCGACGACGGCGGCATCGCGATCAAGGACACCCTCGGTCAGGATATCCAATACGCCTTCTTCGGCGTCAACACGTAGAATGTCTCCGTCACGGAGCTGCGCAATCGCACCGCCATCAACAGCTTCGGGGCAAACGTGGATTGCTGCTGGCACTTTGCCAGATGCACCGGACATGCGACCATCCGTGACCAAGGCGACCTTTTGACCGCGCCCCTGCATGATCGACAGCAAAGGTGTGAGGCTGTGAAGTTCTGGCATGCCGTTAGCCTTTGGTCCTTGAAAGCGGACAACGACGACAACATCACCTGTCATCTCGCCGGCTTTGAAGGCTGCTTTCACATCTTCTTGGCTCTCAAAGACCCGGGCAGGTGCTTTGATCACACGATGCTCGGGCGCTACGGCAGAGACTTTCATAACACCGGTCCCGAGTGAACCGGTGAGACGTGACAATCCGCCAGTTGGCTGGAACGGGTCACTGGCAGGGCGTAGGATCTTGTCATTGAGGCTTTTTCCTGCGCCGTCTTTCCAGACAAGCGTATCGTCGATGATATGCGGTTCTTGGGTGTAGTGGTGCAGGCCTGTACCGCCCACGGTTTTGGTATCGGGATGCAGCAGGCCTGCGCCAAGCAGTTCACCGATCATATAGCCCAGACCGCCAGCGGCGTGAAAATGGTTCACGTCGGCCAAGCCATTGGGATAAACGCGTGCGAGCAGGGGGGTCACTTCGGACAGTTCCGAGAAATCCTGCCAATCGAGGATGATGCCGCCTGCACGGGCCATGGCAATCAGGTGAATGAGCAGGTTTGTCGAGCCGCCTGTGGCGTTCAAACCGACGATACCGTTCACAAATGCCTTCTCGTCGAGAATATCACAGACAGGGGTGTAATTATAGCCAAGGGCGCAGAGCGAGAGCGCTTGTTGTGCCCCTTTAATGGTGAGGGCGTCGCGCAGGGGCGTATTGGGGGTCACAAAGCTGGCGGCGGGCAGGTGCAGGCCCATGAATTCCATCAGCATCTGGTTTGTGTTTGCGGTGCCGTAAAAAGTGCAGGTTCCCGGTCCATGGTATGAGGCCATCTCGGCGGCCATGAGGGCGGCGCGGTCCACTTCGCCGGTTGCGAACTGCTGGCGCACTTTTGCTTTTTCATCGTTGGACAGGCCGCTGACCATGGGACCTGCGGGCAGGAAAACGGCAGGCAGGTGGCCAAATGCCTGTGCCGCGATTATCAGACCGGGTACGATTTTATCACAAACACCGAGGAACACAGCGGCGTCAAAAGTGTTGTGGCTGAGCGCGACAGAGGCTGACAATGCAATCACATCTCGCGAAAAGAGGCTAAGTTCCATGCCTGCTTCGCCTTGGGTGACGCCGTCACACATGGCTGGCACACCGCCTGCGACCTGTGCTGTGCCGCCAATCTCGCGCACGGCTTCGCGGATCACATTCGGGTAACGGTCAAAGGGTTGATGCGCAGATAGCATGTCATTGTAGGCGGTAACGATTCCAAGGTTGCCGGCACTTCCTGTGGCCAATCCATCCTTGTCGGGACCAGAGGCTGCATAGGCATGTGCCTGTCCGCTGCATGACAGGTGTGCACGTGCGGGGCCGCTTGATTTTGCGGCAGCCATGCGAGCCAAATAGGCGTCACGCGTTGGTGCGCTGCGTGCGCTGATGCGCTGCGTGACGCGGTCCAGTGTCGAATTCAGTGCCATGTCCATGCTCCTTTGCCGAATGATAGCGCTAACATATACCTACTCCTAACAGTCAAAAGAGCTGCTTCAAAGAAGAATCTTACAGTTCTTTTGCCCAAGGTGGATTTGCGCCGCTTCGTGAAACGGTGATTGACGCTACCTTAGCGCCATACTGCAATACAGTCTCTAGGGTCGTGGCATCGAGGTTTTTGACCTCTGATTTTCCAAGAAGCCCGAGCTGTGAGAGTTTTGCCAGAATGCCCGCATTAAAGGTGTCGCCCGCACCGACTGTGTCCACAGCCACTACTTTTTGCGCTGGAACAGACACTTCTGTACCGTTCGCCACAAAGCCTGTGGCCCCTTTGCTGCCGCGCGTCAGCACCACAAGGGATGGTCCGTTGTCCAGCACTGCCGCGATTTGTGCCTGTTGGTCTGTTA
>CAWVWS010000022.1:0-27196 GCA_963933905.1 uncultured Sulfitobacter sp.
AAATCCAACCCCGCAAACTCTCGTTATGAATGAGGGAGCCTCGGGGGGAAGGTCACGCATCAGCGAGGGAGTATGCACCAAACAGCCATGGACCGTCTGTTGCCTTCTCACGCGCGTACGCCCAAAGGGTTTCAATACGCGCAAGATCAGCTCTGACAGCCTCGGATGCCTTAAAATCAGTATCTACATGGGCCAGTTGCATGGAGCAGTCGCCGCGCAATGCGCCAAAACCACCGACCATTTCGGCGCATATCCAACGGGCACGGATACGCGCCGCAGGATCATTGGGCCACATGGCAATATCGGGATGCCGCTCTGCCAGTGTTTCGGCCATGGCGAGGCTTTCACCTACCACATCACCCTCAGGCGTGCGGATCGCGGGCACAAGGCGGGCAGGTGCGAGGGCAGCCATATCCTGTGCCATGGTGCCACCATAGAGGCCCACCATATGTTCGCGGTAGGGCAGGTTGAATTTATGCAGCATCAGCCAGCCGCGCAAAGACCAGCTTGAAAACGTGCGGTCACCGATGAAGAGTTCATATGTCATGGAATGGGTTTAGCTCTGTCTGTAAAGTCGCGCAAATTCATATACGTGCTGTGTCGCATCACGGAAGGTGATTGATCCGTGCCACATCCCAGTTTTCCCCTCCGCGATGGCTGATTGTCGTCACCGAGATGTTGTCGATCTTATGCGCCATGGCAGCGTAAGCTGATACGCCAAGGGCGCGTTGCACCTGCGTGAGGATCACGCCGAAGTGGGCCACTGCAATGATGTGTTGGCCTGCATGGGTCTGGTTCAGGCGGTCAACTGCCGCGCTGACCCGTTTCATCGTCTGGTTCCAGCTTTCGCCTTCGGGGGCCTGAACATCGCCCGGTTTTTCCCAAAAGTCGCGGCTCAATTGGGGATCGCGGGCGGCAACGGCGTCAAACCGCATCCCGTCCCAGACACCAAAGTTCATCTCCCGCAGGTCAGGCTCATGAGGCAGGCGGCGATGTTTGGGCAGGGTCAGCACATCCGCAGTCGCGATGGAGCGGACCAGATCGGAGGAAACGACAAGGGCCTCATCCGGCAGATGTGCCTTCACGCGCTCTATCAAAGCGGTGTCCGTCAAATCGGCAGGGACATCGCGCCAGCCGACAAAGGATTTCTCATGCGTCGGTCCGTGACGGACCCAGTGCCATGTGGTCATGGGAGTTTTCCTTTCAGCACTTGGGGCAGCCCCGCCACCACCATCACGGCCAGATCGGCCTCCCTAGCCAGCGCGATATTCAACCGCCCTTGGGCTTCGCGAAACTGGCGGGCGAGTTTGTTGTCGGGCACGATGCCATGCCCCACTTCATTCGAGACGATGACCCAAGGCGCTGCACAGCCGCGCAGGGCGCCCAGTAAGGCATCGGTCGCGTCAGGAAGGTTGGCTTCCTCCATCATCTGGTTGCTCAGCCACATGGTCGCGCAATCAATCAGAACAGGGGTGTCGACAGAGAGTTTTGAGAGAGCAGGACCGAGGTTGAGCGGCTCCTCCACCGTGGTCCAACGGGTATCGCGCCGCTCTCTATGCACTTTCACGCGCAAATTAATTTCGTCGTCTTCAATGCGGCCAGTTGCGAGGTATATGCAGTTCAAGCCGCTGGAAAGTATAAAGGTTTCTGCCCACTCAGATTTTCCCGACGCAGCGCCACCTAGAATGAATGATCCGTGTGGCAACATTTTTCGAAACCTTTTGTGAACCAAAGTGCATTTTGATGCGTAAACTTATCAAAGCGTCATCAAAGAGTGACTACACACACTAAGGGAGCCGGAACAGATGGCAATGGGTACTGCGCAGGACTTTTCACTGACCCGCACCGCTATGAAAGCGGAGCTTTTGGACGCTGAAACGGAGTTGAAGCTTGCCTATGCGTGGCGCGACGAGCGGTGTGAGGCATCTCTTCACCGCCTGATCACAGCTTACATGCGCTTGGCTATCTCTATGGCGTCCAAGTTTAAGCGGTATGGCGCCCCGATGAACGATCTGATCCAGGAAGCGGGCCTTGGCCTGATGAAAGCGGCAGACAAATTCGACCCTGACCGCGGTGTGCGTTTCTCGACCTATGCGGTTTGGTGGATCAAGGCCTCCATTCAGGATCACGTGATGCGCAACTGGTCCATGGTGCGGACCGGGTCCACGTCTTCGCAGAAATCCCTGTTTTTCAACATGCGCCGCGTTCAGGCGCGGCTTGAGCGGGAGGCTGCGTCGGCGGGAGAAGAGCTTGACCGTCACCAGCTGCGTCAGATGATCTCGACCGAGATTGGTGTGCCATTGCACGATGTCGAGATGATGGAGGGGCGTTTGTCCGGCTCCGACTTCTCGCTCAATGCGACACAATCGGCAGAAGACGAGGGTCGTGAGTGGATTGACGCGCTCGAAGATGACAGCGCGCAGGCCGCCGAGAACGTTGAGCATAACCACGATACCAAGCAGTTGCGCGAGTGGCTGCTGACATCCATGGCCGCATTGAACGAGCGGGAGCGGTTCATCGTGCGTGAGCGGAAGCTGCGCGACACGCCTCGTACACTCGAAAGCCTCGGCCAAGAGCTGAGCCTGAGCAAAGAGCGTGTGCGCCAGTTGGAGGCAGCAGCCTTCCAGAAAATGCGCAAGTCGCTAGAGATGCAGTCCCAAGAAGTATTCCATTTCCTGAACTGATGACACGTTTTTCTCCTAGGAAAATGTGCGCAAGCGTGGCCCTCTTGGCCGCGCTTTTTGCGTCTTATGTGCATGCCAAAATCCCGCAAGAAGCGCGCAATGCGGATATCGTTGTATTGGGAGAGCAGCACGACAACCCCGATCACCACGCACGACAAGCGGCTTGGGTCGCGGAATTGCAGCCCACTGAGATAGTGTTCGAAATGCTCACACCTTCGCAAACGGGCGATTGGAAGCCGTGGACGACACAAGAGGAACTCGACGAGATATTAGGCTGGTCAAAGACTTATTGGCCGTCATTCGATATGTATTTCCCCATCTTTGCTGCGGCACCGCAGGCACGTTGGCGTGCGGCTGGATTGACGCGGTCCGACTTGCAACGTCACCTGCAAAGACCACTTTCCGAATATTATCTGGCAGAGACTTTCGGCCTTGATCAGGCAGTTGATGCGGCCGAGCAAGCCGCGCGGGAGAAGCTTCAGGCCGATGCCCACTGTGGCGCGTTGCCCGAGGATGTTCTGCCCTTGATGGTCAATGCCCAAAGGTTGCGGGATGTGGCGCTCGCGGATGCTGCGCTGATCGTGCTCAAGCATTCTGGCGGTCCAATTGTTGTGATTACAGGCAACGGCCACGCCCGTGCCGATTGGGGTGCCCCCGCCTTTATCGCCTATGCAGAGCCTGATGTGCGAGTATTTACAATGGCACAGGGAGAAGAGGGCAATCCGGTACAGGGTAGCTTTTCGCTCACTCTTGATGCCGCCGCACCAAAGCGTGGTGATCCCTGCGCGGCCTTCAAGCAGTAGGGTCTGGTGCTGTCGCAGCCTGCCGCATATGGTGCAGGTGACGTGACCCACGCAAGGAACATCTCATGCTGGCTGGCAAACATATCCTTCTCATCATCGGCGGTGGCATCGCGGCATTCAAGTCGCTTGATCTGATCCGCCGTCTGCGCGAACGCGGGGCGACTGTCACGCCTGTCCTGACCCGCGCTGGTGAGGAGTTTGTGACGCCGCTGTCGGTCTCTGCCTTGGCGGGTAGCAAGGTGCACCGCGATCTGTTCGATCTGGATGACGAGGCCGAGATGGGCCATATCCAGTTGAGCCGTGTTGCCGATCTGGTTGTGGTGGCCCCTGCGACAGCAGACCTTATGGCAAAGATGGCTGGTGGGCTTGCCAATGATCTGGCCTCGACCCTATTGCTCGCTACGGACACGCCTGTGATGATCGTACCTGCGATGAATGTGCGCATGTGGGAGCATGCCGCGACCCAGCGCAATCTGACGACGCTTAAGAGCGATGGCATCGCAATAGTAAGCCCTAACAAAGGCGATATGGCCTGCGGGGAACATGGGCCGGGGCGCATGTCGGAACCGATGGAGATCGTTGCGGCGATTGAAACAGCGCTGTCTGATGGTCTGCTAAAGGGGCGGCGTATTCTTGTGACGTCTGGCCCGACGCATGAGCCGATTGACCCTGTTCGTTATATCGCGAACCGCTCGTCTGGTGCGCAGGGGACTGCACTTGCGCGTGCACTTGCAGCGCTGGGCGCGCAGGTGGTGTTTGTCACGGGACCTGCGGATGTGCCGCCCCCTGAAGGGGTTGAAGTTGTTGCCGTCCAGACCGCCCAGCAGATGAAAGAGGCTGTTGATGCCGCACTCCCCGTCGATGCTGCGATTTTTGCGGCGGCTGTGGCGGATTGGCGTGTGACTTCGGCTTCTGATCGCAAGCTGAAGAAAACCAAGGACGGGTTGCCCGTGCTTGAGTTTGCCGAGAACCCTGACATCCTGCATGGCGTGAGCCAGATGAAAAAGGGCCGCCCGCCACTGGTTATCGGCTTTGCCGCCGAGACAAATGATGTGATCGAGAACGCAACGGCAAAGCGCCTGCGCAAAGGCTGTGACTGGATCGTGGCCAATGATGTGTCGCCCGAGACGGGTATTATGGGCGGTGCGGAGAATGCTGTGACGCTGATCAGCGATGCGGGGGCCGAGGACTGGCCGCGCATGGGTAAAGATGAAGTGGCGCAAAAGCTGGCGGCACGGATCGCGGATGCGATCAAAGGATGAGCAGTGTTGATATTCGCATGATGTGGGAGGCGGGTGCAGATACGGCATTGGGTCTGCCGCGCTATGAAACGCTGGGTGCGGCGGGGGCTGACCTGCGCGCCAACCTGCCGGATCAGGCTGCGATCACGCTTGATGTTTGTGCGCGTGCTTTGGTCCCGACGGGCCTACGCCTTGCCATTCCCGAAGGGTTCGAGGTTCAGATCAGGCCGCGCTCGGGTCTTGCGCTCAAGCACGGGATCACGCTGCCGAACAGTCCGGGCACAATTGACGCGGATTATCGCGGGCCGCTGGGGGTGATTGTGATGAACGCAGGGGATGCGTCCTTTGTAATCGAGCACGGCATGCGGATCGCACAGATGGTTGTCGCACCCGTGGTCCAAGCTAGGTTCCATGCTGTAGACGAGCTTGAAGAGACGGCGCGTGGCGCTGGCGGCTTTGGATCTACCGGAACGGAGTGACCGAGTGCTGGTACTGATTTTGGCAGGCGTGATCTGGGGTGTGGGTGCTGTGATGGGTACACCGCGTCAGGCCCGTTGGATTATGATTGCGCTGCTGCTGCTCATGGTGATTGTGGTGCAGCTCGTCTTTCCCGAAGGCCATTCCCTGAGGACAGCCACGGGTGGATCAGCGGCCCCTTGGTTGATTTTTAGCGGTATTGGCGTGCTGGTGTTTATTTATTCGCGCTTTATCTCAAAGCTACGTTTGCAGACGGGGGCGGATGATGCGCCTGTGAATACCGTTGGTAAAGCGGGGAGTTTTTCCGAAACAGAATTGAACCGCTATGCCCGCCACATCGCCCTGCGTGAAGTGGGTGGTGCAGGGCAAAAGGCGCTGAAGAACGGACGCGTTCTGGTCATCGGCGCAGGCGGCCTTGGTGCGCCTGTGCTGCAATACCTCGCGGCGGCGGGTGTTGGCACGATTGGCGTCATTGATGATGATACGGTCGAGAACACAAACCTTCAGCGGCAGGTGATCCACAAGGATGCCAATATCGGCATGGCCAAAGTATTCTCGGCACAGGCCGAAATGCTGGCGCAGAACCCCTTTGTCACGGTTCAACCTTACAACCGCCGCCTTGATGCGAACATCGCGCCTGAGTTGATCGCGGACTATGATCTGGTGATTGACGGCTGCGACAACTTCGAAACGCGCTATCTGGTGAACGCCACCTGTGTGGCGGGAGGCGTGCCGCTCATTTCTGGCGCGTTGAGCCAGTGGGAGGGGCAGTTGAGTGTCTTTGATCCAGCCCAAGGTGCGCCCTGCTATCAATGTATCTTCGCCCAAGCACCTGCTGCGCATCTTGCGCCAAGTTGTGCAGAGGCGGGCGTGATTGGCCCGCTGCCCGGTGTGGTGGGTGCGATGATGGCGGTTGAGGCGGTCAAGATTATTACGGGCGCAGGCACGCCCCTGCGCGGGCAGATGGTGATTTATGATGCGCTTTATTCCGAGAGCCGCAGCATCAAAATATCCCCGCGCGCCGACTGCTCGATTTGTGCTCATACGCAGGGCTGAATATTGCATCCCCGACACCGCACTCCTACTTTGAGTGCAAAGGAGACCACCCTATGAACCCGCTTTTGCAAGACTGGACGACCCCCTTTGGCATCGCGCCGTTTGATCAGATTTCAGACGACGATTTCGCGCCCGCGTTGGAGGAGGCGTTGGCCGCGCATAACGCCGAGATTGACGCGATTGCGAATGATCCAGACGCGCCCACCTTTGCCAACACGGTTGAGGCGCTGGAGGCTGTAGGCGGCAAGCTTGATAAGGTTCTGAGCGTTTTCTACACAGTCGCGGGCGCAGATAGTAACCCTGCGCGTGAGGCATTGCAGCGCGATTTCTCTCCCAAACTCTCGGCGCATTTCTCAGAAATTTCGGCAAACAAGGCACTCTTTGCGCGGGTGGATGGCGTGTGGCAGGGGCGCGATGCGCTGGATTTGAGCGATGAACAGGCGCGTGTGCTCAAGTTGACACATCTGGGATTTGTGCGGGCGGGGTCAGCTCTGATAGGTGCAGATGAGGCGCGGATGAAAGAGATTAAGGGACGCCTTGCCGTTTTGGGGACCGAGTTCACGCAAAACCTGTTGGCCGATGAGCGGAGTTGGTTCATGAAGCTGGAAGAGGCCGACCTGATTGGTCTGCCCGATTTTGTGATGGATACGGCCCGTGCTGCGGGGGAGGAGAAAGAGGGCGGCGGTCCTGTTGTGACGCTTTCGCGCTCGCTCATTACGCCCTTCCTGCAATTCAGCCCGCGCCGCGATCTGCGTGAGACTGCGTTCAAAGCGTGGGAAGCGCGCGGCGCAAACGGCGGCGAGACGGACAACCGCGCGATTGCGGCTGAGACGTTGGCTCTGCGCAAGGAGCGTGCGGCGCTTTTGGGATACAACAGCTTTTCCGACTATAAACTTGAGACCGAGATGGCCAAGACACCCGCCGCTGTGTGTGATCTGTTGATGCAGGTTTGGGAGCCCGCAAAGGCACAGGCAAATGCCGATGCCGAAGTGCTAACGAAGATGATGCATGCGGATGGTGTGAATGGTGATCTGGCCCCGTGGGATTGGCGCTATTACGCGGAAAAACGCCGCGCGGCAGAGCATGATCTGGATGAGGCGGCGCTCAAGCCTTACTTCCAACTAGACCGAATGATCGAGGCTTCGTTTGCATGTGCCACGCGCCTGTTCGGGCTGGCGTTCAAGCCACTTGATGTGCCGCTATACCACGCTGATTGCCGTGCATGGGAAGTCACGCGAAATGGCGAGCATGTGGCCGTTTTCATCGGTGACTATTTCGCACGCGGCTCCAAACGCTCCGGCGCGTGGTGTTCGGCCATGCGGTCGCAGGCAAAATTCCCAAAAGTACAGGCCCCTGTGGTCATAAACGTGTGCAACTTTGCCAAGGGTGATCCTGCGCTGCTGTCCTATGATGATGCACGCACGCTGTTTCACGAGTTTGGCCATGCCCTGCACCAGATGCTGTCGGATGTGACCTACGAAAGTGTCTCGGGCACCTCTGTTGCGCGTGATTTTGTTGAGCTGCCAAGCCAGCTTTATGAGCACTGGCTCGATGTGCCAGAAGTGCTGGGCGAGTTTGCAACCCATGCCAAGACGGGCGAGGCGATGCCGCGTGAGATGCTCGACAAGGTGCTGGGCGCGTCAACCTTCGATATGGGGTTCCAGACGGTTGAATATGTGGCCTCGGCGCTGGTTGATCTGGCGTTCCATGAGGGCGCCGCACCCGATGATGTGATGGTGAAACAGCGTGAAGTCTTGGACGATCTGGGCATGCCCGCTGCGATTACGATGCGCCACGCTTCCCCGCATTTTGCCCATGTGTTTTCAGGTGACGGATATTCCAGCGGCTACTATAGCTATATGTGGTCCGAAGTGATGGACGCCGACGCGTTTGAAGCCTTCGAGGAAGCTGGCGGTGCATTTGATCCCGAGCGTGCGAAAGCGCTGGAGGAGCATATCCTCTCCACAGGCGGCAGCCGCGATGCGGCAGAGTTGTATATCGCGTTCCGTGGTCGTCTGCCTGGGGTCGAGGCGTTGCTCAAAGGCCGCGGATTGAAGGCCGCTTAATACCCCAAGGCGCGGTCAACGAGATTGATAAAGGGCGCGCCTTGCTCTCCTCGTTTGATGTTCTCGACGATGACTTCGCTCGCTGTGCTAGCCCGCGTTTCCGCTGCGATGTGGGGTGTGACCGTCACTTGCGGATGCGCCCAAAACGGGTGCTCTTGGGGGAGCGGCTCAACACGGAACACATCCAGCGTAGCGTGTGCGATTTGACCTGAGTCTAATGCTGCGATCAGGGCTTTGTCGTCGATGAGCGGGCCGCGACCTGGATTGATGAGGAAGGCGCGGCGCGGCATTTGCGCCAGTGTTTCAGCGTTAAACAGGTTCGCCGTCGCAGGTGTGTCGGGCAGCAAAGTCACTGCAATCTCGGCACGGCGCAACGCCTCTGCCAGACCGTCCTCACCATTCAGGCAAGTCACACCTTCCACATCCTTGGCGCTGCGCGACCAGCCTGTGACGCGAAAGCCGAGACCAAGGAGCGCCTGTGCACAGGCCGTCCCCAATGCACCAAGGCCGAAAATCACGACTTCACGTTCCTGTGCCAATGGCGGTGTTTTGACTGTCCATGCATGCGACGGGTTCACGATATGCGCGTCCATCCCGAGGTGGTAGCGCATCACATGCCCCGTCACCCATTCCACCATCCCCTTGGTCAGACCGGGATCAACCATCCGCGCCAGCGGGATTTTGAGCGTCTCGTTTCCGGTGATCTGCTCTACCCCTGCCCAAAGGTTCAGCACGGCCTTGGCGCGGGTATAGGGCGTAAAGTCCTGTAGATCGCTGTTGGGGGCATAGACGATATAGTCGACCTGGTCGGGTGCGATATCTTGGGCCAGATGCGCCTTAATTCCCGCCTTGGCGAGAGCGGCGCGCAGGGGTGCTTCATAGGTGGGCCAGCGCTCGGGCTTGGCGGCAAAAAGGACGTTGATCATGTGGCAAACGCCCCGCTCATATCCGCCAGCCCTTTAAATTCGATCGGGTTGCCTGAGGGGTCGGTAAAGAACATCGTTGATTGCTCCCCTGGTTCTCCTTTGAAGCGGGTTTGGGGGGCTAGGACGAAATCAACGCCTTTCGCCTCCATCCTGTCGGCCAAGGCGCGCCAGTCGGCATAGGGCAGCACCGCGCCAAAATGGGGCATCGGCACTTGGTGCTCGCCGACCAGCCCCGTGGCGGCGACACTCATCGGAGTCCCAAGATGGCACGACAACTGGTGCCCGAAGAAGTCAAAATCAACCCAAGTGTCCGTGCTGCGCCCCTCTTTGCATCCCAGAAGATCACCGTAAAAGGCGCGTGTCTGGTCAAGGTTGGTCACGTTGAAGGCAAAGTGGAAAATGGACATGGGGGCGGACCTTATCTGGTGGGTTTGATTTCTGGGGTTAGCGCGGTCTGTGCACGTGCGCGGATTGCACAAGGCCAAAGGCCAGCATGAGCACCAGCATCGCTGAGCCTCCGTAACTGACCAAGGGCAGCGGCACACCCACAACAGGGGCCAGACCCATGACCATCGACATGTTCACGGCAAAGAACAAAAAGAAATTCAGAGCGATGCCAAGGATCAGAAGCGAGGAGAAGCGATCTTTGTTCATAATGGCGGAGACGACGCAAAAAATGATGATCAGCGCATACAGCACAAGCAGCGATATCCCACCGATAAAGCCGAGTTCCTCCGCCAATGTGGTAAAGATAAAATCGGTATGCTTTTCGGGCAGGAAGTTGAGCCGCGACTGTGTTCCTTGCATAAACCCGCGCCCCGTCCAGCCGCCAGAGCCGAGAGCGATTTTTGATTGCGTGATGTGATAGCCTGCCCCGAGGGGATCCGAGCTTGGGTCGAGGAACGTATCAATGCGGCGGAACTGGTAATCCTTGAGCAACTGCCAAGGGGTGCCGCGCGACTGGAATACCGCAGCTACAAGGCCGATGCCTGCCGCAATGACCGTTGCGAAATAGGCCCAATGCACACCAGCCAAAAACATCAAACCACCTCCCGCAGCCATCAGCAGGATCGCAGTCCCGAGGTCAGGTTGTTTGAGAACAAGGGCAGTGGGCACAACGATGATCAGCACAGGCAGCAGCACCCATAAGGGATGTGATGTTTTCTTGGCGGGGAGCCAGTCATAATAGGCAGCTAGAAACATTACCAACGTGATTTTGGTCATCTCGGAGGGCTGAAGGCGGATAAAGCCGAGGTCGATCCAGCGCTGGGCGCCCATACCAACAGCACCAAAAAACTCGACCCCGATCAGCAGCATCACAGAGATGCTGTATGCCACCCCTGCAAGGTTGCGCCACATCCAGATGGGGACCAATCCCACAGCCACCATAAGGCACAGCCCAAGGGCAAAACGCTTCATCTGCGGCTCTGCCCAAGGGGAATAGCCGCCCCCCGCAACAGAGTATAGCATCAGAAAGCCGGTGCCAGCGACAGCCGTGAGCAGCAACACCAGTGGCCAGTTCAGGAACAGGATTTTGCGAAAACCTGTCGGAACCGATTTGACGGTATATTCAAGATAACTCATGCCTGATCACTGTTCTTTTTGATGCGGGCCTCGGGCTGCACATCGCGCAGTTTGTTTTGCTGTGTCTTGATTCGTCCGCGATCCCCTGAGGGATAAGCCTCAAGAGGGGGTTCACCCTCATAAAGGGCCTGCAACATGACATCGCGGGCAATAGGCGCCGCCGCAGTCGAGCCACCGCCGCCATGCTCCACCAGCACGGCACAGGCATAGCGCGGGTTGTCATAGGGGGCAAAGCCTACAAATAAGGCGTGGTCGCGTTGCTCCCATGGCACCTCACTGTTGTTCACCACGGCCGAGCGGACCTGAGAAGTTCCCGTCTTGCCTGCCATGCGCATGCCATCGGCGATGATCCTGCTGCGGTAGGCGGTGCCACGTCGGTCATTTACAACGGCATACATGGATTTGCGCATCTTGCGCAGGTTGCCCTCTTTCATATCGAGCGGTGAATTGCCTTTAACTGGTTGCTCGATCCCGTTGACCGTCTTGATAAGACGCGGCGTTACCTCGCGCCCCGTTGCCAACCGCGCAGTCATCACTGCCAGCTGCATAGGCGAGGCCAGCATAAAGCCCTGCCCGATAGAGGCGTTCACGGTATCCCCGATGACCCATTCCTCGCCACGGTTTTGCAGCTTCCAGTCTTTGGTTGGCGTCAGGCCCGAATTAACCGAGCTGAGGGCGAGATCATGGCGGATCCCAAGGCCAAAGCGGTTCGACATGGCCGAAATTTTCTCGATCCCGACTTTGAGTGCCAAGTCGTAGTAATAAACATCGCAAGAACGCTTGAGCGAGGTTTCAAGGTCAACCCAGCCGTGGCCGGAGCGTTTCCAGCAGTGGAACCTGCGCCCGCCAACTTCGAGATGGCCGGGGCAATAAACGGTTTCATCAGGCCCGATAATCCCCGCCTCGATCGCGGCCATCGCAGTCATCATTTTGAAAGTTGAGCCGGGGGGGTATGCCCCCTGAACAGTCTTGTTCACAAGGGGGCGGTATTTATCGGTGAGCAGCGGGTCATAATCCTTGGACGAGATACCGCCGATAAACAGGTTCGGATCATAGGAGGGTGCAGAGGAGTTGGCGAGAACGTCGCCCTTCTCGCAATCAATGATAACAACGGCAGCACTCTCGCCTGTGAGGCGGGCCTGCACATAGTTTTGCAATTTCGCATCAATGGTCAACTGCAGGGCAGCGCCTGACTGTCCCTCGCGACGCTCAAGCTCGCGCATGACGCGGCCTGTTGCGTTCACTTCGACCTGCTTGGTGCCGGCCGTGCCGCGCAGGAGTTTTTCCTCGCGCGCCTCAACGTTGATCTTGCCGATCTGGAAGCGGGGAATGCGCAACACCGCGTCAGGGTCTTCCAGCGCATCAAGGTCTTTCTGGCTCACACGCCCGACACGTCCCACAACATGGGCAAAGTCTGAGCCGCGCGGATAGACCCGTGTACTGCCCACTTCGGGGGATACACCCGGCAGGGCGGGGGCATTCACAGAAACGGCACTTACGGCGTCCCAGCTGACATCCTCGGCGATGGTTACGGGCAGGAAGGGCGCAGAGCGGTTGAGTTCGCGCACAGCACTTTCGACCTGTTCCGGTGTGAGGTTGATCAGGCTGGCGAGGCGCTGCATCACATCGTCCACGTCGCCGGCATCTTCGCGCACGATAACGATACGGTAGCTCGGCACGTTCTGCGCCAGTTGCATCCCGTTGCGGTCAAAAATTTCGCCACGCTTTGGCGGAATAAGGCGGATGTTGATGCGGTTTTCTTCGGCCAACAGGCGGAACTGGTCGGCTTGGTCCACTTGCAAATACCGCATGCGTGCCGCGAGGCCGCCCATGAACAACAGTTGTACGCCGCCCAAAAGGGCAGCGCGGCGGCCCAGCTTTGTGTGGTTGGCGTCTGTTTCGGCTCTGCTGCGTCTCATGCTGTCTGCCTTATCCGTTCATCATGCGCGCCCGCCAAGGGCGTCAAGTTCCCCAGGTGCTGCGCGGCGCACACCCATCAAGGAGTGCGTGACAAAGACGACGGCGGGATACACCAATATCGTCATGCCCAGTTCCAGCAAACTCAGCCGCAGCTGAGGTGGCGCTACCAATACAACAGATAGCACAATCCTGTTCGTGATCAAAATAACTGTTAGCAAGACGGCCACTGCAATCCACTCGGCGCCAAATGTCGCATCACGCAGGGATCGGCTGCGCCCTTTGAGGTTCTCGCAGGCCAACAGCGCCAGGACCGCCCAAAGCCCGGGAGGGCGCTGGAGCAGTAAATCCGCCAGCAAAAAGAGAAGCGCCAGCAAAAGCGACGGCACATATTCAGGACGGCGCAGCGACCACGCAAAAGCAAATGCAATCAACAGATCGGGACCGATCAAAAAGCGGTTGCTGCCCTGATCCAGAAGATCGCGCAGACGTGCCTCCGCAGGATCAATGTCGGCCAGCGGCGGGAACAGATCAGGCGTGAAAAGGGTCACGGGCTGTGTATCAATCGGCAACAGATTGAAAAACAGGATCACCAGCGCCAGTGCAACAAAGGCGCTGCGCATCAACCAAAGCCGTGCGGGTGAAAGTTCGTCCATCTGCTCTAGTCGCTCACAGCGGGGTCGTCGGCGACATTGGCAAGGGGTTGTGGCCCTTGGAATTGCGGATTGGTGGAAATGAGGGAAGGATAATTCACGACACTATCCGTGCCGTGATGACGCAAGACGCGCAGAAATTCCAACCGCTCGAAATCTGCTGCAAGACGCACCCGCAAGCGCCCACCAGGATCAGCAGCAATTTGCCCGATGAGCAGACCCGCAGGAAATACGCCACCATCGCCAGAGCTTATGACGCGGTCACCAGGGCGGACGAGTTCCGGGTTCTCCAGAAAATCAATTGGTGGCGCGGCAGAGTTATCGCCAGCCACAATCGCGCGTTGGCCCGAGGGCTGGATCACAGCGGGGATGCGGCTGGAGGCATCGGTGAGCAGGATCACCCGTGCCGTATTATCACCCACGCCCGAAATGCGTCCCACAAGGCCGATGCCGTCCATCGTGGCCCATCCCTCAATCAACCCGTCGCGCGCACCGACGTTGAGCAGCACAGATTGGCGGAACGGTGAGCCGCTATCGGCAAGCACAACACCCGTCACATAGGTGAGGCGCGGATCAAGGCGGACGTTGTTCAGATCAAGCAGACGGGCATTTTCCTGCTCCAGCTGGAGAGCCGCCTCTTTCCATGTTTGCATCCGCCGTAACTCAGAGCGGAGCTCTTGATTCTGCTCCGACAGGCGCTGGTAACTTTGGTAGTCGCGCAGCAGGTTGATGGTGCCCGTCACAGGGGCCATTGCCCAATCAAGGTTCGGAACAAGGCTGTCTGTCACCTGTGCGCGAAATCGCTCGACCCGCGGGCTGTCAATGCGCCAGAGAATAAACACCGCCGCCAATACCAGTGCCAGCACCGCAAGAAGCAAGCGGCGCAGAGGCCCAGTATAGTCATTGGAATTGTATTGGTCTCTGGCCATGACGGCGTGACATTCCCTTGGTCTGGCCCTCAGTCTGCTCGCGTGATGAGGTATGTGGTGCAAAATCTAAGGCGCACCCGCGCGGGGACGCTTTAGCTGTCATAGTCGATAGCGTGGCGCAACTGCTGCTCATACTCAAGCGCTTTGCCTGTGCCGAGGGCCACACAATTGAGCGGCTCGTCCGCGACAGAGATCGCAAGGCCCGTCTGCTCGCGCAAGGCTAGGTCCAGCTCTCCCAACAATGCACCACCACCCGTGAGCATAACGCCACGGTCCACGATATCCGCCGCAAGGTCGGGTGGTGTGGTCTCAAGCGCTGTCATTACGGCTTCGCAAATCTGCTGGACAGGCTCGGCCAATGCTTCGGCGATCTGCGCCTGAGTGACTTCAATCTCTTTGGGGACACCGTTGAGTAGGTCGCGTCCGCGAATCTGCATCGAGGTGCCACGCCCGTCGTCGGGCATGCGCGCTGTACCGATGGAGGTCTTTATGCGCTCTGCCGTTGTCTCACCCACCAGCAGGTTCTGCTGGCGGCGCAAGTAGCTGATGATCGCCTCGTCCATCCGGTCGCCACCGACGCGCACAGAGCGGGCATAGACCACATCGCCCAGCGACATGACCGCAACTTCCGTCGTACCACCACCGATGTCGACAACCATATTGCCCGTCGGATCAGTGATCGGCATGCCTGCACCAATAGCGGCCGCGATAGGCTCCGCAATCAGGCCCGCGCGGCGTGCGCCAGCGGACAGAACCGAGGTGCGGATCGCACGCTTTTCAACGGGTGTCGCACCATAGGGGACACAGACGATGATCTTGGGCTTGGAGAACGTCGAGCGTTTGTGAACCTTGCGGATGAAATGTTTGATCATCTCTTCGGCAGTGTCGAAGTCGGCAATCACACCTTCACGCATCGGGCGGATCGCCTCTATGCTGCCCGGTGTACGGCCCAGCATCAGCTTTGCATCCTCGCCTACGGCCAACACTTTTTTCACACCGTCCTTGACGTGATAAGCGACCACGGAAGGCTCTGACAATACGATGCCCTTTCCCTTCACGTAGATCAGTGTGTTGGCAGTCCCCAGATCAATCGCCATATCAGACGAGAACAGGCCGCGCAGGCTTCCAAAGATCGACATGTGATTTAGCACCTTGCAAAATAGATATTGGCCCACGACTCTTACGAGACTAGGCAGCGCACTTATAGGCGTGCAAATCGCGGGAATAAAGGGGGTGCGGCGGCTGTTTCGGCGTCTTTGCGCCACTTGATTGTTACTGCATTTGCGCCAGCTTGTGACGCAACATAGGAAAGCCCTTGATATGAAGAAAATTCAAACCCTTGGCGTGCATCACATCACCATGATGGGCGCGGATCGCCAGACCAGTATCGACTTTTGGGAGGGGGTGCTTGGCATGCCGTTCCTGTTTGACCAGCCCAATCTGGATGATGAAAACGAAGGGCATCTCTATTTCGATCCCGGTGACGGGCGGCTCATCACGATCTTCACCAACGAGACGCGCAAGCGGGTCCACAACCGCACGCCGATGGATGCAGGGTGTGTGCATCACGTCGCGTTCGAGGTGGACCGTGCGATGTTCGATCAGGTGCTGGAGCGCCTCAAGGACCGCGGCATCGGCAATTCAGGTGTCAAAGACCGTGGATTTATGCATTCGATCTACTTTAAGGACCCTCTGGGCCTGTTGATCGAGCTGGCCTGCTATACCTTCATTCCGCCACGGAATAGTAGCCATGCGGAGGTCATGCTGGAGGCGCATAAGCTGCGTGTAGCGCGCGGGGATAAGGCGATCGGGCGCGAACATCTGGCCGATGCCAGCGTGATGATTGTGGAGCGCTCTCAGGGGTCATTGAGTGCGGATCGCGGGGCGCGGAATCCTTATCGTTAGAGTGGGCAATGCGATTTCCGCTTTAGAACACTCACGCCCAATCAAATTGACAATGCGGAGAGATAAGTTTTGACTGCGACCTATGTTTAAGGCTTTTGGTCAATTTGTAAAAAGACGTCGCTACCTTCGAGAGCAGTCTCAAATTGGCCGGTGTAGTGTCTATTTTGTCGACAATTGCGCTGTAATCTTTCCGCAATCTCTGCCAAATATATTAGTGCCCCGCCGCCGTGTGAAAGCGATCTTTGTTACGGTGGATGACAGCGCTGGTATTGGCCGGATTGTTTCTGAACTGCTCGAGGAATCAAAACAGATCACCGCCGCAGGAAAAAAGTGGAAAGCGTCTGATGCAATTGCAGCATTTTTCGAGGACATTGAAGCGTTTCGGCATTTGATCAAGATGGGCAAACGGAGTTTCGAAAGCCAGCTTAGCCTTATATCCATCACACAAATGCAAGGATCGATAACGCTTTGCCCTCGAAGGAAAGCTCATGGACGTTACGCTTATGAAGCAATTCAGGACAGCCTTTCAACACAGATTGTTCTAGCGAAATCTGCGTCTGATCTTGGGATCGAAAAGGTGTTGTCTCGTTGGTTGACCAGCATAACCAACTGACTAAGTAACATTTTTACCTTTGAGCCGCTCCTGAAAATTTGCCCGAAGGTACAGGTTTTCGTCCAGTCTTCAGTGATGCCGAGGCCGCACTAATTCATCAATGGGTGGGGTGCTGAAGCGGAATTGTAGCCCCGCTTCAGCACGGATTACCCTGCGTCTTTATAGTTGATCTCGCGCTTGTCGGTGCCGCCTTTTTCACGGCGCACCAACAGGCGGTTGAGCGCATGAATATAGGCGCGCGCAGAAGCTACGACGGTATCGGTATCTGCGGACTGGCCTGTCACAATGCGCCCGTCCTCTTCAAGACGCACAGACACTGTGGCCTGAGCATCGGTGCCCTCTGTCACGGCGGCCACCTGATAGAGTTGCAGGCGGGCGTTGTGGTCGACCATTGCTTTGATGCACTTGAACGAGGCATCTACTGGGCCGTCGCCGGATTGTTCTGTGCTGTGCTCGGCCCCGTCCACGATCAGGGTCATTTTGGCCTCGTTCGGACCGTTGGTGCCGCAGACCACATGCATGGACTTGAGCTTGATCCGGTGGTCCGCCTCTGGATCGGAGGCAATGCGCATCAATGCGATCAAATCCTCGTCGTAGATTTCCTTTTTGCGGTCGGCCAGTTCTTTGAACCGCACGAACACATCCTTGAGTTGGTTGTCGCCCAATTCATAGCCGAGGTTCTCCAACTTGGAGCGCAGCGCGGCGCGGCCAGAGTGTTTGCCCATGACGATATTTGTCTCGGTCAGACCTACGTCCTCTGGGCGCATGATCTCGAATGTCTCGGCGTTTTTGAGCATACCGTCTTGGTGGATGCCGCTCTCATGGGCAAAGGCGTTCTTGCCCACAATCGCTTTGTTGAACTGCACGGCAAATCCGCTCACGCTTGCTACGCGGCGCGAGATGTTCATCAGTTTGGTGCTGTCGACGCGAGTCTGGTAGGGCATGATGTCGTTGCGGACCTTCATGGCCATCACAACTTCTTCGAGTGCGGTGTTACCTGCACGCTCGCCCAAGCCGTTGATTGTGCACTCAATCTGGCGCGCGCCAGCCTCGACAGCGGCCAATGAGTTCGCCGTCGCCATGCCCAAATCGTTGTGGCAGTGGGTGGCAAAGATGATGCTGTCCGCACCGGGTACACGCTCCAATAGCATGCGGATCAACTCCGCGCTTTCGCGGGGCGCGGTATAGCCGACAGTGTCGGGGATGTTGATCGTCGTCGCTCCCGCCTTGATCGCGATCTCGACCGTGCGGCAGAGGTAATCGGCCTCGGTACGTGTGGCATCCATCGGCGACCATTGCACGTTTTCGCACAGGTTGCGGGCATGGGTGACCGTCTCATGAATGCGGTCGGCCATTTCGTCCATGGTGAGGTTCGGGATGGCGCGGTGCAGCGGCGAGGTGCCGATGAACGTGTGGATGCGCGGGTTCTTGGCGTGTTTCACCGCATCCCAGCAGCGGTCGATGTCACCGAACTGCGCGCGGGCAAGGCCGCAAATCTGGGCAGTTTGCGCTTGGCGCGCGATCTCGGACACAGCGGCGAAGTCACCCTCTGAGGCGATGGGGAACCCTGCCTCGATCACGTCCACGCCCATCTCGTCGAGCAGTTGTGCGATCTCGATCTTTTCGGCGTGGGTCATCGTGGCACCGGGGGATTGTTCTCCGTCACGCAATGTAGTGTCAAAGATCAAGACGCGGTCTTGTTTGCTAGTCGTCATATGTTTGGCTTTCTTTTGTCTGCTGTTCTTGGCGCGCGGCACATCCCTCTGAGCGGGCGCGCCTGTTCGGCACGCTCAGAGGCGGGCTAGCAGCAGGAGTGCACGCAGCAGTGGCGCAGAGGTCTGCGCGAAAAGGGGGCTATGTGCGTTTGTATTCATAGCCACAGTTATAACGGGGTTTTTTCAGATGGGAAGAGGGGGAATGTAGTCTTTTATGCTGACTTGGCCAAGGGCCAAGCCGTAATGAATCTAAGAGCCAAATGAAGATGCGGGGCGGCGTTGAATAGCATCTGTAGGGCGCTAATTTACGCGCATGGATAGAGTATTGATTATTGGCGCCTCTGGCGGAATTGGAATGGCCTTGTGTGACGCGTTGCGTGGACAGGGTGCTGAAGTTGTTGGACTTTCGCGGTCTGAGGATGGTTTTGATATCACGGATGAAGCGAGTGTCGAGGCTCATCTGGGAGCGTTGGAGGGGCCGTTTGATGCGTTGATCGTAGCCTCTGGTGCGTTGGAGATCGACGGGGCCGAGCCCGAGAAAAGCATTCGTGCTGTGAGCGCGAAAGCCATGGCGGACCAGTTTGCGGTGAATGCGATTGGGCCTGCGCTGGTGTTGCGGCATGCTGCGCGTCTGCTGCCGCGCAAGGGGCGCAGTGTCTGTGCGGTGCTGACGGCGCGAGTGGGGTCGATTGGCGATAACAGGATTGGCGGCTGGACCAGCTACCGTGCGGCGAAGGCTGCGGCGAACCAGATTGTGCATACCACCGCGATTGAATTGGCACGGACACATAGGGAATTGGTCTGTGTGTCGCTGCATCCCGGGACTGTGCAGACGCCGTTTACAGAGAAGTATTTGGCGCGGCATCCTGCGGTGCCAGCGGCCGAGGCGGCGCAGAATTTGTTGAACGTGATGAAAGGGTTGTCTGTGGTTCAGACGGGCGGTTTCTTTGACTGGTCGGGTGCGGAGTTGGTGTGGTAAGCCGCCTTGTTCTGGTGCTGGGGGACCAGCTGTCCGAGGGCCTGAGCGCGCTGCGTGAAGGGGACCGTGAGAGCGATACCGTTGTGATGGCGGAGGTTGTTGAAGAGGCCACGTACGTCAAGCATCATCCCAAAAAGATTGCGTTTATTTTCAGTGCGATGCGCAAGTTTGCCGCTGCTTTGGAGGCAGATGGGTGGACCGTGGCTTATGCGCAGTTGGACGATACGGATAACGCGGGTTCCATCGTGGGTGAGTTGCTGCGGCGGGCGGAGCAGACGGGGGCACAGGAAGTGATCTGTACCGAGCCCGGTGAGTGGCGGTTGATCAATAAGCTCACCCATGCGCCGATCAAGACGACCATTCTGCAAGATGATCGTTTTCTGGCCTCGCACGGGGAGTTCGAGACTTGGGCCGAGGGGCGTAAGGCCTTGAGGATGGAATATTTTTACCGCGATTTGCGGCGCAAAACGGGGCTGCTCATGGACGGGGACAAACCTGTCGGTGGGCAGTGGAATTTTGACCATGACAACCGCAAACCTGCGCCGGGGAGTGTTGCTCCGAAGGGGCCGCTGAAGTTCGAGCCTGACAACATTACGGGCGATGTTCTGGAGCTGGTTGAGAGCCGATTTAGTAGCCATTTCGGGGAGTTACGCCCGTTCTGGTTTGCGACGACTCGGGAGCAGGCGTTGGAGGCTTTGGACCATTTCATAGCCCATTCGCTGCCCACCTTCGGGGACTATCAGGATGCGATGCTACGGGGGGAGGATTTCCTGTTTCATGCGATCATCTCACCCTATCTCAATATCGGGTTGTTAGCGCCACTTGAGGTCTGCCAAGCGGCTGAAAAAGCGTATGAAAAGGGTGACGCGCCGATCAATGCGGTGGAGGGATTTATCCGCCAAATTATTGGCTGGCGGGAGTATGTGAGGGGCATCTATTTCCTTGAGGGACCTGACTATGTGTCGCGTAACGCTTTGAAGCAAAAGCGTGATTTGCCGTCGATGTATTGGGGGGGCGAAACGAAGATGGCCTGTATGGAGGCTGCAGTCGGGCAGACGGCGCGCGAGGCTTATGCGCATCATATCCAGCGGTTGATGGTCACGGGCAACTTTGCGCTGCTGGCGGGGATTGATCCGTCTCAGGTATCCGACTGGTATCTGGAGGTTTATGCGGATGCGTTTGAATGGGTGGAGGCGCCCAACGTTGTGGGCATGAGCCAGTTTGCGGACGGCGGTGTGATTGCATCGAAACCTTACGTATCTTCAGGGGCTTACATCAACCGCATGTCGGATTATTGCAAGGGCTGCGCCTATAAGGTGAGCCAGAAAACGGGGGAGGGGGCGTGTCCGTTCAACACGCTGTACTGGCACTTCCTTGACCGCCACCGCGAGCGGTTTTCGGGCAATGCGCGGATGGGGAATATGTACCGCACGTGGGACCGGATGGACGAGGGCAAGCGCGCAACGGTGCTGGCGGATGCAGATGCCGTTTTGGCGAAACTGGATGCGGGCGAGGTGGTTTGAGCGAGAGGCTGCGAAGCATAGGTTAACGTCCAGCGGGCATGGGGTTTGCGGCCTGTCACCCCGCGTGCAGCATGCGTACACCCCCCGTATGCCGTTTAGGGGCAGTAACGGAAAGTACGTTGCACACTGTTCAGAGCAACAAGTTGACGTTAGGTTGCCGATAGGTGAATCCGGAGTCGCCGCATGGATGATCTGAGCAATTATCGCGCCAAGTCGGGTAGTTTGGTCCCTGTCTGGACGTTGGAGATACAAACCCTGCATCCGGATGTGGATCGCATTCTGGACGCTGTGATGGAAGTGCATCCGTTGGAGTATGGAAATTACAAGCGCAACGCGAGCGTGTCGGGTGTGGGGTGGGAAACCTCACAGCCCAAAAGCGGCTCAACGACGGCGAAACACCTCAAAGGGTTTAAGGTGGGCGGTACGGAAAGCTATCCGAGTGTCGAGCTGAAGATTTCTGTGCCGCGGGACCTGCGGGTTCTGGAACGGGTGATGGATGCGATTCTCTATGTGCATCAATATGAAGAGCCTGTGATCTATGTGCGCGAGGGGTGGGCAAGCCGTGCGGTCTATAACCCGAAGAACGACAACCCGAATCGTTGGTGGAACAACGGGCGCGGATTGCCGAAAAAAATCTAACGCAGGTCAGCCGACATTTTTGACGGTGATTTGGGCGGGACGCGCGTGGGCGATGACGTATCGTGCGTTCGGGATGTCATTGGCCAGCGCGCGCGCCTTTGCCTGATCGGCGGTGTGGTCGTGGGCGAGCCAGCGGTCAATCAGGCGCTGTTCCAGCACATCCATCGGCACGTCGAGCGCGATTGTCAGGTCCCAGAGCGGTGCAAGTTGTGACCATGGCTGCTCGTCGAGAAGGAGGTACGAGCCCTCGACCAGCAGGATGCGGTGGCTGGCGTCAATCACCCGCGCCCCTGCGATTGCGATATCGCGCTGGCGGTCAAACACTGGAATGACCACTTCATCTTGGGCTTTGAGGCGTTGGATGAGAGTTACAAAACCGTTTGCATCAAATGTTTCGGGCGCGCCTTTTCGGGGCAGAAGGCCGCGCGCCGCGAGAATGTGGTTGTCGAGGTGAAAGCCGTCCATGGGGACAACGGCGGCTGTGGGGCCAAGCGCATCTGCCAGCGCCTCGGCGACAGTTGATTTGCCTGATCCCGCAGGCCCAGCAACGGCGATAATCACGCGCTGGCCCGTTTGTGCCAGTTCGGCTATGCGGGTGGTGATTTCAGGTAGAAGCATGGGGCGTCCTGTTCGGGTTGTGTCGGATAACTTTAGCCGTGTTTGTCGCGGCTGTCTTGGGGAGCTTCATCGCGGTCGAACAGGCCGTAGTCGCGGATCACGTGGGCGATGCGCAGGTGGTAGTCGGTAAACATCCCTGCGCGCCCAGCGGATTGAGCGGCGCGGTGTTTGGTGAGGCGGCGCCAGTCGGCGATGGCTTCTTCATCGCGAAAGAACGACAGCGACAAGAGTTTGTCGGGGTTTGTCAGGCTTTGAAACCGCTCGACGGAGATGAAGCCGTCAATCTCGTCCACCAAGGGGCGCATCTGGGCGGCCATGTCGAGGTAGTCGGCTTTGCGGTCGGGGTGGGGCATGACTTCGAATATCACTGCGATCATTTGGGGTCTCCATGTGGTGAAGAGGCGAGGGTGAGAAATGTGCGGTCCTCACGCAAGAGGAATTTCTCGGACTGGGCAAATTCGTAATTTTCGCGACCCAAGGGATCGGCGGCAAGGCGGACGCGGTAGGCCCCGTATTCGGCGAGGCTGGGGATGTTGTAAATGCCGTAGGCCAGTGTCGAGGAGCCCTCATGGGGTGCGTAATAGCCCACGAGGTCAGCGCCGCAGCGTGGGATCGCCTGACCCCAGTTGCGTGCGTATTGCTTGAACTGCGCCTTTTTGGTGGGGTCGATCTGGTAGCGGATAATGCAGGTGAGCATGGTGTGATCCTTGTTGTTGATAACCCTGTTTAGCCTGTTGTGTGGCGTGGATGCTTCGCCTACGGTCGAAGTATGGAATCAATTTTGAGAGTCGAGATATGAAAGCCAAGTTATGAAGGAAGGTCCTGATATTGCCCGTATTGCTGCGCTGATCGGTGATCCTGCGCGCGCCAATATCCTTGGAGCGTTGATGAGCGGCAAGACATTGACCGCCACGGAGCTGGCGCATGAAGCAGGGGTAACGGTGCAGACGGCGAGTGCGCATCTGGCCAAGCTGGAGGCGGGTGGTCTGACATCGGCGCGTAAGTCGGGGCGGCACAAGTATATCTCATTGGCCGGTGCCGAGGTGGCGGCGGTGTTGGAAGCGCTGATGGGGTTGGCTGCGGGGCAGGGGCATTTGCGGACGCGCACGGGGCCAGCGGACACAGCGCTGCGCGAGGCGCGGGTGTGCTATAACCATCTTGCAGGTGCGCGGGGGATTGCGATGTATGACGCGATGCTGGCGCGGGGCGATCTGGTTGAGGACGGTGGGGATGTCGCGCTGAGTGATGCTGGCGTGGCGTTTGTGACAGCGTTTGGTGTGGATTTGGCGGCGTTGCAAAAGGCGCGCGCGCCTGTGTGCCGGACCTGTCTGGATTGGAGTGCGCGGCGCACGCATCTGGCGGGTGGCTTAGGTCGTGCGATGCTGGTGCAGATGGAAACCCGTGGCTGGGCCAAGCGGGAGAAGGGCAGCCGTGTGGTGCGATTTAGCCGTGCAGGGGCCGCGGCATTTGAGGCGCAGTTCGGGGGGAGTGCCGTTAGTCTGTAGCGGTTGTGTCTGCTGCGGGTTCTACTAGTTCGGCGACTGCGGGCTCAGCCAGTGTGCCGTCCTGCCAGTCGCCCGAGGCCTGCTCGCCCGTGGCGTAGGTCATGGTGCCTTGGCCCTGGCGTATGCCGTCCTTGAACGTGCCGACATAGACATCGCCATTGGTGTAGGTGGCTGTGCCTGTGCCGTTGATTTCGCCGCCCGCCCATTGACCTTCATAGACAAAGCCGCTGGCCATGGTGATTTTGCCAGTGCCAGAGCGGAGCCCATCGACAAATTCACCGATATAAATGGTGCCGTCGGGGTGTGTCGCCGTACCTGTCCCATGGCGCAGCCCTGCTTTCCAGCCGCCGACATAGGAGCGGTTATCACCGTAGGTCATGGTGCCTTGGCCCTCGTTGCGGGCATCGACGAAACCGCCCTCATAGACCATGCCGTTTGGATAGGTTGCGCGGCCTTGTCCTTCGATCACGCCTGCGACCCAGCTGCCTTCATAGATGGAGCCGTCGGAATAGGTGATTTTGCCAATGCCATCGGCGAGGTTGTCTACGAATTCGCCTGTCTGGATGGAGCCATCGGGATAGGTGATGGTGCCTGTGCCTTCGGAGCGGCCTTCGGCCCATTCGCCCTCGTATTTATAGCCGTCTGTACCTGTGAAGGTCCCCATGCCATGACGCAGATCGTTCAGATATGCGCCCACATAGATATCGCCAGCGGCAGTGGTGGAAGTGCCCATGCCTTCGCGCCGCCCGTCGACCCAATCGCCCTCATAGGTGTCGCCGTTGGCCTGAATAATTTTGCCCTTGCCGTTGAGCTGGCCGTTCGACCACGTCCCCTCCATTGTGAACCCTTCGGGATGGGTGAGTTTGCCGGGGCCGGAGCGGGTGCCATTCACCACGGTGCCCTCATAGACCGCCCCTTCGGTATCGGTGATGACGGCCTGACCTGTGGCCGAGCCATCGACCCAGTCGCCTTTGTATTCATAGCCAGCCGCGGTGGCGAGCACGCCTTTGCCGTTGCGTTTGCCGTTGCGAAAGCTGCCCTCGTAGCGATCACCGTCGGCGTGGATTGCGACGCCTTGGCCCATGATGGTGCCTGCTTCCCATTCGCCCTCGTAGGTGCCGCCGTCTGACATGGTGATTTTGCCGATGCCTTCGGGTTTGCCCTTGGAAAACTCGCCCTCATAAACGGAGCTGTTGGGGAAGCGTGCGGTGCCTGTGCCTCTGATCTCGCCCTCGACCCACTGGCCGGTGTATTGGTAGCCGTTTGGCAGGGTGTAGGTGCCGGTCCCGTGCTGGAGCCCGTCCTTGAACGTCCCTTCATAGACGCCGCCATCATCGTATTGTTTGCTCAGCACTTGGGTATTTTGCGCAAGGGCAGGGGCGAACATCAAAGGGATTAGGGCGGCGGCGAGCAGCAAGGTGCGAAAGGTCATGGCGGTCCTGTTCTAAAAAGTGGGCAGGGAGCCCGACGAGTCAGACATCAGACTAAAGACGCGGACCCGAAGGGGCAACGACCTTTTGACCCATGAGCCATTGCGTGCTTTCCAAGGCGGCATGATCTGCTACATCATTGCCCAACTTCAAGAGGGTTAGACATGGCAGAGCGTTTTCGCATTACACTGGGGCAGTTGAACCCGACCGTTGGTGATCTGGCGGGAAATGCAGCACAGGCCGCTGCAGCATGGGCCGAGGGGCGCGATGCGGGGGCCGATCTGGTGGCGCTGCCCGAGATGTTTATCGCAGGCTATAACGCGCAGGATCTGGTGATGAAGCCTGCGTTCCAGCGCGATGTGATGACCCATATCGAGACGCTGGCAGTGGCCTGTGCGGATGGTCCTGCACTCGCGATTGGGGCGCCGATTGTCGACGAGGGCAAGCTTTATAACGCTTATCTGGTGCTCAAGGGGGGCAAGATTGCGTCGCGCAGCCTCAAGCATCATCTGCCGAACGAGACGGTTTTCGACGAGGTGCGTATTTTTGATTCTGGTCCGTTGGGTGGTCCGTATTCGGTGGGCAACACGCGGATTGGCAGCCCGATTTGTGAGGATGCGTGGCATGAGGATGTGGCGGAGACCTTGGCCGAGACGGGGGCGGAGTTTTTGTTGGTGCCCAATGGCTCGCCCTATTATCGCGGCAAGTTTGATACGCGGATGAATCACATGGTGGCGCGGGTGGTCGAGACGGAATTACCACTGATCTACCTCAACATGGTGGGCGGTCAGGACGACCAGATTTTTGACGGGGCGAGTTTCGGGTTGAATCCTGGAGGCAAGTTGGCGTTTCAGATGCCTGCGTTTGATGCGGTGACGCAGCATGTGGATCTGGAGCGTGGACCTGAGGGTTGGCGGATTGTTGAGGGCGAGAAGGCGGTGCATCAGGACGCTTATGCGCAGGATTACCGTGTGATGGTGCAGGGTTTGCGCGACTACATGCGCAAGACAGGATTCAAAAAGGTGTTGCTGGGGATGTCCGGCGGGATCGATTCGGCGATTGTGGCGACGATTGCGGTGGATGCGCTGGGCGCGGAAAACGTGCGCTGTGTGATGTTGCCGTCGGAGTATACCTCCAAGGCCTCACTGGAGGATGCGGAGGCTTGCGCCAATGCGCTGGGTGCGCGGTATGACTATGTGCCGATCAAGCAGGGGCGTGACGCGATTACGCAAACGCTTGAGCCACTGTTTGAGGGGACCAAGCCTGACCTGACGGAGGAGAATATCCAGAGCCGCTTGCGGGGGCTGCTGCTCATGGCGCTCAGCAACAAGTTCGGTGAGATGCTGCTGACGACGGGGAACAAATCCGAGGTCGCCGTGGGCTATGCCACCATTTATGGCGATATGGCGGGCGGGTATAATCCGATCAAGGACCTCTATAAAATGCGGGTATTCGAGACGTGTCGTTGGCGCAATGCCAACCATGCCGAGTGGATGATGGGACCGAAGGGACCTGTGATCCCCGAGAACATTATTACCAAAGCGCCCTCTGCCGAGCTACGCGATGATCAGAAGGACAGCGACAGCTTGCCCGACTATCCAGAGCTGGATGCGATGTTGGAGATACTGGTCGATCGCGATGGTTCCATCGACGACTGTGTGACGGCGGGGTTTGACCGTGATGTGGCAAAGAAGGTCGAGCATCTGGTCTATATCTCGGAGTACAAACGCTTTCAGTCTGCGCCGGGGCCGCGATTGACGCAGGGCGCGTTTTGGTTGGACAGGCGGTATCCGATTGCCAACCGCTGGCGCAACCCGAGTTGAGGGCGGGTGCAGAATTATTGAAAATTCTGCACGGGTAAGAGGGTGTTGTGACTGATCTACCGATCCATTATCGCGCTGCTCGGAAACCATTGCTGGTTTTGGGTGTCCTT
>CAWVWS010000023.1:0-27036 GCA_963933905.1 uncultured Sulfitobacter sp.
TTTATACCCGCCGCAATGAGGGCGTGAGCATCTGGGTTGTCGAGGCCGAGGCTATCCACGCCTCAAGTCCCGGTGACAAAGAGGCGCTGTACGATCCCTCAAACGACAAGGTCTACCGCCACCCCACCTTCTTCGATGTACCCGACGAAGTGGGCCATATGTAATGAGTAATGCGGCGCTGTTTCAGACCCTGCTGCGGCTGGGGGATAATACACTTGTGCTTGGGCACCGCGTCTCGGAATGGTGCGGCAAGGCCCCCGTGCTAGAAGAAGATATCGCACTGGCCAATACCGCGCTCGACCTGATTGGCCAAACGCAGATGTGGCTTGGCTATGCGGCTGAAGTCGAGAAGGCAGGCCGTTCCGCCGATGATCTGGCCATGCTGCGCGATGTCTGGGATTTCCGCAATATCCTGATGGTGGAGCGACCGAACCTTGATTTCGGCCATACCATGATGCGCCAGTTCCTGTTTGACGCCTATCACCGCACTCTACTCACCGCGCTCAAGGCATCCACCGACCCGCGCATCGCCGAGATTGCAGCGAAGGCCGTAAAAGAAGCGACCTATCACTTCGAGCGTTCCGCCGAGACGGCTATCGCCTTAGGCGATGGCACACCCGAGAGCCATGAAAAGATGCAAAACGCGCTCAACCTGCTCTGGCCCTACACGGGCGAGATGTTCGAGAGTGATGCGGTTGACGCTGAGATGGCAGCGGCGGGTGTGATCCCCGATCCCACCACTCTGCGCGACACATGGACGGCACTGGTGCGCGATGCATTGACCGAGGCAACTCTTGCTGTTCCAGAAGATGATTTCGCCCACAAAGGCGGGCGCACGGGCCGACAGCACACCGAACATCTGGGCCACCTCCTCACCCAGATGCAATGGCTGCAACGCGCCTATCCGGGTGCAAGCTGGTGACACCTGACGTGCAAACCATCTGGGGCTGGCTGGACCTAGTGCCCGACCCAGAAATCCCTGTGATCTCGGTTGTTGATCTGGGCATCATCCGCGATGTGGCGTGGGATGGGGACACTTTGGAAGTGGCGATTACGCCGACCTATTCAGGCTGCCCCGCCACCAGCATCATCAATCTGGACGTGGAGACCGCCCTGCGTGATCGTGGCCTCACCAAGATCAGGCTTAAACAGCAACTATCGCCTCCTTGGACCACAGACTGGCTCAGCGCCAAAGGGGCCGCCAAGCTGGAGGAGTATGGCATTGCCCCGCCTTCCGCTGCGGGCGGCCCGTCCAAATGCCCGCGCTGCCAATCGGCAAACGTGGAGCGCGTGAGCCAGTTCGGCTCAACCCCTTGCAAGGCCCACTGGCGCTGTCTCAGCTGCCTTGAGCCTTTCGACTATTTTAAATGTATCTGAGGTAACCCATGGCCCGCTTCCATCCGCTTACGGTCACAGACGTCCATAAAACCATTCGCGATGCCGTAGTGGTGAGTTTGGCCCCGCCTGAGGGGGCGGACTTCGACTTCACACAAGGACAGTACCTCACTTTCCGCCGTGAGTTTGACGGCGAGGAATTGCGCCGCAGCTATTCCATCTGTGCGGGCCTGGATGACGGAACCTTGCAGGTGGGAATCAAGCGGGTCGAGGGGGGTGCATTCTCCACTTGGGCCAATGACCAGATCAAGGTCGGCGATACGCTGGAAGCGATGCCGCCTATGGGCAAGTTTCATACTGAACTCGATGCGGATGCCGCCCGACACTACCTCGGCTTTGCCGGTGGATCTGGCATCACGCCAGTTTTGTCGATCCTGCGCACGGTGCTGACACGTGAGCCGCAATCGCGCTTCACCCTCGTCTATGCCAACCGCGCCGTAAGCACGATCATGTTCCGCGCCGAGTTGGAGGACCTCAAGAACACCTATATGGGGCGCGTAAATGTGATCCATGTTCTGGAAGCAGATGCGCAGGACATCGACCTGTTCACAGGCCGTGTGGACGAGGGAAAATGTGCGCAACTCTTTACCCGCTGGATTGATATCGCCTCCGTGGATACCGCGTTCATTTGCGGGCCAGAGCCTATGATGCTGGGCATTGCGGCCTCGCTGCGTGCGCACGGGCTGACGGACCAGCAGATCAAATTCGAGCTTTTCGGCTCCTCCCAACCCGGCCGCGCAAAGAAGCAGGCCATTGCTTCGGATGCCGCCCTTGCGGGGGCGATGACGCAAGCGACCGTCACGATGGACGGCGCCACGCGAAGCTTCAAAATGCGCCGCGACATGAGCTTGCTTGATGCGGCACTCGACAATGCGATGGACGCGCCCTTTGCCTGTAAGGCGGGTGTTTGCTCCACCTGCCGTGCGCGGGTGACCGAAGGCGAAGTCGAAATGCTCACGAATCACGCGCTTGAGGATAATGAGGTCGCGGACGGCTTTGTGCTGACCTGCCAGTGCTATCCGCTCACCGACACTGTGCGCTTTGACTATGACCAATAAGAACTGCGACCAATAAGGAATACGCCGATGTTGAATGTCTCCTCCTTCGCGGCTGGCCAGTGGGTCACTCCTGACAGCGGCGCGCGTCCTATTGCGTCCGCAATCACGGGCGAGATTATCGCGCAAGCGGGCAATGCCACCCTCGATGTGGCGGGCATGCATGCTTACGCCCGCGAAGTGGGCGGCCCCGCTTTGCGCAAGCTGACATTCCACGACCGTGCGCGGATGCTTAAGGCGCTGGCGATGCATCTGACCGAGCACAAACAACAACTTTATGATCTGTCCTTCGAGACGGGGGCCACGCAATCCGACCACGCATTCGACATCGACGGCGGCATCGGCACGATGTTCGTCTTCGCTTCCAAAGGGCGGCGCGAAATGCCCGATGCGCAGATTTATCTGGACGGCGAGATTGAGCAGTTGGGCCGCACTGGCACGTTTCTGGGCCAGCATGTTTGTGTTCCCATGCAAGGCGTTGGCATCCATATCAACGCCTATAACTTCCCCGTCTGGGGCATGTTGGAGAAGTTCGCGCCAACCTTCCTTGCGGGTGTGCCGAGTATCGTGAAACCCGCCACCGCGTCTTGCTATGTCACACACCTCTGCGTGAAACTGATGCTCGACAGCAGCATCCTGCCCGAGGGCGCTTTGCAGCTGATTTCTGGCGGGGTCGGTGATCTCCTGCTGCACACGGATGCGCAGGATGTGATCAGCTTTACAGGCTCGGCGCAGACAGCACTTATGCTGCGCTCGACCCCGCATCTGCTGGAGAACGCAGTAAAGTTCGTGGCGGAGCAAGACAGCCTCAACGCCTCCGTCCTAGGCCCTGATGCGGCCCCCGGCACGGCCGAGTTTGATCTGTTCATCAAAGAGGCCCACCGCGAGATGACCACCAAAGCAGGGCAGAAATGCACCGCCATCCGCCGGATCATGGCCCCTGCGGCGCATGTAGAGGAGGTGATCGATGCGCTCAGCGCCCGCCTCGCCAAGACCGTGATTGGTGATCCGCGTGACAAGGCCACGCGCATGGGCGCACTGGTGAGCCGCTCGCAGCGCGATGATGTGCTGGAGAAAGCTAGGATCCTCGGCACCGAGGCTGAGCGCGTGTTTGGCGATCCTGACAGCTTTGAGGTCCACGGCGCAGACCGTGACAAAGGCGCGTTCCTCCCGCCAATGCTGTTCCATTGCGCCGATCCTGATGCGGCAGAGCGCCTTCACGACACAGAGGCCTTTGGCCCTGTGAGCACTGTGATGCCCTACCGCGATGCGGATCATGCGGTCGACCTGCTGAACCGTGGCAAAGGTTCGCTTGTGGCCTCTGTCATCACCCGCGATGGTGCGCTGGCGCGCCAAATGGTCATGGGTGCTGCGGCGTGGCACGGGCGCCTCTATTTCAACAACTCAGATTCAATGGCGGAATCCACAGGCCACGGCGCGCCCATGCCGCATATGGTCCATGGTGGTCCGGGGCGTGCGGGCGGCGGTGAGGAACTGGGCGGGATACGCGGCGTCATGCATTACATGCAGCGCACAGCGATCCAAGGCAGCCCCGATATTCTGACCGCAATCGGCGAACAATGGATGCCAGGTGCGGCCGAGCATACAGGCGGCCCCCACCCCTTCACCCGCAATTTCCATGAGTTGCAACTAGGCGAGACACTCTATACCCCTTCGCGCAAGGTCACACTGCAAGATATTGAAACCTTTGCGCATTTCACAGGTGATACTTTCTATGGCCACATGGATGAGGAGGCTGCAAAGGCCAACCCATTCTTCCCAGGTCGTGTCGCCCATGGCTATCTGCTGTTGAGCTTTGCCGCAGGTCTGTTTGTGCAGCCTGACCCTGGCCCAGTGCTAGCTAATACAGGCCTTGGCAACCTCAGCTTTATGAAGCCCGTCTCGCCCGATGAAGAGATCAAAGTGCGCCTGACGGTTAAGAAAAAGAGACCGCGCACGGATACTTACGGCCAAGTGCGCTGGCATGTGACAGTGACCAATCAGGACGACGATCTGGTGGCGGAATACGAATTGTTAACCATGAATGCTTACGAAACCGCATAGCGGGTAGCGCTAAGCCAGTTCCCGCTGGCTGGGGTACCGCCTTCTTGAACCTGTCTGTGCACGGGTTAGTTTAAAGAGTGACCAAGGAGCATCCTATGCCAAAACTCATCCGGTTCTACATCCTCAACTGCATCATCGGCTTCACTGTTGCGGCCGTATTTACCGCTATGATTATGTGGTTCAACGTAGCCAACCTGTGGCAACTTATCAGCGGTTCAGACATCGGCATCATGGCGATTATCGTGTTTTGGGTGCTGAACGGCATCGTCTTTGCGGGGGTGCAGTTCGGCGTGGCGCTGATGCTCATGTCGGACAAAGACGACAAGGATGACGGCCCCCGCGGCGGCACGCGGATCCCTGTCCGCGTCGCTGCAATGGCAAAGCCGGAGCGTCCCAACCAGCCGTTTTAAGCCCTAAAGCGGATCAACATCGCCCTGCGCGCGCCCTGCATGAAAATCTGCCTGCCATTGGGTAAATGTCCCCGCCCCAATCGTGTCCCGCATCCCCGCCATAATGTCCTGATAATAGCGCAGGTTATGCCATGTGAGCAGCATGGAGGAAATCATTTCCTGTGAGCGGAAGACATGGTGCAGATAGGCGCGGGAGTAATTCTGGCACGCAGGACAGCCGCAGTTTTCGTCCAACGGGCGCGGATCATCGGCATGGCGCGCATTCTTGATGTTAAGCACACCCATGCGCGTGAACACCTGCCCCGTGCGGCCAGAGCGTGAGGGCAGCACACAGTCCATCATATCAATGCCCCGCGCCACAGCGCCCACGATATCATCCGGCTTGCCCACTCCCATGAGGTAGCGCGGCTTGTCCTGCGGCAACTGTTCCGGCGCGTAGTCAAGACAGCCAAACATCGCCTCCTGCCCCTCGCCTACGGCCAAACCACCCACGGCATAGCCGTCAAAGCCGATCTCGCGCAGCGCCTCCGCGCTCTGCTGGCGCAGGTCCTGCTCTAACCCACCCTGCTGGATGCCAAAGAGCGCGTGACCGGGACGATCCCCGAACGCATCTTTGGAGCGTTTGGCCCACCGCATGGACAATTCCATGCTCTCGGCAATGCGGGTGCGGTCCGCTGGCAGTGCGGGACATTCGTCAAAACACATCACGATGTCCGAGCCCAAGAGCTCCTGAATTTCCATCGACCGCTCTGGTGTGATCTCGTGTTTGGAGCCGTCGATATGGCTTTTGAACGTCACGCCGCGCTCGGTCAGCTTGCGCAATGACGCGAGGCTCATCACTTGGAAACCACCAGAGTCCGTCAGAATGGGCCGGTCCCAGTTCATAAATTTGTGCAACCCGCCAAGGCGCGCAATCCGCTCTGCGGTGGGGCGCAGCATCAGGTGATAGGTATTGCCCAGCAAAATATCCGCACCCGTTTCGCGCACGGATGAGGGCATCATCGCCTTGACCGTGGCAGCCGTGCCCACAGGCATAAACGCAGGTGTGCGGATTTCACCGCGTGGCGTGTTGATCTGCCCTGTGCGTGCGCGCCCGTCTGTGGCGTCGATTTGATAGGTAATTTCAGTCATGTTTGGCCCCTCGCAGTGCAGTTGCGCTGGCCTAACCCAGTGCTGCGCGTCTTGCAATCGGCGCGTACTATCGCCACATAGTTAGGGAAATCAATCAAAGGAATACGGCCTTGAGCATCGAAGAACTTATCCTGAATGTCATCCAGAGCAATCTTGGCTGGCTTTTGCTGGCCCTTGTTTTAATTGTTGTCGTTCTCAAAGGCGTGAAAATTGTCCCACAGTCCGAGCAACATGTGGTCGAGCGGTTTGGCCGTCTGCGCGCGGTGCTTGGACCAGGGATCAACCTGATCGTGCCGTTCTTTGATAAAATCGCCCACCAGATTTCCATTCTGGAGCGTCAGTTGCCCACCGCGTCGCAAGACGCGATTACCCGCGATAACGTGTTGGTTCAGGTCGATACTTCCGTCTTTTACCGCATCATCGAGCCGGAAAAGACAGTTTACCGTATTCGCGATGTTGATTCAGCGATTGCCACAACCGTGGCGGGGATCGTGCGTGCCGAAATCGGCATGATGGACCTCGATGAAGTGCAAGCCAACCGCTCTGCCTTGATCTCCACAATCAAGAACAACGTAGTGGAATCGGTCGAGAACTGGGGCATCGAAGTGACCCGAGCCGAGATTCTGGATGTGAACCTTGATGCCGCCACCCGTGCCGCGATGATGCAGCAGTTGAACGCCGAGCGTGCGCGCCGTGCCCAAGTGACCGAGGCAGAAGGCTCTAAACGTGCTGTCGAGCTTGCTGCGGATGCCGAACTCTATGCTTCCGAGCAGACCGCAAAGGCCCGCCGCGTGCTGGCCGACGCCGAAGCCTATGCCACGCAAGTGGTCGCCACCGCGATCAACGAGAACGGCCTTGAGGCGGCGCAATACCAGATTGCCCTCAAGCAGGTCGAGGCCCTTGGCACCATGAGTAAGGGACAAGGCAGCAATACTGTTATCGTCCCTTCTGAGGCGCTCGCTGCGTTCGGAGACGCCTTCAAACTGCTCAAAGGGCGCGGCTGATGGAGAACCTGTTGCATATCTGGTGGGTCTGGCTGTCTGCCGCACTGGCGCTTGCGCTGATTGAATTGATTGCTCCTACCTCGATTTTCCTCGGCTTTGCCTTGGGGGCGTTGGCCATGGCGGCAATTGTCGCTTTTACCACCGTGACCAATACTTCCGCCCTTCTGGCGCTTTTTGCAGGCCTGTCACTGCTGGCGTGGGTTGTGCTGAAGCTGGCCTTTAAGAACCAGTCGAGCGGCGCACGGATTGTAACAGGCGACATCAACGAAAACTGACGCCACGGCCCCGTTCCGCCCCCCACCAGTAAAAGAAAAACGGCCGCACTGCACATCAGATCGGTGCGGCCCCTAGACGTGGGCGATGCTAAACCATATATAAATAGTCAAGTTTATGGATGAGGCGCAGATGAATAATTCGACACCCCCTCTTGAAGGCACCCCGCTGATCGCGCCTTCAAGCACTGATCACCCTCTCTACGAGCAAGTGGTCGAGGCCTGCCGTTCGGTCTATGATCCTGAAATTCCCGTGAATATCTATGAGTTGGGCCTGATCTACACCATTGATATCAATGACGAGAACGCCGTCTCGATCAAGATGTCCCTCACAGCGCCCGGTTGTCCTGTTGCAGGCGAGATGCCCGGTTGGGTCGCTGACGCAGTCGAGCCGTTGGCTGGCGTCAAGCAGGTCGACGTCGAGCTGGTTTGGGAGCCGCCGTGGGGCATGGACTTGATGTCTGACGAGGCGCGGCTTGAGCTGGGCTTTATGTAGCCTGCCACGATATTTCATTACCGAAAGGGCCGCCTGATCGCAGGGCGGCCCTTTTGCCGTGTTGCCCCGCGACACCTTGCCTGTCAAACTATGCAGACAATACGCTGTACAAAGGACCCCCATGCAAAATCTGGCCGTGTTCACAGGTGACATTGTCCGCTCCGGTGCATTGGAGGCGCGGGAGTTGTCCAATGTCTTTACCGCGCTTGAGGCAACGGCGCGCAGCATCGCCGACTGGCACGACAGCATGGCCCCTTTCGCCCGTTTTCGCGGCGACGGCTGGCAAATGGCGCTGCCACCGCGCTACGCACTTCGTGCTGCCCTTAGCCTACGCGCTGCGGTGCGTGCCACGGGAAAAGGGCGCGATACGCGCATCGGGATCGGGATTGGCGCAGGGCAGATCACCAGTGGCAACCTTGGGGATGCGGATGGCCCTGCCTTCGTAAACTCCGGCCGCGCCCTTGACGGCATGCAACGGCAAAGCCTTTTTGCCGCGCCTGATACCTCAATGGTCCTAAGGGCTGCCCTGCCCCTTGCCGACCGTATTGCACAGGGCTGGACCCCGAAACAGGCGCAGATGACCCTTCACCTGCTCGCGCCGCTCCCTCCTACACACGAAGCATTGGCCACACAGATGGGCATCACACGCCAGCTGATCCAGAAACAGGCCGACGCGGCAAGCGTTGCTGCCCTGATTGAAAGTTGCGAAATCTATGAAGCCTCATGATCTATCTAAATTAGGTTGCTATTTAGAAAAGAAACTATTTTAAGATGGGCATGCCAGTAATGCCTCTGCTGACGATCGAGCTGTTGATCGCGCTGGTCACGGCGCATCTGCTGGCTGACTTCGTCTTCCAGACCACCCATATGGTGTTGAATAAAGAACGTCCGCTGATCTTGCTGATGCACGGTGTTCACGTTTCTGCACTCACCGCACTTTTGTCAGGCGGGGCCATGATGCTGGCCCTCGGCATAGCACTCAGCCATGTGGTGATTGACGCCATCAAGGTCCACCTCGCCCCTGATGATCTGCGCAGCTATCTGGTGGATCAGGGCGCGCATCTGGTCGTACTGTTGCTCGCCGTGATGTGGTTGCCCGATGCAATTCTGGCCCATTGGTGGCCGCCTCTCTCCACTGATATGATACAGGTCGCGCTTGTTGTCAGCGGCCTCATCACCGCGACGATGGCAGGCGGTCCTGCGGTGGGTCACCTCATGGCGCGGTTCAAATCTGACGCACAGCCTGAGGGGCTTGAATATGCAGGCCGCATTATCGGGTTGATGGAGCGTGGTCTGATCTTTCTCATGGTCATGATCGGGGAGTCGTCGGGCATCGGTTTTCTCATCTCGGCCAAATCGATCCTGCGCTTCGACACCGTCTCGCGCGATCAAAAGCTGAGCGAATATGTCATCATCGGCACACTCGCCTCTTTTGGTTGGGCGCTGGCGGCAAGTTTCGCCACCATCGCGACCATGCGTGCCTTGGGCTACTAAACCCTTGAGATTACGACACAGCGCCCTTATCTATGGAGCAAAGGAGCACCAACATGTTCGGAATTCCAGGCAAGCAAGCGGTCACCATGACCAACAAAGCAGCAGCACAGATCATCAAGCTGATGACCTCCAAAGGCCATGCAGGCCTGCGCATAGGTGTGAAAAAAGGCGGCTGTGCAGGTATGGAATATACCATGGAATATGTGGATGTGGCCGACCCCAACGACGAAGTGGTCGAGCAGGACGGCGCGCGCGTAATGATCGCGCCTATGGCACAGATGTTCCTCTTTGGCACACAGATCGACTATGAAACCTCCCTTCTCGAGAGTGGCTTCAAATTCAACAACCCCAATGTCTCAGAGGCCTGCGGCTGTGGCGAATCCATCAAGTTTGATGAGACGCTCTTCGCAAAATGAGCTTGAGCGAAGGCGATATGTCCTTCGCCCGCGAGTTGTTCAACGATATCCCTGATCTGAAGTCACGCCGCATGTTCGGCGGCATGGGTCTCTATAGTGGCCCGACAATATTCGCAGTACAGCTCTCTGACGGCCGCCTCATGCTCAAGGCAAAAGGCGTATTCGCGAAACGCATGAAAGCGCTTGGGGGTGAGGAATGGACCTATGAGCGCAAAGACGGAAAGCAGTCAGCCATGCCCTACTGGACCCTGCCCGACGCCACTCTCGATGATCCCCAAGCGGCCTGCGCCCTTGCGCGGGAGGCCTTGGATGCACTCACTTCTTAAGGTGTAGATAGGTCTCGCCGAACCGCGCAGCGAGGTGTTCCCCCGCCAGCACGACTTTACCTGAGCCAAGGGGTGCTACGTTGGTGTCATTGGCAGGGTTGAAAAACAACGGCACAGATATCCGCTCGTTCTTGCCGCCCACCACACGGTGGGGCGTGGCGCGGACCAATCCATCGGTCCAGACCTCCATCATCTCGCCAAAGTTAATCACAAATGCACCTGGCTCCGCACTCACCGCGATCCAGCCGCCCCCACGCTTGCGCACCTCCAAGCCGGGTGAGCCGTCAGTGGCCAGCAACGTCAGACACCCATAATCGGTGTGCGTCGCGATACCGAAATCCTTCGCCCCCGCCCAGTCAGGTCGCTTGGGGTAATAATTCCCGCGCAGCAATGCCATGGGCGTCTCGAACCCTGCATCGAAAGCATCTCGCGGCGCACCAATGGACTGCGCCACGCCCCGCAACACGGCCATCGCCACCTCGCGCGATTCTTCGTAATATCCCGCAATAACAGCTTCAAAGCCCGCGGGTTTGGCAGGCCAGATGTTGGGCGCATAAACAGGCATTCCGCGTCGTGGATCATCCTCGGGCAGGATAACACCGCTGTCAAAATACTGTTTGTAGTCAGGATTGGCATCAGGATCGACTTGCTCGGTTCCCGCCGCGCCCCAGCCACGGTTGGCACCCGTGCCCGCCATGCTGTAGGGCTGCTTCTCGGCTTTGGGCAGTTTGAAGAACGCGCGATAAGTCTCGATCACCTCACGCACACGCGCGCCCGTGAGGGCAGTATTAAAAACGGTGGCAAAGCCTACACCAGTGGCCGCCTCGCGCATCGCTTCCAGCGCAGCCGCATCTCCGGCGCTCAGCTTTTCAAGATCAATAGACGGGATCATCGGCCCTCTCCTTCGCAATTTGCGCCCTCATAACCCGCCATCAACCGTAACGCCATCGTTGAACCCGCCCCATGCCAATGCTAAGCACAATCAACCCAAACAAAGGACAGCGCATGCGACGCAAACTGGCAGCAGGCAACTGGAAAATGAACGGGACGGCCGCAAGCCTGACCGAACTGGACATCCTCAAATCTCTTCTGCCACCAGACACACCCGATGTGGTGATCTGCCCGCCTGCCCCCCTGCTCTATCGCGCTACACAGGCGGCAAAAGACACTGGCATCCAGATCGGTGCGCAGGATTGCCACATGCAGGAAAGCGGCGCCTTTACAGGGGACATCTCCGCCTCGATGATTGCCGACACAGGGGCCACCCATGTCATCGTGGGCCACTCGGAGCGCCGCGATGCCCACGAAGAGCGCGACCGCGATGTGCGCAAAAAGGCCAAGACCGCTTGGGCCGCTGGCCTCACCGCGATCATCTGCATCGGCGAAACGCTGGAGGACCACGAGGCCAACAACACGCTCGACATCATTGCAGGCCAGCTTGCAGGCTCTCTGCCCAGTGCAGTGACGCCCACCAACACCGTCATCGCGTATGAGCCGATCTGGGCCATTGGAACAGGCAAAGTGCCAACGCTTGAGCAGATCGTCGAAGTCCATGATTTCATCCGCGAGCGCCTCACCAACCGCTATGGTGCAGAGATCGCGGATATGATCCCCCTGCTCTACGGCGGCTCGGTCAAACCCGACAATGCCGCGACCATCTTCAGGGCTGCGAATGTGGACGGCGCACTGGTCGGCGGGGCCTCTCTCAAAGCAACAGATTTCGCCCCCATCATCACAGCACTTTCCCAAAGCTGAGGCGCAGGCGCCTGCTCCTTCATTTGGCCCTTTAAACTCAATCCGACAAAAGCAAAGGGCGCCGAACCAGTTTGGTTCGGCGCCCTCTTCACTTACAAATCACCATTGCCGGTTATTTCACAATAATCTCCGGCCCCATCATGAGCGTGGGCAGCCAAGTCGAGATGGCAGGGATGTATGTCACCATAATCAGGAAGACGAACAACACGGCGAGGAACGGCAGTGCTGCGCGCACTACATTCATCATCGGCATGTTCGCCACGCCAGAGGTCACAAAGAGGTTGAGACCCACAGGCGGCGTAATCATCCCGATTTCCATGTTCACCACCATGATGATGCCAAGGTGGATCGGATCAATCCCCAACTCGATGGCGATGGGAAACACCAGCGGTGCCACAATCACGAGCAGGCCCGACGGCTCCATGAATTGACCACCAATCAGCAGGATGATGTTCACGATAATCAGGAACACTACAGGGCCAAAGCCTGCATCCAGCATTGCAGCCGAGATTTGCTGCGGGATCTGCTCGTCGGTCAGCACATGTTTGAGGATTAGCGCGTTGGCGATGATAAACATGAGCGTCACCGTCAGCTTGCCTGCTTCAAACAACGTGTCGCGCGTGTCTTTGTGGAAGAAGGCCGTAATCAGGACCCAAGGCCGCGACATAAGCGAGACGTTCTGCCCGTCACCCTTCACGTGCAGTGGCCCCATATCGCGGTAGACAAAGGACGCGATGAAGAAGGCATAGACCGCCGCCACCGCCGCCGCCTCGGTCGGTGTGAACACACCGCCATAGATGCCGCCCAGAATGATCACGATCAGGAACAGACCCCAGCCTGCCTCTAGGCCCGAGCGGCGGACTTCGCCCCAACCCTGCCATTCGCCTTTGGGCAAATTCCGTACCCGCGCGATGATATAGATGGTCAGCATCAACATGAAACCCGCAAGCAAGCCCGGAATAACGCCTGCAAGGAACATCCGCCCCACCGACACATCCGTGGCGGAGGCATAGACCACCATCACAATGCTTGGCGGGATCAGGATGCCCAGCGTACCCGCCACAGCGATTACACCCGCGGCAAAGTCCTTGGTGTAGCCCACTTCACGCATACCAACGATAACGATGGAGCCGATGGCAACCACTGTTGCAGGAGAGGAACCCGAGAGGGCCGCGAAAAGCATACAGGCGAAAACACCCGCAATCGCCAGACCACCAGGCAAGTGGCCTACGATGGCGATGGAGAAGCGGATGATCCGCCGCGCGACGCCGCCCGTCGACATAAACGACGAGGCAAGGATGAAGAACGGGATCGCAAGCAGCGTATAGTGACCTGCCATCGCCTGAAACAACGTCTGTGCAATCGAAGCCAGTGAGGTATCAGACAGCACCAGCAAAAAGACGATAGAGGACGTGCCAAGTGCCACAGCGATCGGCACACCGATCAGCATCAGGCCAATCACCATCGTAAATAGAACAACAACTTCCATGATCTCAGTCCCCTGCGTTCAGATGTGCAACATCTTTGATGTCGTCTTCGGCTTCGTGGCTCACGATCAGGCTGGTCGCTTCACCGCTCCAAATACGCATAAATGCCTGAATGAACCGAAACAGCAGCAGCCCCATACCAAAGGGCAGGACCGCGTAAGGAATAAAGCGCGGGAGCTTCTCATAGCTATCGCCGTCATTCATGAACGGCTCGATCCAGCGGAGCCATTCAGGGAATGGAATGTCGATTACCTCGTACCAACCTTGGTTGCGCGTCTTCTCGAAACCTGTCGGGAACCAATGGCCAGATGTGGCATCAAGGTTGGCGAAAGGGGCCCAATAGTCCCATGCGCCCTTTAGCACCAGTGCGGCATAAGCGATGCACACAGCGCCAGCGACCAGCGCGAGTATCTTGCGTTTGGACGGCGAGAGCAGGTTAATGACCGCGTCAACACCCAGCTGTGCCGTCACTTTGACCGTGTAGCTCACCCCGAACAGGACCAGCCACGCGAACAGGAAAGTCACCGCCTCCAAGCCCCAAATCAGACCTGTGTTGAAGCCGTATCGCAAGACCACGTTGATAAATGTAATGATCGTCATCAGGCCAAGAAGCACAGAGATGGCCGTCTCCTCGATCTCGTTGACGGCGCGGCCAAGGGCCGTCTTTGCCACGTAAGCATGTGCCATGTGAAAACACTCCTACAGAAAAGGGGAAACGCGACTTCGCGTGAAAAACACCCCGCCCGACCAAGTGGCAGGCGGGGTGCGGTTAGACCTAAGCGGTCTTAGTGCTTGGCGTTCATCGCTTGTGCGGCGTCGATGTTCTCTTGGCCAACGTCGGCTTTGAACTCTTCCCAAACAGGCTTCATTGCTGCAACCCATGCGTCACGGCCTGCCGCATCCAACTCACGAACGACACCGCCCGCTTCGAGGATCGCGGCTTTTGCGGCTGCGTTCACGTTGGTGGACTCGGCGTTACGTGCTTCTGTCACTTCCGCCACGATTGTGGACAGCTGTGTGCGAACATCCTCTGGCAGACCCTCGAACCAGTCTGTGGAGGTCACGAGCATATAGTCGATGATACCGTGGTTGGTCTCTGTCACACCGTCCTGAACTTCAAAGAACTTCTGGCCGTAGATGTTGGACCATGTGTTTTCCTGACCGTCCACAACGCCGGTTTGCAGCGCGCCATATACTTCGGAGAAGGCCATCGGCTGGGGTGAACCACCCATCGCCGCCATCTGTGCCTTGAGCACGTCAGAGTTCTGTACGCGGAACTTCAGACCATCGGCGTCAGTGGGCAAGTTCAGCGGCTTGTTGGCCGACATCTGCTTCATACCATTGTGCCAGAACGCAAGGCCAAGCAGGCCACGCTTTGTCATGGATTCTTTCATCGCCTGACCTGTTTCGGAGTTCTGGAACTCGTCAACGGCGTTGATGTTTTTGAACATGAACGGAAGGTCGAAAATGCGGAATTGCTTGGTGAACTGCTCGAACTTCGAGAGCGACGGGGCCGCCATCTGAACATCGCCTTGCAGCAGCGCTTCGAGAACCTGGTCATCGTTATAAAGCGTGGACTGCGGGAAGACTTCCATGCAGGCTTTGCCATTCATCTCGTCGTTGATGCGCTGCTGGAGCAGGGTCGCTGCGATACCTTTCGGGTGCTTGTCGGTGTTTGTGACATGGCTCAGCTTGATAATGATTTCACCGTCGTCACAGGCGGCCGATACGGCACCGGCGGACAGGGAAATGGCCAGAACGGCCGCAGTTACAAATTTCATGATGTCTCCTCCCAGAGAAATAGTGATACGGCAATTTTCTGCCGCGATGACGTACTATTATGCTGCTGCATTCACATCGCAAGCGGTGGATGGTGACCCTAAGGAAAAAGTATTTTTGCCATATATTTCAATTTATTAATGGGATTTGAAATTATGTTAGCGCAAGCGGTTTTTGAGAAACGTGCGGAATATCGCACCCTGCGCCCTATGCTTGTGCGGAAATCCGCACACTCTTGCCTTGCGACTCAGGCGCGGAAATCCTCGGGTTTGATCGCGTAGCGGGCACATTTGTCGTAGAATGTCTTGCGCGGCAGCTGTAAGGCGCGGGCCGCTTCGGTTGCCTGCCCCTTGGCGCGGCGCAATGCGCCTTCGATCAGTGACTGCTCTACCTGCGCCATATGTGCTGCCAGCCCAAGCGATACATCCACCGCCCCGCCATGGCTCCGGTCCAGCTCCGACATGCCCATCACAAATCGCATCGCCTCCGTCATCAGGGCGCGCGCATTACCGGGCCATTCTCGCGCCATAAGATCGGCATCCATCTGTGCCGTCACAACAGGTGCAGCCTGACCGCTCTGCTCGGCGGCCTGCGCCACATAGCGGCGAAACAGGACGGGAATGTCCTCGGGTCGCTCGGACAGTGCGGGGATGCGCACAGGCATCACAGTGAGGCGGTAATAGAGATCAGTATTAAATCGCCCCGCCTCCAAATCGGCGGCCAAATCACGGGTGGTTCCCGCAATCAGCCGCACCTGTGGCGCATCATCAAGGATCTCGGCAAGGGCAAGCTGGCTTTGCGCGGGCAGCATGGCAATCTCGTCGATAAAGAGGCTCCCGCCCTCGCCCTGCGCAAATGCCGCCACAAGCGCTGCTGCATCCAGATCAACGGCGGCGCGTTTGAGAAACGGGCGTTTGGAGCGCAGGGAGCTGAGGTGGATCACTTCTGCGATTTTGGAAATGCCAGAGCCTTGCGCGCCAGTGACCAGCACATCGCCCTGCGCCTGGGCCACACGGCGCACATGGGCGCGCAGCCCCTGCACCAGATCGGAAGCGCCAAAAATCATCCGCGCTGCGGGATCGCCACTCTCGACCAGTTGACGCAGCTGGCGGTTCTCCAGCACCAGCCGCCGCGTCTTGAGGCCGCGCTCCACCACCGCCAGAAAATCCTTGGCTGCACAGGGTTTTTCCAGAAAATCAAACGCCCCTTCCCCCATTGCCTTTACGGCCATGGGAATGTCGCCCTCACCAGTGAGCAGGATGACGGGAATATCGGGATCTACCTCTTGGGCATGGGCCAGCAGATGAAACCCGTCACGTCCCGGCATGCGGATATCTGAGACGATGATGCCGCCAAACTCGGGCACGATATGATCGGCGGCCACCACAAAAGAGCCCGCCGCGATACAGGTCAAATTGGCCAGCTCAAGGGTCTGGCTCAGCGCCTCACGCACGGCCGCATCGTCATCTACCAACAAAACCGAAGTACTCATGCCGCGCGCTCCTGTGCCATGGGCTGCAATGTCACCGAGAAGCACGCCCCCTGCGTTGTATTATGCGCCCTGATTTCGCCGCCCACGCTGTGCACGATTGCATAGCTGATGGAAAGGCCAAGTCCGACCCCTTTTGCAGCACCCACATCTTTGGTCGAGTAGAATGGATCAAACACCTTCTCGGGCACCTTGATCCCCGGCCCTGTGTCGGTGATCTCGACCGTGATCGTGCTGCTCTGGACGATCTCGATGCTCAAGCGGCGCAGATCGGCCCCCTCCATCGCATCAAGCGCATTGGTGATCAGATTTATAAACACCTGCCCTAGCCGCACTTCGCCCCCCCGCACCCAGATCGCTACAGGCGGTGGGGTATAGTCGACCTGAGCACCCATTTTTGCACACCGCTCCTGCGTCATTTCCAGTGCGGATGCGATTACAGCCCCCAGATCAACGCGAACCTGCTGCACGCTCTCCTGCTTGGAAAAGGCGCGTAGGTTCTTGATGATCCGCCCCATGCGGTTTGCCATATCCGAGATACGGGCAAAATTCTCGGCCGCTCGCTCGGGTTGGCCCCGCTCGATGAACTGCACCCCGTTTTCCGCAAAGGATTGCACCGCCATCAGGGGTTGGTTCAATTCGTGGCTGATCCCCGCGCTCAACTGCCCCAGCGCGCTCAGCTTGCTGGCCTGCACCAGATCGTCTTGCGCGCGTGCCAGCGCCAGTTGCGCCTCCGTCCGCTCGGTCGCCTCGCGGCGCAGCTCGTTATTGATGTCGCGCAGCGCTTGGGTCCGTGCACGTACACGGCCCTCAAGTTGGACGTTGGCGCGGGTCAGCGTGCGCCGCCGCTCCGTCGCCAGAAACAACAGCGCCCCGAATGCCAGACAGAGCGCCGCCACTGCTGCCGCTTGAGACGCGGCCAGACGGCGCACGGGTGCCACATTCATGAGCACCTCACCCTGCATCCCGATCACAGGCAAGTCTTGCATCAGATGCAAGGCCTCCCGCGGCAAATAAGGCCCTAACCCCAGATGCCAGATCTCATGGGGGCCGACATAGCTGACCCTGAAATCAGGCTCGACCCCAAGGGGAGAGCGCAGACCAATCTCGCCTCTGGGCCGCTGCCAGAAGATGAGCTCGGAGCGGTTGGAAACTTGCACCTGCCCCAACCCGTCCGTGAAAAACACAGGCGCCGTATCCCCGCGCCACGCATAATCAACCGAGCTTAGGTCGGTCGAAACCACCAGCGCTCCCAGAACAGCGCCTTCAGGGCCAAAAACAGGTGCTGCATAGAAGTAGCTGCGCCCCGTTTCGGTGTCCGCACCATATCCGCGCCCCAACGCGCCATTCAGCGCACGGCGCACAAAGGCCCGCGCATTCACACTGCCCGCGCCATCGGCTGCGGCCACCAAGACCTGACCGACACGGTCAATTACCATTACATCAAGGGCCGCCGCACGGTCGGCCACACCGCGCAACAATACGCTGTCCTCGGGTGCCACGGCCCCCTGCAAGGCGCGAATGACTTGCGGATGATCCGCCATCACGACGGCCAGATCGCGGTAGCGCTGAAGCTGGCCCACCAGCCTGTCACTGGCCAGCGCCAAATCCGCATCTGCCCTTGACGAGAGCTGCGCCATCCCCTGATGGGTCGCATAGCGCCAGACCCCGCCCGCCATCAAAGCCACGCATGTCAGAAACAATGCGATGCCAAGGCCACGTTTGCCAAAACCGTCTTTCATGCCAATTCCGCTTTCATGATCGGCAATTTATGCGCCCCCGCTTGCATTGACCAGCACAACCGCGTCTTCATGTCGTTATGAAGAATTTGCACCAATCCCCCCTTGATCCCACATTTGTGCAAGACCCCTACCCGTTCTATGACGTGGCCCGCCGCGCAGGGCCGGTTGTGTTCTGGGAAGATTACGGCATGCCCGCTGCCTTTGACGCGGCCACCGTGAACGCGCTGCTGCGCGACCGCCGATTGGGCCGTGCCGTACCAGAAGCGCAGCGCAGGCCTACACCTGAGCATCTCACGCCCTTCTACGCTGTTGAGCAGCATTCGATGCTAGAGTTGGAGCCGCCCGACCACACACGCTTGCGCGGCCTGGCTTTGCGCGCCTTCACCTCTCGCAGGATCAAAGCACTGCAATCCGATATTGCAGACATCGCTCATGAGCTGCTCGATACCCTACCCGATGATCGCGCTTTCGATCTGATCCCTACGTATTGCAGCCAGCTGCCCGTGCGCATCATCGCGCGCCTGCTGGGGGTGCCAGAGCAGATGACCCCCGACTTGCTGCGCTGGTCTACGGATATGGTGGCGATGTATCAGGCAGGGCGCACCCGCGCCGTGGAGGATGCCGCAGCCAAAGCAGCGCAAGAGTTTTCAGATTTCCTGACCGCCTATATCGTGGAGCGCCGCGCGGCCCCCGCCGATGATCTTATCACAGAATTGATCGCGGCAGAGCAGGATGGCGCGCGCCTCAGCACGCCCGAGCTCATCAGCACTTTTGTCCTGTTGCTTAACGCAGGTCACGAGGCGACGGTGCACAGCCTTGGCAATGCAGTCAAATGCCTGATCGAGCATGACATCCCCCTCAGCGCCCTTGCGCCCCCTGACGTTACCGTCACCTGCGAGGAATTGCTCCGCTTTACGCCGCCGCTGCATATGTTCGAGCGCTACGTCTATGAGGATGTCGAGATTGCAAATGTCACCCTCCCCCGAGGCAGCCGCGTAGGTCTTGTCCTTGCCGCTGCCAACCGCGATCCTGTCCTCTACGACAACCCCGCTGCGTTCATCCCGACCCGCAGCCCACAACCTCATGCCTCTTTCGGGGGCGGCTTGCACTTTTGCATCGGCGCTCCCTTGGCCCGTATGGAGATGCAGACAGGTCTGGCCGCCCTGTTTGACCGCTTCCCGCAGCTAACGCTCGACCAGCCCCCAAAGTTTGCCAACAGCTACCACTTCCACAAACTCGACCAGCTGATGGTACGTCCGTGAGATGGCCGCGGGTCGAGGATCGCGGCACGCGACCGGACATCGTCCGGCTTGTCCTTGAGGCGTGGACAGCACACCCCAAAATCGCAACAGGGTGTTTAGGACACACCGTGTCCTAAACACCCTCTAAGCATCTTAAATTAAACACGTTTCACCAAGGCCACCCAACGGGTTTATCCCCGAGCTATCCCCAGCCACCCCAAAACATGTAATGCGCGTCAGCGCTCCTTTGGATCAAGCCTATAGGGGGAGCATGGTTGTGGACTTGATCTGCTCCATCGACAGGAGTGCGGTGACATTATGCACCCGCACTTCGGAAATCAGCGCCTGATAGAAGCGATCATAGGCTCGCGCATTCTCCACCCGCACTTTCAGGATATAGTCGATATCCCCCGCCAGGCGGTGCGCCTCCTGAACTTCGGGGCGGTCCTGCAATGCCTTGAGGAAACGCGCCTGCCAGTCGGCCTCATGTTCCGAGGTGCGGATCAGCACAAAGAAACAGGCCTCAAACCCCAGCGCCTCCGCATCCAGCACTACAGTCTGCTGTCCGATCACCCCCGCCTCGCGCAATTTGCGAATCCTGTTCCAAACCGGCGTCTTGCTAGAGCCTACTTCGCGCGCAATTTCGTCCAATGAGCGGCTTGCATCTGCTTGAAGCGCCGCCAGAATTTTTCTGTCTATCTCGTCTATTCGGACACTCATCCCGTTTCCCTTCGGTTCTTTGGACTGCCTGTTCTCCGCCAAGGTCATTGTAGAACAAATATTCTTATATATCCAGACATATGGCGAATATACGGAATATTGTTCTATATCTACTCCTGAAAAGCAAAGGATACCGCCTCATGGACCATTTCCCGATCTTCCTCAGCACAAAAACCGCGCGCATCATTGTCGCGGGAGGGGGCGATGCTGCAATGGCCAAGCTGCGCATCCTGATGAAATCCTCTGCCAAGATTACCGTCTTTGCCGCTGACCCAGCCCCCGAGATCGAGCAGTGGCACCATGCGGGGCGCTTGACCCTTGTGACCCGCGCGATGGACTACGGTGACGCGCTCTGTGCCAAGCTGTTTTATGCCGCCTCCGAGGATGACGCCGAGGACGCACGCACAGCGCATCTGGCGATGACCTGCGGTGCGCTGGTCAACATTGTCGACAACCTTGAAGACAGTCAGTTCATCACCCCCGCGATTGTGGACCGTGATCCCGTCACCATCGCCATTGGCACCGAAGGGGCCGCCCCCGTGCTGGCCCGTGCGATCAAGGCCGATCTGGAGGAGCGGTTGCCGCAAAACCTTGGCACATTGGCCCGCGTCGGCAAGACATTCCGCAAGGCCTCCTATGCGCTGCCTTTCGGGCGTCAGCGCCGCGACTTCTGGCGGGCCTTCTATTTCGACGCTGGGCCTAAAGCGGTGGCCGAAGGCGAGGATCAGGTATTGCCCGCTCTGAACGCCCTGCTTGATGCGCACCTGACAAAACCTGCCCGCGCAGGCCATGTAGCCTTCGTCGGCGGCGGTCCAGGGGATCCCGAGTTGCTCACCCTCAAAGCGCGCCGCGCCTTGGACGAGGCCGATGTGGTCATCTATGACCGTCTCATCACACCCGAAATTCTTGAACTTGCCCGCCGCGAGGCGGTGATGATCGATGTAGGCAAAGAGGGCTTTGGCCCCTCCACGTCCCAGGAGCACATCAATGCGCTGTTGGTCCAGCATGCCCAAACAGGCGCACAGGTGGTGCGTCTCAAATCAGGCGATGCCACTGTCTTTGGCCGTCTGGATGAGGAGATCGACGCAGTGGATGCCCATCACATCGGCTGGCACATCGTGCCGGGGATTACCTCCGCCTCTGCCGCCGTTGCCGCCATCGGGCAGAGCATGACCAAACGCGGACGCAATGCATCGGTGCGGTTTCTGACCGGCCATGACACCCGCGGCTTTGCCGATCATGACTGGCGCACGCTGGCCCGCGAAGGCGAAGTTGCCGCGATCTATATGGGCAAGAAATCCGCGAGGTTCATTCAAGGGCGCTTGCTCATGCACGGTGCCGACCGCCACACCCCTGTGACGCTGATCGAGAACGCAAGCCGCCCCGAGCAGCGCGTGATCGAGACAACACTCGCCGCCCTTCCCGCCGCACTGGACGCGGCACAGCTGAGCGGCCCTGCCCTTACATTTCTCGGCCTTGCGCCCCGTGCGGCTTTGGCCGCTGTCCCTGCACTCCCCTTGGAGGAATTTGCAAATGCCTAAAGACTTCAAACCATCCGTGATTACCGCCAATGACTTGCTGGTCGGCGATGTGGTCTATCTCAACGGCACCGATTGGGTCCGCGATCTGGCGCAGGCGGAGGTCCTCACCGATGAGGCCGATGCCGAGATACGCCTGTTGGAAGCCGCCGCCCGCGCCGCAGAAATTGTCGGCGTTTACCTCATCCCCGTCGCGACGGCTAAGGGCGGCATCCAGACCACCCATTTCCGCGAGGCGTTCCGCGCCACTGGCCCGTCCAATTATGCCTCCCATAGCAAGCAAGCACAGTTCAAACAGGAGCGCATCTGATGTACGCCTATACCGATTTCGACGACAAGTTTCTGACCGAGCGTAACGCGCAATTCCGCGCCCAAGTGGAACGGCGGATTGACGGCAGCCTTACCGAGGACGAGTTCAAGCCCTTACGCCTGATGAACGGCCTCTACTTGCAACTGCATGCCTATATGCTGCGTGTGGCGATCCCTTACGGCACTCTAAACGGCGCGCAGATGCACAAGCTGGCGGATATCGCGGACAAGTGGGACAAAGGCTATGGCCATTTCACGACGCGCCAGAACATCCAATACAACTGGCCCGAATTGCGCGATGTGCCTGACATGCTCGATGCGCTGGCAGAAGTGAACATGCATGCGATCCAGACCTCCGGCAACACCATCCGCAACGTGACTGCCGACCATTTTGCGGGTGCTGCCGCAGACGAGATTGCCGACCCGCGCCCCGTGGCCGAGTTGATCCGTCAATGGTCCACCGACCACCCTGAATTCCAGTTCTTGCCCCGCAAGTTCAAAGTCGCCGTCTCCGGTGCCACCCATGACCGTGCCGTGCTCAAAGCGCATGATATCGGCCTGCAAATCGTTGAGCGTGACGGGGTGCGCGGGTTTGAAGTCATCGTGGGCGGGGGCCTTGGCCGCACCCCGATGATTGGCAAAGTGCTTTATGATTTTGTGGCGTCCGAGGATTTGCTGCCGACGTTGGAGGCCATCGTGTCGGTCTATAACCTGCTGGGTCGCCGTGATAATAAGTACAAAGCGCGGATCAAGATCACCGTACATGAGAACGGCATCGAAGACATCCGCGCCCGCGTTGACGCGCGCTATCGCCTCATCCGCCCCCAATTTACAGGTGTGGATCAGCAGATGCTCGCGCGGATCGAGGCCGATTTTGCCAAGCCTGCTTTTGTGTCCAAATCCCAAGCCCTGTTTGAGAGCGCCTATACCAACGATCCCGTCTTTCGCGCTTGGGCCGATACGAACCTCACAGATCACGCGGCGGCAGGCTATGCCATCGTGTCCATCTCGCTCAAGGCGCATGGTGCCACTCCGGGTGACGCATCCTCGGCCCAGATGCGCGTGATGGCAGACCTCGCGGCGCAGTATGGTCATGACGAGTTGCGCATCAGTCACGAGCAGAATGTAATCCTGCCCCATGTGCACCGCGCGGACCTACCTGCCTTTCATGCACGGCTCAAAAAAGCAGGTCTCGGCACTGCGAACATCGGCCTGATCTCCGACATCATTGCCTGCCCCGGCATGGATTATTGCGCCTTGGCCACCGCACGCTCAATCCCGATTGCCCAAGAGATTGCAACCCGTTTTGACGATCTGAAGCTTGAGCACGACGTGGGTCCGCTCAAGATTAAAATCTCTGGCTGCATCAATGCCTGCGGGCATCACCATGTGGGCCATATCGGCATCCTTGGTCTCGACCGTGCAGGCGTGGAAAGCTACCAGATTACGCTGGGCGGTGACGGCACAGAAAACGCGGCCATCGGCGAGCGTGCGGGCCCCGGCTTTTCGGCAGAGGAGATCATCCCCGCGATCGAGCGGCTGGTCATGGCCTATCTCGATCTGCGCCAAGCGCGGGAGGAGACATTCCTTGAGACCTATCGCCGCCTTGGCCTCGCGCCCTTCAAGGCAGCGCTTTATCCCGAGGCTAAAGCAGATGCCGCTTGATGCCCCCCTAAACGCTCGTGTTGACGCCCTCAACACCGCGCTCAAACATCATGCGGCGGCGGATGTGCTGCGTCGCGCGTTTGAGGCCGCCCCAGATCTGGCCCTTGTCTCCAGCTTTGGGGCGGAGAGCGTGGCGTTGTTGCATCTGGCCTCACGGGTGAAACCTGACGTGCAGGTTCTGTTTATCGACACGATGCTGCTGTTTCCCGAAACGCTGACATACCAGCGCGAGGTGGCGAAAACGCTGGGCTTACGCCGTGTGCAGGTGCTGCGGGTGGATACAACGGCGGACCCCGACAACACCCTGCACCAGCGCGATCCGGATGCCTGCTGCACGCTACGCAAGACGCAAGTGTTGAATACTGCGCTGGAAGGGTTTGACGGCTGGATCACCGGGCGCAAGCGGTTCCAGTCCGGCAGCCGCGCCGACCTGCCCGCCTTTGAGATCGAGGAGGGCACAGGGCGTATGAAGGTAAACCCGCTGGCCCATTGGAGCAGCGCGGATGTGCAGGAATATATGGCCGAGAATGCTCTGCCGCGCCATCCGCTGGTGGCACAAGGCTACCCCTCCATTGGCTGTGCACCCTGCACCTCGCCCGTGGCACAGGGCGAAGACCCTCGCGCAGGGCGCTGGCGCGGTCAGCAAAAAGAAGAATGTGGCATCCATTTTGTGAACGGCAAAATGGTGCGGATAGGAGCGACGACATGAGTGTACTGGTAAACGACAGCGGTTTTCACACAGATGACTGGACCGATGGATATTGTGCCACGGGGGCTGCGAATGATTGCGTCGCCCTTGATCTGGCCTCTGACGCGCAGCCAGAGGAGATTGCACTCACTCCGTCGCTCCGGATGATCCGCATCGATTTCCCGTCTTCTGCGGACGGGCGCGGATTTACCATTGCGCGCGCCTTGCGCTTGCGCGGCTACACAGGACGACTTCGTGCCAAGGGGCATGTGCTGGCCGATCAATATGCCATGGCGCGGCGCAGCGGCTTTGACGAGCTCGAGATTGACGATGCCCTCGCCGCCCGACAGCCTGCGGATCAATGGGCTTTTCGCGCCGATTGGCAGGGCCACAACTATCAGGCACGTTTGCGCGGCTAATTCACCCACCTCCCACAGAATTTAATACAGCGCATTGTACGCCAGCGCGCCCCTGTTTAGAAAAGGATCGTGGAGCATCGCTCTGCGGAGAAATTATGACCGAGCATAGCCCCGTGACCCTTGATACTGCAAAAGCCGTCCCCACCCTGCCTGATGCGCAAACTGTGACCGCCGTGACCCATTGGACGGACCGCTTGTTCTCCTTCCGCGTGACGCGGCCAGCGAGCTTGCGGTTCCGCTCGGGCGAGTTTGTGATGATCGGCCTTATGGGTGATCCGCATCCTGACACAGGCAAGGTCAAGCCGCTGCTGCGCGCCTATTCGATCGCGTCGCCGGCATGGGATGACGAGTTGGAGTTTTACTCGATCAAGGTGCAGGACGGCCCGCTCACCTCGCGGCTGCAACATATCAAAGTGGGCGACGAGATCATCTTGCGCCCCAAGCCTGTAGGCACACTGGTCCATGACGCGATGCTGCCGGGCAAACGTATCTGGTTCTTTGCAACAGGCACCGGCTTTGCCCCTTTCGCCTCCCTGCTGCGCGAGCCCGAAACATACGAGAAATTCGATGAGGTGATTATCACCCATACCTGCCGCGATGTGGCCGAGCTTGAGTATTCGCGTAAGCTGATCGCGGACTTGCAAGCCAGCGAGATGATGCAGGAATTGATCGGCGCCGACCACCTCGCCAAGATCCGCTACTACCCCACCACCACGCGGGAGCAATCGCCAAAGATGGGCCGCATCACCACATTGCTGGAAGATGAGACGCTGTTCGCGGATCTGGGCATTGAGGGCATCGACGTCGAGACAGACCGCGCAATGGTCTGCGGCTCTATGGGGCTGAACACGGATATCAAAGTGATCCTCGAGCGTTTCGGCCTTGAGGAAGGGGCCAACTCCGATCCCAAACACTATGTGATCGAAAAAGCATTTGTCGGCTGAACGACTACTCCTTTAACAACTTGCGGGTGCTGTGAATTGATATTTGCGGCGCCCGCAGGCGTTGATGGGGCCATGACATACCTCAAAGCACATTGGCAGTTGCTGGCACTCACCGCGCTCATCTTTGCCCTGTGGCAGACCCCTGTGGTGGTGCCGCTGAAAATCCTAGTGGTGTTTTTGCATGAGTTGAGCCACGCGCTTGCCGCTTGGCTGACAGGTGGCTCAGTCGAGCAGATATCGCTGTCGCCACAGCAAGGTGGATTTGCAATCACGCGCGGCGGGAACCTGTTTGCGATCCTCACAGCGGGATATCTGGGGTCGCTTCTGATCGGCGCGGGATTGTTGTTTGCGGCACTGCGCAGTGAGGCAGACCGCGCTGTGACCGCAATCTTGGGGGCCGTGATGCTGCTGGTAACTCTGCTCTATGTCCGTGACCTGTTTGCTGCTGTGTTTTGTGTGTTGTCAGGCGCGGCCCTGCTCGCTATGGCGCGGTTTTTGGGCCACAGCGCCAATGATATGGCCCTGCGTGTCATCGGCCTTAGCAGCCTGATCTATGTACCCTACGACATCTTCAACGATACAATCGCGCGCGCGTCACAGCGCTCGGATGCCTATATGCTGGCCGATTCCTTTGGCGGGACAACCCTGTTTTGGGGTGGCTTGTGGTTCATTCTCAGCATCGTCGTCCTGATCTGGTCCTTGCGCAAAATACTGGGCACCACCACCAATATTACCTTTACGCACCGCCCATAAAAAAAGCCGCCCCCGAAGGAGCGGCTTGATGTCGTTCGAAAATATTCGGCTTACATGCCGAGGGCTTCACGGATTTTTTCAAGCGCTGTGCCCAGCATCTCGGGGTTGTTCTGGGCCGCTTCGAGGCCTTCGGTCAGCAAGCCTTTTTGTACTGCGTCAAGATCGGACTCTTCGAGCATTGTGGAAACTTTCTCCATGTCGAAACCATCAACAGTCAGCAGCTCTGCCATCATGGAACCAGCTGTCTCGGAGCCTTCTGCTACGGCTTCAGTAGCCTCTGTCGCTGTTTCAGTAGCCGCCGCATCTGCGGAGTCTGTTGCAGCTGTCGCTGTGTCTGTGGCTGTCTCGGTTGCCACATCGCCTGCAGCTTCGGTGGCTGCATCCACAGTATCTGTCGCCGCATCTGTTACTGCTGTTGTTGCTTCAGTTGCTGTTTCAGTCGCC
>CAWVWS010000024.1:0-26916 GCA_963933905.1 uncultured Sulfitobacter sp.
GATGGCCTCGCAGGTCTTATGGGAACCGATTTAGGCGACCTACTTGGGTGGAGCTTGGACAATGGCTTCCTCGAAGGTGTCATGGTCAGTGACGGCACCAGTTTCGACGCTGTTATCAAAAGCCCCTTAAACGGAACATCGGTCACAGTGAGTTCCAGCTCGGGCCATTTGTCGGTCTATATCCGCTGACAAATTGACATTTAATCCCAGAAGCGAGGCTATAGGGGGCCTGTAACAAATCAACAGGCCCCTTGTGCGGTTATCCGCGCCGTCTGCGCCGCCCGCCACCCGCGCCTCCGCTCTCCCCACCGCCGCCGGTGTTAAACGTTCGGGTCGGCAGGGTAACGATCGAATTGAGGATCGGGAAAGGCTCGACCGCGTTTGGCATGGCAGAGGCATTCACAAAATGCTCCTGAAAGCGTGGCTCGATCGCAGTTTCGATCTTGTGGATGTTGCGCACAATCTCTTCGATTTCGGTACGGGCCTCGCGGTTGAGAAGGGCAATACGTGCACCCGTGCCAGCCGCGTTACCTGCCGACGTCACCTTATCCAGCGGCGCATCAGGGATCATGCCCAGCACCATAGCGTGCTTGCTCGAGATATGTGCCCCGAAGGCACCCGCAAGGACCACGCGGTCCACTTTATCCACGCCGAATTTGTCCATCAGCAGGCGCGCTCCAGAATAAAGCGCCGCCTTGGCCATCTGGATTTCGCGGATATCGCGGTTAGTGACTGTGATTTTGGGGCCGTCGTTGGCAGTGCCATCATAAACCATATAGCTGTTGGTGCGCCCGTCGGCAAAGACTGCCGCACTGCCTGTCTGCTCCGCTGTCCCAATCAGGCCAGGCGCGTCGACAATACCGTGCATGCGCATCTCGGCCACCATCTCGATGATGCCAGAGCCGCAAATGCCTGTGACGCCCGTTTGCGCGATAGCTGCGTCAAAGCCGTCCTCATCCGACCACAGATCAGAACCGATAACTTTGAAGCGCGGCAACTTGGAAACGGGATCAATCTCGACCCGTTCAATGGCACCGGGGGCCGCACGCTGGCCGGAACTGATCTGCGCGCCCTCAAAGGCGGGACCTGTGGGGGAGGAGCAGGCGAGAACTTTTTCACGATTGCCAAGCAGGATTTCTGCATTGGTCCCCACGTCCACGACCAGTACAAGATCGTTAGACAAATGCGGGCTTTCGGACAGGGCAACAGCCGCGGCATCCGCACCAACATGCCCCGCAATGCAGGGCAGGATGTAGACGCGTGCACTCTCGTGGATGTTGAGGTCAAGGTCACGACCACGCATGCGCAGGGCATTAGAGGTCGCAAGGGCAAAGGGTGCTTGGCCCAACTCAAAGGGATCAATGCCGAGAAAAAGGTGGTGCATAACCGGATTACAGACAAAGACAGCGTCCACAATCAACTGCTTGTCGATCTGTGCCTCGGAGGCGAGTTGTACAAACAAACTGCACATACCTTCACGCACAGCGAGCGTCATTTCCTCGGCACCAGAGGCGTTCATCATGGAATAGCTCACGCGGCTCATCAAATCTTCGCCAAAGCGGATTTGCGGGTTCATCACACCTGAGGAGGCGACAACTTCGCCCGTTTGCAGGTCACACAGGTGCGCCGCGATGGTGGTAGAGCCAAGATCAACAGCCACGCCATAGATTGTACCATCATAGAAACCGGGCCAGATGTGCATGATCCGCGGCTTGTTTTCATGATCGCCCAGATGCACGGCCACAGTGACTTTCCACCCGCCTTTGCGCAGAATCGGCTGCAATACGTGCAGGATGTGCAAATCAGCAGTAATATCCTCAAGCTGCCATTGCTCCAGCAGCGCCTTTTGCAACCGCTCCAGATCGCCCGACGGGTCGTGCATGTCGGGTTCTTGCACCTCGATATAGTAGAGTTTGGTGGAGGGGTTGAGCGTAATATCACGCACCTCGGCACGCTTGCGCACCACTTGCTTGTGCACTTGGCTCTCGGCGGGAACGTCGATGATCACATCCTTGAGCACAGTCGCCTGACAGCCTAAGCGGCGGCCCTTTTTCAATCCGCGCTTTTCGTCATAACGGGCTTCAACCTTGTTCCATTCTGACAGCGCGTCAGTCTCAACTGTTACCCCATGTTTGTAAAACTCGCCGTACCCCGGTGTGATCTGGCACTTGGAACAAATACCGCGCCCGCCGCAGACAGAATCGAGGTCAACACCCAACTGCCGTGCCGCTGTGAGCACAGGCGTGCCAACAGGAAAACGGCCGCGTTTGCCGGAAGGGGTGAAGATAACAAGGGGATCGTCGCTCATGGCTCAAAACATCCTGTAATGCATTTTCTAGCAACATAGCCAAGCAGGCGGGCAGGGGAAGACCGCCCGCGTCATAAATCCGCACAATGGCGTCATTTCAGCAATTTAAGATCAGGTATTGAGACGTTCGTGAAAGATGAACCCGAGGAAATTCAGCAAAAGCTGTGCCGCCAGGATCGAGGTGGAGCCTGTGGGGTCATAATCAGGGGCCACTTCGACCAGATCAATACCAACAACCTCGTGACGCTCTGCAACGGCTTTGAGCATTTCCAATACTTCATAGTAGAGAAACCCACCATGGGACGGCGTGCCAGTCCCGGGGGCGATGGAGGGGCAAAACGCGTCAATGTCGATGGTCACATAGACCCGCGCATCTGGTGGTATATGGGCCAGCACGCCCCCTGTGCCCATCTGGCGCACTTGACGCACGCTGATGATATCAGAGCCGAAGGCGCGGGCGGCATCATAGCCTTCCTTGGCGGTGGAACTGACATTGCGGATGCCCACTTGGGTCAGGCCCGTCACATAGGGCTGCTCGGCGGCGCGGCGCATGGGGTTGCCGTGGCCGTTGCGCACGCCGTGGCGTTCGTCCACGAAATCCAGATGGGCGTCGATTTGCAGGATGTGAATGTCACCTTGCCCGTCAAAGGCGCGGATGCAGGGGATATTTACCGAATGATCGCCGCCGATCACCACGGGCAGGGCGGCAGCATCAAGGGCAGCGCGCACACCTGCCTCGATATTGGCATGGCTGGCCTCGGTATCTGTATGAATGATGTCTGCATCGCCCATGTCGACGATGTTCACTTCCCCCGTGAGGTAGGTTGTGTCGTCCTCATGGTCATACGCCCCCGCATGGCCGAAACTGAACAGGGTAGAAGCCTCGCGTACACCGCGCGGCCCGAATCTTGCGCCCGAACGGTACTGTGTCCCCGCATCAAACGGCGCGCCGAGGATCGCCACATCCGCGTCCAGCGAGGCCCAGTCCGGCTCGTACCGCCGTTTGCCAAAGGTCGCAATGCCTACAAAAGGCAGGTCGAGCCTGCCGCCTTCATACCCGTGTTTGCTCATCATGGCCCCCTGCTTTTTGCGCAGCTTTGGGCAAGTGCGGCGCAAATGCAAGCTTTGGCGGCCTTGAGCCCTTTTCAATCCGGCATATCCATGAGATAGGAAACCGCCAAATGATGCCATTACCCTTTGGAGGTTGTTATGGAGATTCGTGAGGCCTTTACGTTCGATGATGTGTTGCTGGTTCCGGCCGCATCCTCGGTCCTGCCTTCCACCGCAGATACCCGCACCCGTGTGACAAAATCGATTGCGCTGAACATACCGCTGCTCAGCTCTGCAATGGATACAGTGACGGAATCGCGCATGGCGATTGCCATGGCACAGGCAGGCGGGATGGGTGTCATCCACCGCAACCTGACCATTGACGAGCAGGCCAAAGAGGTCCGCCGCGTCAAACGTTTCGAGAGCGGTATCGTCTATAACCCGATTACCCTGAAGGCGAACCAGACACTGGCCGATGCCAAGGCATTGCAAGAGCGTTACCGCGTCACAGGCTTCCCCGTGGTGGATGAAGCGGGCCGCGTTGTGGGCATCGTGACCAACCGCGACATGCGTTTTGCTACGGCGGACGATACGCCTGTGCATCTGATGATGAGCACTGAAAACCTCGCGATCCTGCACGAGCCTGCGGACCGTGACGAAGCAATCAGCCTGATGAAGGCCCGCCGCATCGAAAAGCTGCTTGTGACCGACGGTAAGGGCAAGCTCACGGGGCTGCTGACCCTCAAAGATACCGAGCAAGCCGTGCTGAACCCCACAGCATGCAAGGACGAGCTGGGTCGGTTGCGCGTGGCTGCTGCAACGACGACGGGCGATGCAGGGTTCGAACGCTCCCAAGCGCTGGTTGATGCAGGCGTTGATATGATCGTGATCGACACAGCTCACGGACACTCCGAAGGCGTAGCAATTGCAGTCGAGCGCGCCAAGAAGCTTAGCAATGAAGTACAAGTTGTTGCCGGTAACGTCGCTACGGGTGAGGCCACACGCGCCCTCATCGGCTCTGGCGCGGACGCTGTAAAAGTGGGCATTGGCCCCGGCTCGATCTGTACAACGCGCATGGTTGCTGGCGTGGGCGTGCCACAGCTGACGGCCATTATGGATTGCGCAGCGGCAGCGGGTGATACGCCAGTTGTTGCCGATGGTGGCATTCGTCTGTCCGGTGACTTCGCAAAAGCGATTGCGGCAGGGGCCTCCTGCGCCATGGTCGGTTCCATGATCGCAGGCACGGATGAGAGCCCGGGCGAAGTAATCCTCTACCAAGGCCGCAGTTTCAAAAGCTATCGCGGCATGGGCAGCCTTGGCGCTATGGCTAGCGGTTCTGCCGATCGCTATTTCCAGAAAGACGCCGCCAGTGACAAGCTGGTGCCGGAAGGGATCGAGGGCCAAGTCGCCTATAAAGGCACTGCCGCCAACGTGATACATCAAATGGTGGGCGGCCTGCGTGCTGCCATGGGCTATACTGGCTGTGCCACCGTAGACGAGATGCGCAAGAACTGCTCCTTTGTGAAGATCACAGGTGCAGGCCTCTCCGAGAGCCATGTGCATGACGTACAGATCACCCGCGAATCTCCAAACTATAGAATTGGTTAATCCATGACCCCAGCTGCACGGGTGGCCGCAGCCATCGAGATCCTTGATATGATCGGCGATGGCCTGCCTGCCGAACAAGTGCTGACGCGCTGGGGCCGTGGAAACCGGTTTGCGGGTTCCAAGGACCGCGCCGCTATCCGAGACTATGTTTTTGATGTTCTAAGAATAAAGCGCAGCGCAGCTTGGCTGGGCAGGGCGGCCACAGGGCGGGGTTTGATGATCGGTCTGCTGCGCAAACAGGGTGTTGATCTGGAGACACTGTTTACAGGCGAAGGGCATGCACCTGCGCCCCTGATGGACTATGAGGTAGCGCTGCCAGAGGGCGAAATGCTCCAACAAGATGCCTGGAATTTGCCTGACTGGCTGGTTGAACTGTTTGGCCAGGGGTTGGGGGAAAATGCCGAAGCGACGGCATTTGCGCTTCAGAGCCGAGCACCAGTAACCCTGCGAATTAATACATCTAAAACAAATACTACCGATGCAAAGCTTATGTTAAATGAGGCAGGGGTCGAAGTGATCGAAAATACGCTCAGCGCGACAGCATTGACAGTCGTCGAAGGCAATCGCCGCGTGCGTAACTCTCCCGCCTATCTCGAAGGGTTTGTCGAACTTCAGGATGCCAGCAGTCAAGCCGTGGTTGATGCTTTGCCCAAAACCAAGCGCGTCTTAGACTTCTGCGCAGGCGGTGGGGGTAAGGCGCTGGCTATTGCCGCCCGCGGCGCCGATGCGGTCTTTGCCCATGATGTCGATCCATCCCGAATGCGCGATCTGCCCCTGCGTGCCGCGCGCGCTGACGCTGAAATCACCCAGCTTGAGGGAAGTGAGTTGGCGCGGTCAGGACCCTATGATCTGGTGCTCGTAGATGCACCTTGTTCAGGTAGCGGGTCGTGGCGCCGCGCGCCCGAGGCGAAATGGCGTCTCACCGCAGAAAGTCTGGCCCAAACACAAGCGTTACAAGACAGTATTCTGGACGAGGCAATGGCACTCGTCGCACCGAGAGGAACATTGGCCTATGCTACGTGCTCGATCCTTCCAGACGAAAACCGTGCCCGCGTAGATGCGTTTCTGAACCGTCATAGCGGCTGGAAATGCTTCTATGATCAAACCTTTCCAGTAAGCGATCTGGGCGACGGATTTTACACTGCGCACCTTCAACAGGCTTGACGTAGCGAGATTAATCGAGACCATTCAATCATTACGAGTATTTTGGTCTTTTTCACGTGTCGGTTAATCAGCGATTAATCCTTCGCACCAAGAGTAGAGCGAGGATTCGGGTTTTGATCCGGCCACAGCTGGAAGGGATGATATGCAGCAGAATAGGGGTGCGACACTGACGGAGCGGGTGATTTTGATCTCGCCGCAGCGGTTGTTCGTTCTGCTGGGTCTGGCAGGGTTTTTATGTGTCGCTGCGATAATGTCGCTCGATGGAACCATGCAACGCGCCTCAACTGCTGCAGGGATGAGCTTGGGCGTTGTCGCGGTATTACTGCTAATTTTACGTGCGGGGCACAGGATTGCTCTCAAACAAAGCCAAAAAGCACTGGCTCTTTTTATCACAAATGACAGCGCGCCGAGTTTTATTACGCGCAGCGATGGCGAGATTTTTTCTGCCAATGCCGCCGCTGAAAAAGCATTTGGAACCACAAAAGGAACAACTCTTGCCTCGGCGTTAGTTGACCGAATTGGCAACCCTGGACCGATGCTTTTCCGCCTGCAATCGCGCGCTGCGGCAAGTGGTTCTGCACGTGAGGAAATTGTAACCAACAGCGGTCAAATACTACTGTCCATCCATGCTTTGGATAACAATAATTTTGATTGGCGGATAGAACCGCAGAACACCCAAGCCTCCGGCAGCCTCCCGAGTGATAGCCGCATCCTCCGCATGTTGATGGTAGGGCGCAGTGGTGCGATCTTGTCCATGAACCATGCGGCGCGGCAATTCATCGGCGCGCGCGGCAAATCGCTGGACGCAGTTTTTGCAGAACAGATCGTCGTGCCGGGAACTGTGATGCAGATATCGACGACCGCTGGAAATCGTCCCGCGTTGGTCGCCCAGACCGATGCGGGGGCAGGGCGTAGGGCGCTCTATCTGTTGCCGCCACCTGCAGAGGGCGAGCCGGTCCATAACCATGACTGGCAAGTGTTTCAGGACATGCCTATCCCAATGATCAAAATTGCCCCCGACGGTTCTGTTCAGGCTTACAACAAACGTGCTTCAAAACTAATCGGTGTCGTGCTGGAAGAAGGAGCGCATCTCTCCGCCCTCATGGAGGGGCTGGGGCGCTCGATTGACGACTGGCTCAGTGATACGCTAGCGGGGCGGTTGATCCAGAAATCGGAATTTTTACGGCTTACACGGGGCGATTGCGAAGCGTTCGTCCAAGTAACGCTTAATCGGGTTGAAGAAGACGGAAAACCTGCGCTCATCGCTGTATTGCATGACGCTACAGAGCTGAAGTCTCTCGAAGCTCAATTTGTTCAAAGCCAGAAAATGCAGGCCATCGGGCAACTCGCTGGGGGTGTTGCCCATGATTTCAACAATCTGCTAACTGCTATTTCAGGGCATTGCGACCTGCTGCTTTTGCGCCATGATCAAGGCGACAGCGACTATGGCGACCTTGTTCAGATCAATCAAAACGCAAACCGCGCAGCGGCGCTGGTCGGGCAGCTTCTTGCGTTTTCACGCAAGCAGACTTTGCGCCCCGAAACACTGGACATGCGCGACACATTGGCTGACCTTACCCACCTGCTCAACCGATTGGTGGGCGAGAAAATCACTCTAACACTCAGCCATGACCCTGTACTGGAGCCCATCCGCGCAGATAAGCGCCAGTTGGAACAGGTGCTGATGAACCTTGTCGTGAATGCCCGCGACGCAATGCCTTCGGGCGGTGAAATCAGGACTGTCACCGAGAGCACACATCTGGCCAAGCCGCTTCAGCGCGATCAAGTGACCGTACCCGCAGGACAATATATCACCATCAAAGTGAGCGACGATGGCAGCGGTATCCCGACGGACAAGCATCAAAAAGTGTTTGAACCCTTCTTTATGACAAAACGCACAGGCGAGGGGACTGGCTTGGGCCTGTCGACGGCCTACGGGACCATCAAACAGACCGGCGGTTATATCTTTGTCGACAGCACCGAAGGTGTGGGAACCTGCTTTACGCTATACTTTCCCGTACTCGCGCAATCAGCCCAGGCAATGGTCCCCATAGTAGCCGCAAAAGCGGCGCCAACAGGAATGGCGCCTAATGGCGGTGTGATCTTACTCGTTGAGGATGAAGCCCCCGTGCGGGCCTTTGCCAGCCGCGCCCTACGGTTGAGAGGGTACACCGTACTAGAGGCCGAGAACGCGGAAGCAGCGCTTGAGACACTCGAAGATGTCGACCTCAAGATTGATGTATTTGTCACCGATGTGGTGATGCCTGGAATGGATGGACCAAGTTGGGTAAAGCAAGCGCTCCTTACCCGTCCGGACGTTCGGGTTGTCTTTGTATCAGGTTACGCGGAGGACAGCCTGGGAGAAGCACAAAAGAAAATCCCCAACTCCGTCTTTTTGCCCAAGCCATTCTCGCTCAGTGACCTCACAGAAACAGTCAATAAACAACTTCACTAACTCTTTGGAATACTGTCGTAGAGCGCAAAATCTTCTGCAAATTTACGCCGAAACCGCTCTTCGACTTCAGGCGAAAGCGCCACTTCAATCTCCGGCGAGATATTTTCACGCTGCAAAGACAGGTTCAGCCCCAGACGCTCCTCGAGAAACCCCTGCAAGCGCGGTTGATCCTCATAGGCGAACAGGTGGGTGATGCCTGTCCCGTTCGGCTGACGTTCCAGAAATTTGAGCTGACTGCCCACTTCGGCAAAGCCCGGCCGCTTCCCCTTCATATAGGCGAGCACGAAATCGTCAAAAGTGATTCCATGGGTATTGTTTGGTTTATCCTTCATAAAAGGGCGCTGACGGTAACGATACCAACTGCTTAGCCAACTCACAGGCTCCCGCATAACCGCCATTAGCTCCATCTCGGCATCGCAGACATTCAAAAACATTGGACGAATAAAACGATTATATCGGTAGACAGGGGCATGTTTCAAAAGGGGTGGATTGTTTATCACAAGATCGGCACGGGGCGCCAACGCTGTTTGATAGGCTGTTGTACCCGTCTTTGGCATCGACAAAAAAGCAAGACGTTCTTTAAAGAAAACAAGCATATAGCCCCCCCAATTCAAACAAACATACCGTCAAAAAACGGCATAAACAACTTCTTAACCAATCACACCCCAAGATAGGATAAGAAAATTTTGATTGAAGTGTTCCTATTTTGTACGCATAAGAACATTAGCAGAACATAAAACTCTGGTGCCGGTGACGATTGCCGCCACCTTCACCCTGTGACAGTAAGGGACGAACCCCAATGGCAACGGCAGATCTTTTGAATATGGATAAGAAATCGGCAGACAAGCAAAAGGCGCTCGACAGCGCTCTGGCGCAAATTGAACGGCAGTTCGGCAAAGGCTCCATCATGAGATTGGGTGCCGAAGGTGCGGTTCAGAATATCACGGCATCCTCCACCGGATCTTTGGGGCTGGATATTGCTCTGGGTATCGGTGGTTTGCCGATGGGACGTATTGTCGAGATTTACGGCCCTGAATCTTCGGGTAAGACGACGCTGACACTGCATTGCGTGGCTGAGCAGCAAAAAGCGGGCGGTATTTGCGCATTTGTAGATGCCGAGCACGCACTTGATCCGCAATATGCGAAGAAGTTGGGCGTGAACATTGACGAACTGTTGATTTCGCAACCCGACACAGGCGAGCAAGCCCTCGAGATCACTGATACGCTGGTCCGGTCTGGCGCCGTAAACATGGTTATTGTTGATTCGGTTGCAGCACTCACGCCCAAGTCCGAACTTGAAGGTGAAATGGGCGACAGCTCCGTCGGTGTTCAGGCCCGCCTGATGAGTAAGGCGATGCGCAAACTCACCGGCTCCATCTCCAAGTCGAATTGTATGGTGATTTTCATCAACCAGATCAGGATGAAAATCGGCGTTATGTTCGGCTCCCCCGAGACGACCACAGGCGGTAACGCGCTGAAGTTCTACTCCTCTGTGCGCCTTGATATCCGCCGCATCGGCTCCATCAAAGATCGCGACGAGATTGTGGGCAACCAGACCAAAGTCAAGATCGTGAAGAACAAGGTGGCGCCTCCTTTCAAACAGGTCGAGTTTGAAATCATGTATGGCGAAGGCATCTCAAAAATGGGTGAGCTTTTGGACATGGGTGTGGCCAACGGCATTGTGGATAAATCCGGCAGTTGGTTCTCCTATGGAGACGAGCGGATCGGGCAGGGCCGTATAAACGCAAAAGCCTATTTGCGAGACAATCCTGAAATGGCACATGACATCGAAGACAAAATCCGCGCGGCACATGGCCTCGATTTTGCAGGCTCCGCCGACAAGGATGATCCTGACATTCTGGATGATTGATTGCCCGTTTGGCAATAATATCGGAATAACCAATTAAAAGGGGGCGTGCTGTAAGGTGCGCGCCCTTTTTTGATGCGCTTCCTGTGGACAGCGCCCCATGCCAACGCTATCTCGAACAGTGTATTTTCGCGTGCCCAAAGGACGGACATCATGCAAACGCTAAACGAAATCCGCTCAAGTTTCTTGAATTATTACGGGAACAGTGGTCACGCGATCGTTGCGTCAAGCCCGCTTGTTCCGCGGAATGATCCCACGTTGATGTTTACGGCTGCGGGTATGGTCCAGTTCAAGAACCTGTTCACAGGCGTTGAGACCCGTGATTATACCCGTGCGACCACAGCCCAGAAATGCGTCCGTGCAGGCGGAAAACACAATGACCTAGACAATGTAGGCTACACCGCGCGCCACCATACTTTCTTTGAAATGCTCGGCAATTTCAGTTTTGGTGACTACTTCAAAGAGGAAGCGATCCCGCTGGCGTGGGACTTGCTGACCAAAGTGTTCGGAATCGATGAAAAGCGTCTGTTGGTGACGGTATACCACACCGACGACGAAGCCGTTGAAATCTGGAAAAAATACGCAGGGCTGAGCGATGATCGCATCATTCGCATCGCCACGGATGATAACTTCTGGTCCGCTGGCCCCACTGGTCCATGTGGCCCCTGCACCGAGATTTTCTATGACCATGGCGATCACATCTGGGGTGGTCCACCCGGATCCCCTGATGAAGACGGCGACCGTTTCGTCGAAATCTGGAACCTCGTGTTCATGCAATACGAGCAGTTTGAAGATGGCACACGTCGCGACCTGCCCAACAAATCCATCGATACGGGCATGGGAATTGAGCGTGTTGCCGCCCTGTTGCAAGGTACCAATGACAACTACGCCACAGACCTGATGCGCAGCCTGATCGAGGCATCGGCCAATGCTACCAGCAGTGACCCCGACGGCCCAGGCAAGACTCACCACCGCGTGATTGCCGATCACCTGCGCTCGACGTCATTCCTGATGGCCGATGGCGTCATGCCAAGCAATGATGGCCGTGGTTATGTCCTGCGCCGCATAATGCGACGTGCCATGCGTCATGCCCATCTTTTGGGCGCTCAGGATCCCCTGATGCACCGTCTGGTACCGTCACTGGTCGCCCAGATGGGGCAGGCCTATCCCGAACTTGGTCAGGCGCAAAGCATGATCGAGCAGACTTTGCTGCAAGAAGAGACACGCTTTCGCCAGACACTGGACCGTGGCTTGAAGCTGCTTGATGACGAATTGGTAGCCCTTCCCGAAGGGGCCGAACTTCCTGGCGCTTCTGCTTTCAAGCTCTATGACACTTTTGGCTTCCCCCTCGATCTGACGCAGGATGCGTTGCGTGAAAAGGGCCGCACGGTAGATACCGACGGCTTCAACACTGCCATGGCAGAGCAAAAGGCCAAGGCGCGCGCCGCATGGTCAGGCTCGGGCGAGGCTGCGGATGCAACAGTGTGGTTTGATGTGGCGGAGAAGTCGGGCGTGACCGAGTTTCTGGGCTATGACACCGAAACAGCTGAAGGCAAGATTGCCGCCCTGGTGCAGGACGGAAAAGCTGTGGACGCGGCGAAAGTGGGCGATGATGTCCAGATCGCTCTGAACCAAACCCCGTTCTATGCTGAAAGCGGTGGCCAGTTGGGGGACACAGGCGTCATCCGGACCGAGACAGGCACCGCGCGCATCACCGACACCCGCAAGGCGGCTGGCGTGTTCCTTCATATCGGAAAAGTCGAAAAAGGTAGCATGACCAATGGACAGACTGCCGTTCTTGATGTTGATCACGGGCGCCGCACAGCCATCCGTGCGAACCATTCGGCCACACACTTGCTGCATGAGGCACTGCGTCATGCCTTGGGCGAGCATGTGGCACAGCGCGGCTCGCTCAACGCCGCTGATCGCTTGCGCTTTGACTTCAGCCATAATGAGGCCGTGAGCATGGAGGACATGCAAAGGGTCGAAGCCGAAGTAAACGCCTATATCCGCCAGAACAGGTCTGTCGAGACACGAATCATGACACCTGATGATGCGCGTGCTTTGGGTGCGCAAGCGCTCTTTGGGGAGAAATACGGCGACGAGGTCCGTGTTGTCTCGATGGGCAATCAGACCGGTTCTGGCAAAGGCATCGATAAAAACACATATTCACTCGAGCTTTGTGGCGGGACACATGTGTCGCGTACAGGTGACATTGGCGCATTTGTGCTTTTGGGCGACAGCGCAAGCAGTGCAGGGGTGCGTCGCATCGAAGCACTGACAGGCGAAGCGGCAATTTCGCACCTGCGCGGTCAGGACGCGTTGCTGGGCCAGACAGCGCTGGAATTGAAAAGCCCTGCTTCTTCGGTTCCCGAGCGCGTGCGCGCGTTGCTGGAGGAGCGCCGCACCCTTGCAAACGAAGTGGCCCAGTTGCGCCGCGAGCTTGCCATGTCAGGAGGTGCCAGCACACCCGACGCGCGTCAGGTAAATGGCATCAATTTCCATGCGCAAACTCTCACCGGTGTCACTGGAAAAGACCTTCCAGCCTTGGTGGACGAACACAAAAGCCGCATCGGCTCTGGCGTGGTTCTCCTGATTGCAGACACAGGCGGGAAAGCCGCAATTGCGGCAGGCGTTACAAGTGATCTCACGGACAAGCTTTCTGCGGTCGATATCTTGCGCGCCGCTGTTGCAGAATTAGGTGGTAAGGGTGGTGGTGGCCGTGCGGACATGGCCCAAGGGGGCGGTGCTTCCGCCGACAATGCAGAGGCCGCGATTGCCGCAGCCGAAGCCGTTTTGAAAGGATAACACTATGCCAGCACTCTGGATTGCCCATGTAACCGTGACAGACGAGGAGGCGTATCAGAAGTATGCCGCCGGCGCGACAGAAGCCATTGCAGACCACGGGGGCACGTTTATCGCCCGGGGTGGCCGCTTTGTTCAGCTAGAAGGCAAAGAGCGCCCGCGCAATGTCGTTGCCCGCTTCCCCGATGTGGAAACTGCGGAGCGGTGCTATCATTCGGCTGCATATCAGGCAGCGCTTGCCTTTGCCAAAGGCGCATCCGAGCGTGAATTGATGATAGTTGAGACGACCGAATAAGCGCGTCTTTTGACTTCATTTGGCCTTTAAACTCACGCGGCGCAGCCGCAAACACCATTAGACCAAAAAAGGGCGCCCCGATATGGAGCGCCCTTTTTCAATTCAAACTTTGAACACATCAGGCTGATTTTGACATCCGCTTGCGATCATGCGGGTCAAGGAAGCGTTTGCGCAGACGGATCGCGTTCGGCGTTACTTCAACCAATTCGTCGTCGTCAATATAGGCAATTGCTTCTTCAAGGCTCAGTGTGACAGGCGTGGTCAGACGCACCGCTTCATCCGTACCGGAGGCGCGCACGTTGGTCAGCTGTTTGCCTTTCAACGGGTTCACCTCCAAATCGTTTTCGCGGCTGTGCTCACCGATAACCATACCGACATAAACTTCTGTCTGCGCCCCGATAAAGAACTTGCCACGGTCTTCCAGCTTCCAAAGCGCGTAGGACACCGCAGTACCGTTCCCCATGGAGATCAGCACGCCAGCGCGGCGGCCCGGAATGACGCCTTTGTGGGGCGCCCAAGTGTGGAACACACGGTTCAGAACGCCCGTACCGCGTGTGTCAGTCAGGAATTCACCATGATAGCCGATCAGACCGCGCGACGGCACATGCGCGATGATCCGCGTTTTTCCCGCTCCAGCGGGCTTCATCTCGACCAACTCACCTTTGCGAACGCCGGTCAGTTTTTCGATAACAGCGCCCGAGTACTCGTCATCCACGTCAATCGTGGCTTCTTCGATTGGCTCGTGGCGTACACCGTCGATGTCACGGAACAGAACTTGTGGTCGCGAGATCGACAGCTCGAAACCCTCGCGGCGCATGTTCTCGATCAGAACGCCCATCTGCAATTCACCACGACCAGCAACTTCAAACGCTTCGCCACCGGGGGTGTCGGAGATCTTAATCGCCACGTTGGATTCGGCTTCCTTGTGCAGGCGGTCACGGATGACGCGCGATTGCACTTTCTTGCCGTCACGACCCGCAAGCGGGCTGTCGTTGATACCGAAGGTTACTGTGATCGTTGGCGGATCAATCGGCTGGGCAGGGATCGCTTCAGTCACTGACGGATCGGCCAGTGTGTCGGCCACGGTCGCCTTGGTCATGCCGGCGATGGAGACAATATCGCCTGCTTCGGCTGTCTCGATTGCTGTCTGCTCCAACCCGCGAAACGCGAGAATTTTGGTGCAGCGGAAGTTCTCGATCAGCTTGCCGTCACGCGACATGGATTTGATCGTCTGGCCCGCTTTGAGTGTGCCGGATTCAACGCGGCCTGTCAGCAGGCGGCCAAGAAACGGATCACCGCCCAAAGTCGTCGCGAGCATCGTGAACGGCTTTTCACGGTCCGTAATCTGCTTTGGCGCAGGGACGTGGGAGAGGATCAGTTCGAACAGGGCCGAGAGGTCTTTGCGTGGACCGTCCAATTCCATATCAGCCCACCCAGCACGGCCAGAGGCATACATCGTCGGGAAATCAAGCTGGTCATCCGTTGCATCAAGGTTTGCAAACAGATCGAAACATTCATCCAGCGCGCGGTCAGGCTCGCCGTCGGTTTTATCAACTTTGTTAATCACAACGATGGGTCGCAGGCCAAGCTTCAACGCTTTGGACGTCACAAACTTGGTCTGGGGCATCGGACCTTCGGCCGCATCCACCAGCAGGACAACACCGTCGACCATGGACAGGATACGCTCCACCTCGCCGCCAAAATCGGCGTGACCGGGTGTGTCCACAATGTTTATACGTGTGTTGTTCCAGACAACGGACGTAGGCTTGGCAAAGATGGTGATGCCTCGCTCGCGCTCCAGATCGTTGCTGTCCATGGCGCGCTCGGTTGTCGCCTGGTTTTCGCGGTATGTGCCCGCTTGTTTCAAGAGTTCGTCAACCAGCGTCGTCTTGCCGTGGTCAACGTGTGCAATAATTGCGATGTTACGCAGGTCCATTTCGAATACCTTATCTCAGGGAGTTGAGCGGCCTCTAACGTGCATCCGCGCCAAACGCCAGTGAAAAACCCCCCGAAGGGTTAAGGATGGCGAGAAACGGTGTTCAATGCGTAACAGAGTTGGAAAACAGATGGATAACGGCGATCCCGCCGATGATCATCGCAAGGCCTGCAAGTGCTGCAAAATCCAGCTTTTGACCAAAGACTGTCCAGCCAATTGTGGCGATCATGACAATGCCAAGCCCGCTCCACAGGGCATAGACAATGCCCACAGACATGGTGCGCAGGGTAATCGACAAAAGGTAAAACGAAACGGCATATGCCAGCACCACCACGATCGACGGCCCTAGCTTGGTGAACTGCTCACTCGCCTTGAGGGCGGTGGTGCCGACAGTCTCGAACATAACGGCGAGGGCGAGGATCACATAGACGGGCATAAGTGCGGACTTTCACAAGGGCAGTTGCGCGGTTTCCTTGATCTCTTCCATCACAAAACTGGCCGAAACATCAGAGAGGGGCACCCGCGCGATCAGGCGTTGATAAAGCCTATCATATCCCGCCATATCCGCCACCCGCGCACGGATCAGATAGTCGAGATCACCACTCATCCTGTAAACACCCTGAATTTCGGGCATCGCTTTTGTCGCGTCCGAGAATTTACGGAGCCAGTCAGGGGCATGTGCATTCGCGCGCACTTGCATGAATACGGAAAGGCTCAGGCCCAGCTTGCTTGCATCCACGGTGGCGATACGACCTGTTATCACGCCAGCCTCTTCCAGCATCCGCACACGGCGCCAGCAGGCATTGCGCGACAGGCCAACGTCTGCGCCCAAAACATCCAGCGATTGCGCCGCATCACGCTGCAATGCGCTCAGGATTTTGCGATCTATTGTGTCGATTTCATGCATATTCTAACTTTCATGGGATTTGCTCCCAAATTCAAGTGATTTCAGCAGGTCTTTGGGACAGAATTTCACGCACCCTTTGTTAGGATGTTTCATAGCGAACAGGAGCAACCATGATCAACCGTATCTTCCTCGACCATCCCGCCAAAGTAGACGAGACATTCTTTGAACATATGACCTTTGCGGGCAAGTTCTCGGCAAAGCTGTTTATGGCCGGCAGCGCAGCACTTATGCATGCCTTCATCCCATGCCTGTTCAAAAAGACAGCCAGCAAGATCATCGCAGAGCTTTATGCCAAGACCCATAATCGCAGCACATAAATAGGCGGTGCGATCCAGAATCGGAAAAGGCCGCGCTTGGGCGGCCTTCTCTGTCCTACATGGGCTGAACGTCAGCATTTCAGAGCTTTGTTCAGGTTCTCGTCGACCTTCTCCAAGAACCCCATTGTGGTCAGCCAGCCCTGATCCGGTCCGACCAGCAGCGCGAGGTCTTTTGTCATATGGCCGTCCTCAACGGTGCCAACCACAACTTTCTCCAGTGTCTCGGTAAAGTCGATGAGGGCCGTGTTTTCATCCAGCTTGCCGCGATGCTTGAGACCACCTGTCCAGGCAAAAATCGACGCGATAGAGTTGGTTGAGGTTTCTTGCCCCTTCTGGTGCTGGCGGTAGTGGCGCGTGACCGTACCATGAGCGGCCTCTGCCTCGACTGTCTTGCCATCAGGCGTCATCAGGATCGACGTCATCAACCCAAGCGAGCCAAAGCCCTGCGCCACGGTATCTGACTGCACATCGCCGTCATAGTTTTTGCAGGCCCAGACATAGCCGCCGTTCCACTTCATCGCACAGGCAACCATGTCGTCGATCAGGCGGTGCTGGTAGGTGATGCCTGCGGCCTCGAATTTGTCTTTGAACTCCGTTTCGAAAATCTGCTGGAACAGCTCAAGGAAGCGACCGTCATACTGCTTGAGGATCGTGTTCTTAGTGCTCAAATAGACAGGCCAGCCCTTGACCAAACCGTAGTTGAGCGAGGCACGGGCGAAGTCGATGATGGATTTATCGAGGTTATACATGGCCATAACCACACCAGATTCGGGCGCGTCAAAAACCTCATGCTCGATCTCGGTGCCGTCAGCGCCGACGTATTTCAGCGTGATCTTGCCCGCGCCAGGGAATTTGAAATCAGTCGCCTTGTACTGGTCACCAAAGGCATGACGCCCCACCACAATCGGTTGGGTCCAACCCGGCACAAGGCGCGGTACATTCTTACAGATGATCGGCTCACGGAAAATCACACCACCAAGGATGTTTCGGATCGTGCCATTGGGGGAGCGCCACATCTTCTTGAGGCCAAACTCCTCAACCCGTGCCTCATCGGGCGTGATGGTAGCACATTTGATGCCCACACCGTATTTTTTGATCGCTTCGGCGGAATCGATGGTGATCTGGTCATCGGTATCGTCACGCGCCTGAATGCCAAGGTCGTAATACTTCAGATCAATGTCGAGATAGGGCAGGATCAACTTTTTCTTGATAAAGTCCCAGATGATGCGAGTCATCTCGTCCCCATCAAGCTCGACGACAGGGTTTGCTACCTTGATCTTGGTCATGGGGTATCCTTTGGCTACAGGCTAATTCCTGCGCGTTTAGCGTATTTAGGGCGCAAGGGGAAAGCGGCATACATAGGTAAACAGTTTCAATTTGAGGCTTTTGGCAGCGCCGCAAAAAAAAGGCCGAAATCTTGGCCTATGCAAAGGTCCAGAGGGCAGGCGCACCGATCCTGATCTTCGCGCCCACCCGGGTCCCAATCATTTCCTCGGTCACGTCACAATCGATCCAGCTGCCACCGCCTGATTGCAGGTTTTGCATGGGCGGTTGAAACCGGTCGAGCGATTTCGCGAATTGCGCAGACGGCGTCTCGGCGGCTTCGAACTCCTCCCAGATTTGTCTAAGAGTTTCCGCTAAATCATTGGGAAGAATTCCGAATATGCGATCAGCGGCTACCTTTTCCTGCGCCTCGACGGCTGCTGCATTAAACTCGCCGAAGATCGGATTATCGCCCGCGTCAATCTCGACCAGATCATGCAGGATCAACATTTTGATCACGCGGTTGATGTCGACATCTGGCCCTGCCTGATCGCTAAGCACCAGTGCATAAAGCGTCAGATGCCAGCTATGCTCGGCCGAGTTTTCATAGCGGGAATTATTGCAAAGCTCGGTGGCACGCATGACCGACTTGAGCTTGTCCGCCTCATTGAGAAAGGCGATCTGTTGCTCAAGTCGCTGCGTCACTCAGATGCCTTTGCCGTCGTTCGGTGTTTTTTCAGAGTCATCGCCAAAAACGCACAGCCCTTTTGTTCGGCCATACGTGTTCGGATCGCAGTCAGGAACGCTTCTTCTAGGGTCTGGGAAGACGCGCCCAAAACATCGCCAACCTGCATGAACAAACGGTCCTCGCCAGTCTCTTTTTGAACGGCGAGGCATTCTTCGGCCAGTTGGTTGGCCATTTTGATGACGGCATCGTCAGCCATTAGCGCGTATTCTCTGTCAGACGGCGACGCACATATTCTGTTGTGCTATCGATCATCGTATCCATGTGCGGCTCTTCAAAGAAGTGGCCCGCACCCTCGATTTGCTGATGGGTAATGGTGATGCCCTTCTGCTCATGCAGCTTGTTCACAAGGTTGACCGTATCGGCAGATGGTGCGACGCGGTCGCCTGTGCCATTGATCACCAGACCCGATGCAGGGCAGGGCGCAAGGAAGCTGAAGTCATACATGTTCGCAGGGGGTGCAACCGATATGAAGCCCGTGATTTCGGGACGGCGCATCAGCAACTGCATGCCGATCCATGCACCAAAGGAAAAACCCGCAACCCAGCAATGCTTGGAGTTGTTGTTCATGGACTGCAGATAATCGAGGGCGGATGCCGCATCCGACAACTCGCCGATGCCTTGATCATATTCGCCTTGGCTCCGACCCACACCGCGGAAGTTAAACCGCAGCACTGTGAAGCCCATTTTGTAAAACGCATAGTGCAGATTGTAGACAACCTTGTGGTTCATCGTTCCGCCAAATTGCGGATGCGGGTGCAAAATGATCGCGATCGGCGCATCACGCTCTTTTTGCGGGTGATAGCGGCCCTCAAGGCGACCTTCGGGTCCAGGAAAAATTACCTCGGGCATGGGGAATACTCTCTTGCAGGGTTCGGAGGGCATATGACATTCTTGACGAATTCTGCCAGACACCTTAGAACCGTTCTAATATTTGCAGGCCGCACAAGTGGACCGCGTCTCAGCGATGTAGGCATTTAGACCGCCTTCGTCAAACAAAAGCCTGATCTGGCCGGAGAGATTTGGAATGAAGCTGTCAACAAAAGGGCGTTACGCCATGGTTGCACTGGCCGATATCGCCTTGCAGCCGGATGATAATCTGGTGTCCCTGGGCGATATTGCAGAGCGACAGCAAATCTCCCTGCCTTATCTGGAGCAACTTTTCGTGAAGCTGCGCCGTGCCGATCTGGTCGCTTCGGTGCGTGGACCCGGTGGCGGATACCGCCTTGCGCGGCCAGCTTCCGAAATCCGTGTGGTAGATATCCTGAGTGCAGTGGATGAAACCGTCAGCGCTATGCACAAAGGGGCAGGGGCATCGGGTGGCACTTCGGGCAGTCGCGCCCAATCCATGACAAACCGCCTGTGGCAGGGTTTGTCCGCCCATGTCTATGTCTTTTTGCACCAGACGCGCCTGTCCGATGTGGTCGACAACCAGATGACACCATGCCCCGCTGTGCCGCACCTTTTCGCCGTTGTGGACGAATAGCACCGTGACCGCGTCCCGCACATACCTTGACTATAACGCGACGACTCCACTGCGCCTTGAGGCGCGCACAGCGATGATCGAGGCGATGGATCTCGTGGGCAACCCGTCCTCGGTCCATGCAGAAGGCCGCAGTGCCAAGATGCTGGTGGAACGGGCGCGGAGCCAAGTGGCCGAATTGGTCGGATGTAAGCCGCAGCAGGTAATCTTCACATCAAGTGCGACAGAGGCTGCCGCATTGGCCGTGGCGCAAAAAACGCGGCACGGCGGTCTGTTTACGGCCTTTCCGACGGAGCATGACTGTCTGGGCGTCTGGAGCGAGCAGGAATCCGCGCCCCTGATAGACCGCAATGGCGCCGCAGTAGGGTCCTCTAAAGACTTGTCAGGTCTGGTGGCCATTTCGGCCGCAAACAGCGAGACGGGTATCCTGCGCAGCAACGCCAAAGTCGCAGGGAGCGGCGAAGGTTACTCGACCATCTGCGACATCACCCAATTGGCAGGGAAGATGGCTGTTACCTACGAAGAGATAACTCCCTCCTATGCGATCCTGTCGGCCCATAAGATGGGCGGCCCCAAAGGCATCGGTGCGCTTATCAATTTCACGGCCGAGGACCCTGAACCTATGTTGCGCGGCGGCGGGCAAGAAATGAACCGCCGCTCGGGTACCGAGAATATCACCGGCATCGCAGGATTTGGCGCCGCAGCCGAGGCCGCTGGCCGTGACATGGCTGCAGGCAGGTGGGACGAAGTGGCCCAGTTTAGAAGTATTCTAGAAAACGCTATTGCGTCTGCCTCAGATCAGACTATTTTTGTCGGGAATGAAGTTGAACGGCTTCCGAACACCTCTTGCATCCTCACCCCCAGTTGGAAGGGCGAGACGCAAGTGATGCAAATGGATCTGGCGGGATTTGCGGTTTCCGCAGGGTCCGCATGCTCCAGCGGGAAGGTCAAAGCCAGCAAGGTCTTGTTGGCAATGGGATATAACGAGGCCGAGGCTTCCAGTGCGATCCGCGTGTCGCTGGGCCTTGAGACAACAAAAGATGATGTGCTGCGCTTTGCGGATGCATGGGCAGCAAAATTCGAGAAACACCAGAGGCGGGCGGCGTGAGCCTTGCGGACAAGGAAGATGAACATGGATAATATCGTGGACAGTGGCGTAAAAGACGGTGTGGATCAGGAGACAGTTGATGCCGTGCGCGAGGTAGGCGGTGCCTATAAGCACGGTTGGTCAACTGACATCGAGATGGATTATGCCCCGCTCGGCCTCAACGAGGACATCGTCAAGCTGATCTCTTCCAAAAACGAAGAGCCGGAATGGATGACCGAATGGCGCTTGGGTGCCTATGCACGCTGGCAGCAGATGCGCGAACCCGATTGGGCAATGGTGGATTATCCCACAATCGACTTCCAGAACCAGTACTACTATGCCCGCCCGACCTCGATGGCGGTTAAGCCGAAGTCATTGGACGACGTGGACCCAAAACTGCTGGAGACTTACAAAAAGCTCGGCATTCCGCTCAAAGAGCAGGCCATTCTGGCAGGCGTCGAGGGCGCTGAAGAGATGTCTGAAGCACCTCGCAAGGTTGCAGTAGATGCGGTGTTCGATTCCGTCTCCCTTGGAACGACCTTTCAGGACGAATTGATGAAAGCGGGCGTGATCTTTTGCTCCATCTCGGAAGCGATCAAGAACCACCCCGATCTGGTGAAGAAATACCTCGGCTCTGTTGTGCCTGTGCAGGATAATTTCTATGCCACGCTGAACTCTGCGGTCTTCTCTGACGGCTCCTTTGTCTATGTGCCCCCGGGTGTGCGTTGCCCGATGGAACTGTCCACGTATTTCCGAATCAACGCGGAGAACACAGGCCAGTTCGAACGGACGTTGATCATTGCCGATAAGGGCTCCTATGTGTCCTACCTTGAGGGCTGTACGGCGCCGCAACGCGACGAGAGCCAGCTGCACGCAGCCGTGGTCGAGATCATCATCGAGGAAGATGCAGAGGTGAAATACTCCACCGTCCAAAACTGGTATCCTGGTGACGAGAATGGCAAGGGCGGCATCTATAACTTTGTGACCAAACGTGCCGATTGCCGTGGGGATCGTGCCAAGGTGATGTGGACACAGGTCGAGACAGGCTCTGCCGTGACGTGGAAATACCCGTCGTGCATTCTGCGTGGCGACGACAGCCAAGGTGAGTTTTATTCCATCGCCATCGCCAACAACATGCAGCAGGCCGATACAGGCACCAAGATGGTGCACCTCGGCAAGCGCACAAAGTCGCGGATCGTGTCCAAGGGTATCTCGGCAGGAAAGGCTCAGAACACTTACCGTGGGCTAGTCTCCATGCACCCCAAAGCCAAGGAAAGCCGCAACTATACCCAGTGCGACAGCTTGCTGATTGGCGACAAATGCGGGGCCCACACGGTGCCCTATATCGAGGTGAAGAATAACTCATCCCGTGTCGAGCATGAAGCGACTACGTCCAAGGTGGACGACGAGCAACTCTTCTACTGCCGCTCACGCGGTATGGACGAAGAGGAGGCCGTCGCATTGGTTGTAAACGGTTTCTGCAAGGACGTGCTGCAAGCATTGCCGATGGAGTTCGCCATGGAAGCCCAAGCACTTGTTGCAATCTCGCTCGAAGGCTCGGTTGGCTGATGCAAAAGCTGCTCAAAGAAACGGGCATCGCGGCGGTCGTCTACTTCGCGCTGAGCTTTGGCTTGGGTTTTGGCCTTGAAGAAGGCGAAGGCTTGGCAGAATCATTGATGTCATCAATAATTTTTGCGGTCTTGTACTTTGTATTTGGCCTTGTGATCTGCTGGTTCAAAGGGCGCAACACATGATCAAGTCAACCAAAACAGATCGCAAACGCAGCAAGCGATTGCATGAAGCACTTGCACCGGAGCTTCTGTCAAATGTGGCAGACGTTGGCGCGCGCATTATGAGCACACCAGCCTACGACATGATTCACAAGCTTGGTTTTGCACATATTTGGGGGTTTGAGCCTGACGAAGGTGCGTTCGCTGCCATTGAGGAACTACAGCAAGAAAACGCGACCTATTTTAAGCAAGCTATTGGTAAAAAGGGCAAAGCCACGTTTTACCGCCATCCCATTGGCTCTATCTCCTCAACATTTCCAATTGATGAGGCCTCGGCGCGGTTTTTGGGGAAATTCCAGTGGATTGGCCGTGAAATAGGCGAAATTCCAATGGCGTTGACCGCGCTAGATAGCATCAAGGAAATGCCCAGGCTCGACTTGCTTAAGATGGACCTCCAAGGTGGTGAATTGGGCGTTTTGCAGGGCGGCAAGATAGCTTTGTCGGAAGCAGTTGCGATTATCCCCGAAGTGCGTTTCCACCGCATGTATGAGGGAGAGCCTTTGTTCGGTGATCTGGATGCCGAATTCAGGTCTATGGGCTTCAAACTGCATAAATTCATGCATGCGAAACAGATCGTACTTCCCAGTCCCCAGAAAAAAGGGTTTCACAAGCGCGCAGGTGCAAGCCAGTTGTTGGATGGGGATGCGGTCTATATCCGCGACATGGCTCTTGAGGATATGTCCGATAACGCTTTTAAACAGCTCGCCTTGATGGCCGATGGTGTATTCCACAGCTTTGATTTAGTTTTGTCAGCACTGGCAGAACTTTTCCGCCGCCAGGTTGTTTCAAAAGCGTCATCAGTGAATTATTTCAAGCGCTTGACAGACGAAGTTAAGTCAAAATAAATGTCCGATCAGCCCAACATAAGCCCGCTCCAGCTTCACTGGTGGAAGGCAGTGCCGAATTTTGGTGATGCAATTAATCCGTTGATTGTGGGGCATATTGCCGGCCGCGAGGTTAAGCATCAAGGACCGCAGAGGGCGGATATCTTCGCCATCGGCTCCATGCTGCAAGTGGTCAAGCGCGCGCACAAGGAGCCACGCGAGAAGGGCAATGTGGTGGTCTGGGGGACAGGGCTGTTAAATCCTGTCTTTGGTCACGATTTTCTGGATAACGTCGACCTTGCGCTGGTGCGCAGCCCGATCACGGCGGCACTGCTCAAACGCGAGTTAAAGCGCTTTGGCGATCCCGGTCTGCTTATCAATGACGCGCTCCCCTTTGACGGCTCGCGTCAGGACCGTATCGGCATTGTGCCGCATTACTCCCTAATGGATGATCCTGATGTTTTGGCTTTTGCCGCATCCGATCCAGCATACCTGCTGATTCATCCCCGCGGGGATGCGGCAGAGGTTTGTCTGCAAATCGCAAGCTGCGCCCATGTCTTTGCGTCATCGCTTCACGGGCTGATCGTGGCCGACGCATACGGCGTGCCAAACACATGGATCACACCCAAGGGCCAAAGCTGGCTCAAATACCTCGACTATGCCGCCTCCATCGGGCGGCGCGACATGATGGCACCGCTCAACTACGATGCGGCCAAAGCGCATAAACCCGCCGCCATCACATACCAAGATCAAATCCACGCCGCACGGGAAGCGCTCTATGACAGTTTTCCCGAGCGGTTGAAATCAGCGGCCTAAGGGCCAATTAAAACACGAGCGCAGCGCGCCAGTATATCAAGGAGCATCCAAATGCTGAGCATCAAGAACCTTCAGGTCAAACTGGAAGACGAAGACAAACAAATCCTCAAGGGCGTAGACCTCGAAGTGGAAGCGGGCAAAGTGCACGCGATCATGGGGCCGAACGGCTCTGGCAAGTCTACCCTGTCTTATGTGCTGTCTGGTAAGGGCGGCTATGAAGTCACAGGCGGCTCGGCAGAGCTTGAAGGTGTCGACCTGCTGGACATGGAACCTGAAGAGCGTGCCGCTGCCGGTCTTTTCCTTGCGTTCCAGTATCCTGTGGAGATCCCGGGTGTAGGCAACATGACCTTCCTGCGCACTGCCGTGAACGCACAGCGCAAGGCGCGTGGCGAAGAAGAAATGTCCGCGGCCGAGTTCCTCAAAGTGGTTCGCGCCAAGGCAAAAGACCTCAAGATTGACGCGGATATGCTCAAGCGTCCTGTAAACATGGGCTTCTCCGGTGGTGAGAAAAAGCGTAACGAAATATTGCAGATGGCCATGCTCGAGCCAAAGATGTGCATCCTTGACGAAACGGATTCCGGTCTCGATGTTGATGCTATGAAGCTGGTTGCCGAAGGTGTGAATGCCCTACGCTCCGAGGGTCGCGGGTTTCTCGTCATCACTCACTACCAACGTCTGCTCGACCACATCAAACCGGATGTTGTTCACATCATGGCCAACGGTCGCATCGTAAAGTCGGGTGGGCCGGAGTTGGCTCTTGAAGTCGAGAACAACGGCTACGCAGATATCCTCGCCGAGGTGGTGTAATGGCTGACGTAGCGGTAAAATCCGATCTGACCGAGGCACGCATTGCCTCGCTGACGATGCCCGAAGGGACATGGGTTGCCCCTTTGCGTGCGGACGCATTGGCACGGCTTCGTGCCATGGGCCTGCCGCAGCGCCGTGATGAATATTGGAAATACACCCGTCCCGACACGCTGACCCAATTGGAAGCGCCAAAGGCGACAGTCCTCAAAACGGATGAAGCACCTGTGTTTGATGGTGTTGACCGTTTGCGCATCATTTTTGTGGACGGTGTCTTTGACGCCGAAGCCTCGGATGATCTGAGCCTTGAGGGTGTCACGATCGAGCGCCTTGCGACAGCAGACAGCGATCTGCACTGGGCCAAGAACCTCTACGGTGTTCTGGAAACACGCGGGCAGACACCCGTTGCGCGTCCCTTGGCCGCATTGAACACGGCCTATGCCACGGACGGTGTCCTGATCCATGTGACGGGTAAACCAAGCAAACCTATCAATCTGACTTATCACCATAAATCAGATAGTTCCGATGCGATCCTCCACCACTGCATCAAACTGGATGAAGGCGCTGAAGTCACAATCCTTGAGAACGGTCCCGCCGCTGCGCGCTTTAACAAAGTGATGGAAGTCGAAGTGGCCGACCGCGCGTCTTTCCACCATATCCGCTCACAGGGCCGCGATCACGAGCGTCGCGCGGCAACGCATATCTTTACACGTCTGGGCACAGAATCCGCTTTCCGCTCTTTCACCATGACAGTGAACGGCGTGCTGACGCGCAATGAATGCGTGATTGAGCTGACGGGCGATGATGCTATTGCCAATGTTGCGGGTGCTTGCGTCGGTGACGGTGATTTTGTGCACGATGATACGGTTTTCATCACCCACGATGCAGTGAATTGCGAAAGCCGTCAGGTCTTTAAAAAGGTGCTGCGCAACGGTGCGACTGGCGTTTTTCAAGGGAAAATCCTTGTAAAAGCGGGTGCGCAAAAGACAGATGGTTACCAGATCAGTCAGTCGCTGCTCCTTGACGGCGACAGCCAGTTTCTGGCCAAGCCCGAGCTTGAGATCTACGCTGATGATGTGGCCTGTAGCCACGGCTCGACCTCGGGTGCGATTGACGAGGATGCGATGTTCTATCTGCGCTCACGCGGTGTGCCCGAAGGCGAGGCGACCAATCTGCTGACCCTCGCATTTCTGGCCGAGGCCGTGGACGAAATTGCCCATGAGGAGTTGCGTGATGATATGACCGCGCGGCTTGCGGCTTGGCTGACACGGCATAGCACCTAAAATGGCGCTAACGCAGGATATTTTGGCAACCTACAAGGGGCCGGGACGTGTGGTGTCACGCTTTTTGGAGCAGGGCCGTAACGAGGTGCGCGCCTTGTTGTTTGTGCTG